>JALSUU010000180.1 GCA_027071075.1 Sulfurimonas sp. | reverse complement strand
CTCTACTTTAAAGAGGAGATTTACCGACTCAACTTTTTCGCACTCATCTCTCAAGAGCCAAAAAAAATCTACTTTATTGACTTAAAAAGTGCCAAACTCTTTGACATCATAAAACAAGCTATAGATAGATACAAACTCTTTAGCGATGACTTCCACCTCATCCGTTTCCTCTCTGCTGTGAGTAAATACCAAGATATAGAAGCCCTACTCTTTGAGTATGAACGGCTCGATACTGCAGCAGCTGCATCAGACCTCAGCGGTGTGCGTGTGCTTACTGTGCATAAGTCCAAAGGTTTAGAGTATGCCCATGTCATCGTGATGGACAGACTCAAAAAACCACCTGCAGCAAGAGGGAGCATCATCTACGAGTATGATGGCATACAACTCCAAAATATCTACCTCAGAACAAAGGGGAGAGATGCCATAGATACACAATATGCTCGTGCTTTAGAAAAAGAGCAAACGCTTACAAGAGAAGATACTTTAAATGCTCTGTATGTAGCTTTTACAAGAGCAAAAGAGAATCTTATTATCATCCAAAAAGAGCAAAAATCCACCTTTGAGTCTCTGCAGTTAGAGGTGAAAAGTTTTGGAGAATTAGTGTGTAAAAATAGTGGAGAAGAGACAAAACAAGTTTTTCAAAAACTTGAGTACAGTGACTTTTATTATGGCACGCAAAGTGATATTTTAGCGCTTGAGAGTCAAAATAATGAAGACCTTACAGCTATAAACTTTGGTCTAGCTCTGCACTATATGTTAGAGATGTTAGGTGAGTTTACAGTAGAGAACATTACAAATGCTAAAAGTATAATGCTTAACAAGTTTGGGTTTACTCTCTCTACAGAAGAGGTTGAAGATATAACCAAAAGAGTAGAGATGTTTATAAACTCTGCCCAAGTAGCTCCACTCATAGAGGGAGAGTGTTATAGAGAAAAAGCCATACGATACAACAAAAACCTTCGATACATAGACCTTCTTGTTCACAAAGAGGATGGCTCATACAACATTATAGACTATAAAAGTTCTCTCAGTTTTAGTGAGCATCACATCAAGCAGGTGCGTTACTATGTCAAAGCTATCAAAGAGATTAGTGGGGAAGATGCAAAAGGGTATTTGTGTTATTTACTTGAGAATGAGGTTAAGGTTGTAGAGATTTAGAAGTTTTCTAAACCTTCAAAATGAAGGTTTAGATTTTACTAAAAGTTGTAAAGATTATTTTTTCTTTGCAGCTTTTTTTGGCGTTGCTTTTTTTACTACTTTTTTAGCTGTAACTTTTTTTGGAGCTGCTTTTTTCACAACTTTTTTAGCTACTTTTTTCACTGTTTTCTTCGCTGTTGGCTTTTTCTTAGTAGCCGCTTTTACTACTTTCTTTGTAACTTTTTTCGCTGCTTTTTTTGCAACTATCTTTTTAGCTACTGCTTTCTTTACTGCTTTTTTCGCAACTGACTTTACTGTTTTTTTCTTTAATACTTTTGCCATTTGAGGCTCCTTTAATGTAAATTTCATTACTATTGGTAATAAATTATAGAGATTATATATTTTTTATGCAATAAAGTCAATACTTTATGACTATAAGCTATAAATAAATTCAAATAAGTTACAATGTGATTACAAAAATATAGTACAAGAGTTAATATGACATTCATAGAATTTAAAAAATTACTGCTCGATGCAGAGATAAGTTTACCGAAGTTCTCCAAACTTATAAAAGTGAGCGAAAAAAATATCCAATCTTATAAAAAGAAAGGAGAGGTGCCAAATACCATAGCTACTATTGCTATGTGTTTTTCTCAGATGCATCAAAATGCTTTAGACTACAGAACTGCTATCGAGAGTTTAGAACTCAAAGCAAAAACAAAAAAAGGGGTAGGATTTGCTAAAAAAGAGAAATCTAACACTTGAAGTGCTATAATTTCTTTAAAAGACTAACCTTATGATACAACTACAAAACATCTCAAAAAACTTTGCCTCTCAAGAGTTATTTCACAACTTAAACCTCAAGCTTAATGCTGGAAACAGAGCTGGTCTTGTTGGGAGAAATGGAAGTGGAAAATCTACACTTTTTAAACTCATACTTGGAGAAGAGACGCCTGATGATGGGGAGATTATCATCCCTAAAAACTACAAAATAGGTACACTCAAACAGCACCTTACTTTCTCAGAATCTACACTTAGAGAAGAAGCAGCACTTGCTTTGAGTGAAGAGATGCAGTATGATACTTATAGAGTTGAGAAGATACTCTTTGGGCTTGGGTTTTCAGCTTCAGACCTTGAGCAAGATCCTCTCTCTTTCTCTGGTGGGTATCAGATACGCATCAACCTTGCAAAACTGCTCGTAACTGAACCAAACCTACTTCTGCTTGATGAGCCTACTAACTACCTTGATATCGTCTCACTTAGATGGCTTAAAAACTTTCTTCGTGCTTTTGAAGGTGAGGTTATTCTCATCACCCACAACCGTGACTTTATGGATAGTGTTTGTACACACACGATGGGGCTTGTGCGTAAAAAGATAGAAGTTATAGAGGGAAATACACATAAGTTTTATGAGCAACTACACGCAAATGATGCACTTTATACCAAACAGAAAATTGCACAAGATAAGAAGGTAAAAGAGCTTGAAGAGTTCATCGCTAAAAACAAAGCCCGTGCATCAACTGCTGCCCTTGCCCAGTCTAAGGTAAAACAGCTTGAGAAAATGACCCTGCTAGATGATTTGAACTTTGATAATACCCTTGCTTTTGATTTTAACTTTAAAGAGTCTCCTGCAAAGATAATGCTTGAGGTTGAGAATCTTAGTTTTGGATACACCCCAGAAAAACTTCTTTTTCAAGATATCTCTTTTACCATTAAAAAAGGAGAGTGCCTTGGTATCATCGGTAAAAATGGAAAAGGAAAATCAACCCTTTTAAATACCTTAGCAAAAGAGCTTAAAGCCCTGAGTGGAGATATTAACTCCCATCCATCTATAGAGTTTGCACATTTTGGTCAAACAAATATCGCAAGACTTCATCCTGATGCCACGGTAACAGATGAGATACACTCTGCAAACACAAAACTCTCTACTCAAGTGATACGCTCTATCTCTGGGGCTATGATGTTTAGTGGTGATGCAGCCGA
Organism: Sulfurimonas sp.; assembly: GCA_027071075.1. Classification (GTDB taxonomy): domain Bacteria; phylum Campylobacterota; class Campylobacteria; order Campylobacterales; family Sulfurimonadaceae; genus Sulfurimonas. Next base: position 21,690 of record JALSUU010000180.1, on the reverse strand, counting down.
TAAAAAAGTCTCACTTCTCTCAGGAGGGGAAAAATCTCGTGTTATGCTTGGACAGATTTTAGCCCGTGAAGTAAACCTGCTCTTTCTTGATGAGCCGACCAACCACTTAGATATGGAGTCTATTGAAGCACTCACTGAGGCTATCATAAACTTTGAGGGTGCTGTAATCATTGTAACGCACTCTGAAGAGTTACTCCGTCGTGTATGCGATAGACTTATCATCTTTGCTCGTGATGGTGCTGAATACTTTGATGGTGGTTATGATGAGTTCTTAAACAAAATCGGTTGGGAAGAGGAAGAGGAAGAAAAAGCGGTGAAAACCGCTCCAAAGTCTAACAATAAAGAGAATAAAAAACTCAAGGCGGAACTTGTGAGAGAGAGAAATAAAATCACCTCTCCTCTGAAGAAAAAAATAGAGAAACTAGAAAACAACATCATGCAACTAGAGGATTCTTTAAAAAATAACCATGAAGAACTTATCGAAGCTTCTACTGAAGGAGATAGTGTAAAATTAATGAAACTTTCAAAGATTGTTAGTGAAGAAGAAGCTCAAGTAGAAGAGCTATTTGAGTCGCTAGAAACTGCAGAAATCGCACTTGATGAGATAGTTGTAAGTTATGAAAATAAAATTTCTAATCTCATAAATGTAAGTTAAAAAGCATAGATAACTTTAAAAACTCTATGATATAATTTATCTATGAATAAAAAAAGTATTAAGAAATTAACTCTCCTTAGATTGCTAAAAATCTTTTTTATAGCCATCGCAAGTATTATGCTGAGTATGATGATAGGGTATAGAGAATTTTTTAAATTTACTATTGAAAATAAAGCTATGGAGATATCTACCGTTGTAAAAGCTGGACTTACATCACATATGAAAGCCCACATTATGGATAAAAGAGATTACTTTTTAGAAGAGATTAAAACTATTAACAATATCAAGGCCTTGTATATTATCCGTGGTAAGGCAGTCGAAGAGCAATATGGTAGTTCTCTGAAAAAGAATGAAAAAAGTTATAAAAATCTTGAGAATAAAATCAATCTAAAAGAAGCATCATTTTATTGGAATGATAGAGCGGGAATTGTCAAAGCAATTATTCCATACAAAGCAAGTTCTGAGGGTGAATTAAACTGTTTAGCATGTCACAATGTACAAGATGGGGAAACACTTGGTGCATTAGAAATAGATATGGATATCAAGTCGTATCAACAACTTACACTACATTATGGCTATATTTTTATATTTTTATTAATCTTCTTTGCTTTTATAATTATTTTGATTATTTTTAATTTTATAGAAAAACATATTACCAAACCACTTTCAAATATATTAAAAAATGGAGAAGAATCTTACCAGTACCATAATGAAATTAATATAGAAATGTATGAGTCACAAGAACTCTATAGTCTTGCTCAAAATTTCAACAATTTCAACCATGATGTTATTGAAAAAGAGTTGGCACTGAAAAAGAAAAATGCAGAACTCAAACATTTAAATGAAGAGATTGAATTAACTCTTGGTGAAACAATAATGGCAATGGGTAAGATTGAAGAGATTCGCTCAGGAGATGTAAAAGACCATACTCTTCGAGTCTCAAAATTAAGTAAACTGATAGGGAAAGAATATGGCTTAAATGATGAAGATGTAGCCTTAATAGGCTTAACATCTCCACTACACGATATAGGCAAAATAGGAATTCCTGACAGGGTACTACTCAAGCCTGCTAAATTAACAAGTAGCGAATTTGAAATCATGAAAACACATACAACCATGGGATACCAAATTTTACGACATTCAAAAAGAGTTGTCTTAAAAAATGCAGCAGACATTGCCTACTCCCATCATGAAAAGTATGATGGTTCAGGGTACCCACAAGGTCTCAAAGAAGATGAGATACCACTCTTTGCAAGAATTGTAGCAATTGTAGATGTTCTTGATGCGCTTTTATGTAAAAGAGTATACAAAGAGGCGTGGAGTGATCAAGATGTTCGTAAATTTATAGAAGAACAAAAAGGAAAACATTTTGAACCCAAACTTGTAGATATCGTTTTAGAAAACTTTGAAGAGTATGCAACACTCGTTCGCAAACTATCACAAGTAGGGAATCAAAATTCTTAAAAATATCTGAAATTAAGTAACTTTTAATTAAAATAAACTTAATTTTTGTTTTGTTTAAGGTTACAAAGTTATACTTCCAACACTAAATCAGACGCTTGCGTTTGTTTAAATAAAAATACTTAAAAAAAGGTTCAAAATGAAATTTACAAAAATTGCATCTGCTGAACAAATTGATCAAAAATGGATTTTGATTGATGCTGAAGGGAAAACTTTTGGTCGTATGATGACTGAAGTAGCTACTCTTCTTCGTGGGAAAAACAAACCATGTTGGACTCCAAACATTGATTGTGGTGACTATGTAGTTATCATCAACGCTTCTAAAGCTAAGTTCAACGGACTTGGTAAAATAGCTAACAAAGAGTACTTCTCTCACTCAGGTTACTTCGGTTCAACGAAGAGTGTTAAAATGACTGAACTTTTAGAGAAAAACCCAGAAAAACTTTACAAGTTATCTGCTCGTGGTATGCTTCCTAAAACTAAGCTTGGTGGTAAAATGCTTAAAAAACTCAAAATATATGCAGGTGACCAACACCCTCACACTGCACAAATTGCTAAGTAAGGATTTCTAGAATGGCAAATACAATATACGCAACAGGACGCCGTAAAGCGTCAATCGCAAAAGTATGGTTAACTCCAGGTTCTGGTAAAATGACTATTAATGGTCTTTCTTTAGATGCATGGTTAGGTGGACTTGAAGCAAAGAAGCTTCGTGTTAAGCAACCATTAGTTCTTTCTAAGCAAGAGACTTCAGTTGACATCGTTGCTACTACTTTAGGTGGTGGTTTTGGTGGTCAAGCAGATGCACTTCGTCACGGAATTAGCCGTGCTTTAGTAGCATTTAACCCAGAGATCAAAGCTATCCTTAAACCAGAGGGTATGATGACTCGTGATGCTCGTGTTGTTGAGCGTAAGAAACCAGGTAAGAGAAAAGCTCGTCGTTCTCGCCAGTTCTCAAAGCGTTAATCGTTTCACTTCTTTTTATCAATGCATTTTTGCATTGGTAAAACTTCTCTTCTCTTTTCAAATTACTCAAAACAGACTCTTCTAAAACATTAACTTTATTTATATATAATACTCTCACTAAACATTAAAGGGTAAAATATATGAAAAAGAGCGTAATAGCGGTAGTAATAATCTTAGTGATTATCGCAGCACTGCCAGTCATTGGAAACAAATATATAAAAGGTGCTATTGATGATAGAGTTGCACAACTACAATCCTATGGACTTGAGGTTAAAGAGGACTTAAGTGATTCCTCTTATCTTAACACATCAAGACATTTCGAGTTTTATCTGCAAGACTCTAGTAAATTTATAGAGTATCTCAACAACTATGCAGATGGCCAAATCCCTCCTTATGTAAATGCACTTATGAATGGCTTAACTATCGGTGTGGATGTAAAGTATAGTAATCTTCCATTTGCAAAATCACAAAGTATGGAGATTTATCCACTAAGACTCTCTCCTGAAGTTGTAAAATCTATTCAAAAAAACAATCCTGATTTTTATACTTATATAGATAGGTTTCTTCAAGCAAAAGGTATTTTATATCACATCAATTACAATTTTTTAAACCAAGAGTTTGATGGATATATTAAAGATATCAATGAGGCATATACACTGAAAAATGATGCAAAATTACAACTTATTATGGATAGTGTAAAATTTAGTGGACAAGGAGAGCTTTTAGCCCCTACAAGATTACAAACTAAGGCAAAAGAGATGCACTTTAGTGTTGTTGAGCCACACGAACAACTCAATATGAGTCTTAGTGGACTCACTACTTCTAACAACTTTGACTCACAAAGTACTTATGTAAGTAGTGCAAATATTAAAACAGTAACACTTACTATGTTAGCAATAAATGACAATGTTCATGTGAAGATTAACAACATAAAATTTAATGCATCATCGAATGACCAAAATGCAAAAATAGAGCTTGATTCTAAAACATCCGTAGAGAGTATGGATGTGGCATCTAAAAATATCTCTTTTGATTTTAAGCAGTTTAATATGGATGTCGCTTTAAGTGGTATTGATAAGCTGATATTTGAAAAATTAAGAACACTTACAAATCAAACGCAAGCTTCTGCTACAACTGCTGAACTCTTATCAAAGGGAGTGAAACTTGAAATAGCCGACTTTAGTATGAAAAATCTCAATGTAAAGCAGATTGGCGCACTTGGTGGATTTAAACTTCAATCAAAAATCAACTTTAAAGAAGATGCAGACCTTAAGAAAAAACTACAACAAAGTCCTATGTTACTCTTAGCAGATTTAGCAATGAAAACAGACTTAGAAATTTCTAAAAAAATCTTCGCTTTAGCAACACAAAACAATCCATTTGCATCACAGATGAAATCGTACGCAAAAGAGAAAGCTGATAGCTATGTTTTTGAAATTAACTTTCTTGACTCAAAAGCTACCATTAATGGAAAAGCTCTTAACTAAGGATGAAAAAACTCTTTTGTTTGCTACTCTTGAGTTGCAGCATATATGCTGCAACGCTTCAACTTGCCACCTCTTCAAACCCTTCAAGACTGAACCCTATTTTAGCAACTGACTCTGCATCATCTGAGATAGTAGGGCATCTTTTTAATGGACTGCTTAAGTATGATAAAGACTCCAAAGAGATTATAGGTGACTTAGCACAAAAATTCTACTTTAGAGATAATACCACGCTTATTTTTGAACTCAAAAGAGGTGTGAAATGGCACGATTTAGAGGAGTTTACTGCTAAGGATGTACTTTTTACTTATGAAACACTCATATCTGATAAAATTGCCTCCCCTTACAGTGCAGAATTTCGATTTGTCAAGAGTGTAAAAGTTTTAGATAAGTACACACTAGAAGTAAAATACAAAAAACCCTATTTTAAAGCTTTAGAGACTTGGATGATGGGAATTATTCCAGAACATATTCTTAAAAATGAAGAAAATCTTATGAGTTCTTCTTTTAACACACACCCAATAGGAACTGGTCCCTATAAACTCACACAACTAGAACACTCTAAAAATATTGAACTGACTGCTTTTGATGCTTACTTTGAGGGTAAACCTAAGATAGAAAAAATCTCTTATCATGTTATAGGGGATTCTATGACACGCTTTTTGATGCTTAAATCTTTGCAACTTGATATTGGGAGTGTTGAGCCTATGGCGTATGAGCGACAACTCCAAAAGAGTTTCTTTGAGAAGTTTAACATTTATGAGAAAATTACCCGCTCTTACACATACCTCGGCTTTAATCTTCGTAAGAAAAAGTTTCAAAATCAGGATGTGAGAAAGGCTCTCTCCTTAGCTATTAATAGACAAGAATTAGTCGATATTCTCTTTTTTAAACACGCAAAAGTATGTACGGGTCCTTTTCTTCCTGGAAGTAGTGCCTTTAATAAAAATGTAAAAGCACCAACTCAAAATATAGAAGAGGCAAAAAAACTCTTAAAAAAAGCAGGTTATGATGCAAATCACCCCTTTAAGTTTGAAATAGTAACCTCAAATTCAAGCCAAATAAGACCCTACGCAGCACAAATTCTGCAATACCAACTTAAAAAAGCAAATGTTGCAGTAACATTAAGAGTTATGGAGTGGCAAGCATTTTTAAATATGGTAGTTTTTCCACATAAGTTTGATGCTATTTTATTGGGGTGGGGGCTCTCTCCTACTCCAGACCCTTATCTTTTTTGGCATAAAGATAGTGATAAAAAGGGTGGCTTTAATTTAGTTGGATATAACAATCCAAAAGTAAACAGACTTATTGAAGAGTCCCAAAGCATAATAGATAGGGAAAAGCTCTCTTTGAAATGGCAAGAGATGTTTCAAATCATAACAGATGATAACCCTTACCTATTTCTCTATATACCTAACTCTATTACTGCTGTAAATAAAAACATACAACATATCGAGCCTGCACTTAGTGGGATTTGGCATAATTATATTAGATGGGAGAAGTAAACTATGATAATACTATTTGACCTAGATGGAACACTTATTGATTCTACGGAAGCTATTTTGGAGAGTTTTCACAACTCTTTTGACATTCATAAAACAAAACATCCTAGTGATGCAGAGATACAAGCCCTTATTGGTTACCCACTTGATGTTATGTATGCATCTTTAGGTGTGGACAAATCTCAAGTGTGGGAATATGTAACAACATACAAAGAGCACTATAGAAAAATATCTACACAAAAAACACTCCTTTTAGAAAATGCAAAAGATGCTGTAATAAGTGCGAGTGAATTTGCTGAGATAGGGATAGTTACAACAAAAACAGGAGAATACTCGCAAATACTTATGGAGCATTTTGAACTTATGCAATACTTTAAAGTACTTATAGGAAGAGAACATGTTAGTAATCCCAAACCCCATGAAGAGCCTATTTTAAAAGCATTAGAAAGTTTTTCAGATAGAGCAAATCAAGAAGTATGGATGATTGGTGATACAAAACTTGATCTCATTTCAGCGCAAAATGCAAAAGTCAATTCCATTGGAGTTCTTAGTGGATATGACACAAAAGAGACACTTAATCAGTACACTCAGTACATTTATGATGATGCAAAAGAGGCTGTGATGTTTCTAAAAGGTAGAAAATAATCACATAAAAGACTACTCACTTATCTATATTATATTTTCAAGCTATATTTAAGTACCACTTGCCTAAAATACAGTAAATAGAATTGATAGAAAATATAAAAACTTTCTTGAAAAAACTTAAGGAGAATTTATGCTAGAAATTAGATGGCATAGTCGTGCAGGTCAAGGGGCTGTAACTGGAGCTAAAGGTTTAGCTGATGTTATTTCGACAACTGGAAAGCATGTACAAGCATTCGCGTTTTATGGATCTGCTAAGCGTGGAGCTGCAATGACTGCATACAACCGTGTTGATGATGCGGTTATTATGAATCATGAGAAATATATGGAACCAGATTATGTTTTCGTTATTGATCCTGCTTTAGTATACACTTCTGATGTAACAATAAACGGTAAAGAAAATACTGTATATATTATTACTACACATATGTCCACTAAAGAGCTAATAGCATCACAGCCAAGGCTAGAAGGGAAAAAAGTATATACAGTAGATTGTATTAAGATTGCTCAAGAGACTATTGGTCGTGCTATTCCAAATACACCAATGCTTGGTGCATTTATGAAAATCTCTGAGATGTATGATATTGAGTTTTTCAAAGAAAATATGAAAAGAATTCTTGCAAAATTACCTCAGAAAATTGTTGATGCAAACATGTTGGCTATACAGCGTGCATACGACGAAGTGAAATAAGGAACTAATGATGGCAAATACAGGTTGGGACGAATTTGAAATCGGAGCAATGCTTCGTACATTTGAGGGTGAAGCTGGTGATATTGCAGCAACTCTTCAAGAAGACCGTAAATATACAGAAAATAGCTCATTTAGTGCAAGTGTAGCTGACTGGAGAATTGAGAAGCCAATTTTTGCGAAAGATTATTGTATTGATTGTCAATTTTGTTGGATTTACTGTCCAGATATTTCTATTATCTCTCGTGATAAGAAGATGATTGGTATAGACATGGATCACTGTAAAGGGTGTGGAATTTGTGTTGAGGTTTGTCCTACAAATCCAAAATCACTTTTAATGTTCCCAGAATTAGCAGATGAAGAAACTGAGATTGCTCAGTGGCCTGCTAAAGAAAAGAAGGAGAAATAGATGGCATTTGATAAAATGGAACTAAGAGATATTGAAGTTTGGGATGGTAACTTTGCAGCTGCACAAGCACTAAGACAGTGTCAGGTAGATGTTGTTTCTGCATACCCAATTACTCCATCAACTCCTATTGTTGAAGGGTATGCAAAATTTAAGTCCGATAACTATGTCGAAGGCGAATTTGTAATGGTTGAGTCAGAGCATGCAGCAATGTCTGGATGTATTGGAGCAGCAGCAGCTGGTGGACGCGTTGCAACTGCTACATCTAGCCAAGGATTAGCACTTATGGCTGAGACACTCTACCAAGCATCTGGTATGCGTTTACCGATTGTTTTAAACATTGTAAACCGTGCACTCGCAGCACCTCTTAATGTAAATGGTGATCACTCAGATATGTATATGGTACGAGATAGTGGTTGGATTCAGTTTGATGCATTTAGCCCACAAGAAGCTTATGATTTAAACTTTGTTGCCTTTAAAGTTTCAGAGGATCATGAAGTAAGAACTCCAGCTATCGTTAATCAAGATGGTTTTATGACTTCTCATACGGCACAAGGTGTGCATACTATAGATGATGATACAGCATTTAATTTCGTTGGTGAGTACAAACCTATGAATGATATGCTTGATTTTGAACATCCAGTAACACATGGTGTACAGACTGAAGAGGATTGGCACTTTGAGCATAAAGCGCGTCAACATAATGACATGATGACTATTGTTCCCGGAAAAATCGATGCTGCTTTTGAAGAGTTTGCAAAACTTACTGGTAGAAAATATAATCAAGTGGAACAGTATGATATGGATGATGCTGATATAGCAGTAGTTTGTATGGGTACTTCGGTTGAAACTGCTCGTGAAGTAGCAAAAGAGATGAGAGAAAAAGGCATCAAAGCTGGTGTAATCGGTCTTCGTGTATTTAGACCATTTCCTTTTGCTTCAATAGCTAATGCACTTAAAGATGTAAAAGCTGTAGCAGCACTTGACCGTTCAGCGCCAGGAGGAACACCAGGTGCACTCTTTAATGAGATAGCAGGTTCACTTTTTAACTCTGACACAAAAATGCTTCTTTCGGGATACATTTATGGTCTAGGTGGAAGAGATTTAACAAAGAAACATTTAGTTGATTTATATACTGAGCTTCAAGCAAATGCTGATGCAGGAAAAGTACTTACACAACAACAACAGTTTATCGGTGTTCGTGGACCGAAACTAGCTTATTTATAGGAAATTAGTATGAGTGAAATGAAAAAAATTAAAAACTTAAAAGAGTTTTCAACATCAGCAGATAGATTTGAGGGTGCAAACCTTCTTTGTCCTGGTTGTGCTCACTCTATCATCGTTCGTGAAGTTTTAAATGCAACGAATGATGATTTAGTTCTTGCAGCTTCTACTGGGTGTCTTGAAGTATGTACTGCAGTTTATCCATATACATCTTGGGATGCTTCTTGGATTCACATCGGTTTTGAAAATGGTTCTACTGCAGTTGCAGGTGCTGAAGCAATGTACAAAGCACTGAAAACGAAGGGTCGTTTAAAACAACCAGATCGTAATCCTAAGTTTGTAGCTTTTGGTGGTGATGGTGCTTCTTACGACATCGGTTTTCAGTGGATTTCTGGTTGTATGGAAAGAAATCATGACATGATGTATGTTGTTCTTGACAATGAAGTTTATGCAAACACTGGTGGACAGCGTTCATCTTCAACGCCAATTGGTTCAAGTGCTACAACAACACCAGCAGGGTCAATCTCTTATGGTGAGACAAGAAACAAAAAAGATATGATGGGTATTATGGCTGCACACAATATTCCATATGCGGCGCAAGTTGCACCAAATAAATGGAAAGATATGGTCAAAAAAATCCAAAAAGGTTTTGCAACTGAGGGTGCAGTATTTATAAATGCTGTTTCTCCTTGTACTACTGAGTGGAAATTTGACCCTAAAGATACTATGCATTTAACAGATCTTGCAACAGATTCTTTAGTATTCCCTCTTTATGAAGTAATTGATGGTCACGAGTTAAACATAACTTATAGACCAAAAGAGAAAGATATTGTTCCTGTTGAAGAGTATTTAGCAGCACAAGGGCGTTTTAAGCACCTTTTTAAAGATCAGTATAAGTACTTAATCAAAGAGTGGCAAGAGCGTGTTGATGCTAATTGGGCATACTTAAACCGCAGAGAAGAAGCTCGCGTTTAACACACAATAACTACAGAAATATTTTATAATACTTCTGTAGCTATTACATTTTATATTTATCTACTCTTTTTATCCTTTTCTTATTTATTTTTTTTAATAATTACAAGTGTTATTTTTGTTATAATAACTTTATATATACAAAGGTTATAAATATGAGATATCTTTTAATTATTTTACTATTATTTATAGATGTTGCATCTGCTTACAATATAGATGAAATGTTAGACTTATACAGAAAAGATAATGACTTATCTAAACAAACCAAAAATGAATCTTTAGGACATCTCACTATCTATACTCGTGATGATATTGAGAGAATGCAAGCCTATAAACTTCAAGACCTTCTTAATTCTCTTCGTTCTTTTAGATATGATGAAAACTCGCTCGGTATGCCTGACACTCTACATATGGATCCTCTTCTATATGCGAGTGATGTCGTAAAAATATTTGTTAATAACCATGAAATAACCTCTGCATTTGCAGGAAGTGGGTTATTTATATATGGAAATATAGATCTTGGTTTTGTTGATCATGTAGAGATATATGAAGGAAGTACATCAACAAATGTGAACTCTGAGCCATCTATGATAACGATAAAACTATATACCAAAGATCCAAATCGTGAATTAGGAGCACATCTTTTAGGCTACATAGGTTCTCGTGCTACAAATCATGAGAATGTATCTTATGCTGGTATAGATGGGGACTTAGAGTACTTTATGTATGCAAGTCGTACAGATACCAATAGAAAAGAGTATACACATGAAAACCATACACTCTTAAGAAGCTATGAGGACTTACATGCTCTAGTGACACTGAAGTATAACAATATCACTCTTGATGCAGATGTAATAAAGCGGACAATGGATCCTTTTTTATCTACAAGTATGTTTGCAACTCCAAAAGATGGGAAGATTGATTATATCTATGGTCGTGTAAGTTCAGATATGACTTTTTTAGATGATGATTCTTTAAAACTTTCTCTTTCACTTATGCGAATAGATGGAAGATTAGATTTATCTATGGATAAATCTAGATGGTCACAAAAACCCTCTAGTTTAACTCTCTCACAAGACCACTTAGAAACAAAGAGTCTAGATGATATCTACCAAATAAAAGTTCAAAAAGATTTTAACTATAAAAATAACAATGTTATACTTGGCTCTGAATTCATAGAAAAAGAACTTCATGGAGTAAAAACATATAATAATGGCATATTGTCAACAGACCCTGAATTTGTTGACAATAGTATAGCCTCACTTTATTTACAAGATGACTATTTATACAGCGACATACAACTATTTACAGCTTCAATAAAAGTAAATCATTATGATAGTGCTTCAAATCGATATGCCAAAATTTTTCATACAACACAGGCAAGATTAGGCTATATATACTCCTCAAATGGAAATATTTTAAAACTATTTGCATCAAGGATGCAACTACCAACTGAACAATTTGTATTAGCATCAACAAGTCAAAATGAAGTAGATCTTCTAAACATTATGGATTATTCTATTGAAGCTACTAAAAGCAACAACAACCATAAAATAGCTCTTTGCTTTGAATATATACAAAATCAGAACCCTGATTCAGAGGTTGACATATATGATATAGATGAGTACTATAATAACTATAGTGGAAGTCTAAAATATGATTATAGCTACGATGATTATAATGATTTAACATCAATGATTTATATGAATAGAGTTCATAATTATGTATCAAGAGATATTGACAATATATATGGTGCAAACTTAAAACTGCTCAATAGTTGGCATAAATTTGATATTTATAATGAACTTAATTATTACAAAAGATCAAATTCTGAAATAGATGGTATAAATTATAATGCAGGTTTACGCTACAAAGCAACACAAGCACTTATATTTTCTCTTAAAGGTACTAATATATTTGATAGTGCAGCTAAAAGTGAATACAAATATGTAAAGATGCATGGATATATACCATCTATTGAATCCTTATACTACTCTCCTATTGATCAACTCTTTAGTGTAGGTATGGAGTATAGCTTTTGAAAAAACTAATTTTTGCATTACTCTTTATCACTACTATTGTTCAAGCTGAAAATTCTCAATGGGAAAAATTAATTATAGAAAAAATATTGACTAGCTTATCTCATCAACCTAAGGTTAATGTATACACAGATGACACGAAATTAAAAGCAAAACTAGCTTTAGAAAATCATATTCATTTTACTCAAAGCTGTGTTGATGCAGACTTTATCTTGTCTACACTATCAGACAAACCAAAATGCAATAAGCCAAAAATAGTCTTTAATTACCGAGAGTATTTACACTCACCCAAAGCAATAGCGGTATTCTTTTGGCAAAAGGGACGCCCTACAATTAGATTTTCATCGAAGCGATTACATCAATTTGGATTAAATGTAACAGGGGAGTTATCAAAGTTTGTATCCTCAAAGTAATACCAAGATTTTTAAAAATAAAATTCTTCAGTTCACTCTCCTAAGTTTTCTGATTATAATAGTATTTCTATTTTCACACCATGAGTACAAAAGTATAATGAAAATAACTGCAAATAATTTAAATGCAAAAATTATTAATTTTCATATTGAAACATTTCAAAAGTTATCAAACACTTTTATAAAAGATACCAATAATGAGTTTATAGAGAAACTATCAAATGATGTCAATTTACAAGCTAACTTTGAAGATATGATGCGTCTTATCCGTATCTCAACGGTTCAAAACCTCTTTGTTATTACACGAGATGATGAGAAGAATTACTACTTTTTACTAGATAGTGAAACAAATACTTCACTAAAAGCAGATATGTTTGAACCCTTTAACCCTCTTAGTGATTTATGGGACAAAAGTTATCAATCTAAACAAGTGCAGATTTTTCATCATAACAAAAAAGATGACTTATGGATAACAATCGCATACCCTATTATAGAGGAGAATCGAGTTGTTGGACTTATAGGAGCAGATATATCAGATGCTTTAGATGCCGAAATACAGACACGACTTCAAAGCTTTACGCACTTCTTTTTATTAATGTTTGTCCTAAGTATCTTTTGGTTTATTTTTCTTTATACTACAACACTCTATTTTAGAGCTAAAGCTAAACAAGGCTATATTGACCCACTAACACATATTTACAATAGAAAATACCTCTATGAGATAGTTTTAAAAAAGTTATCTCGGAATTATCAACTTTTTATGCTTGATATAGATTTTTTTAAACAAGTCAATGACACCTATGGACATGATATAGGAGATAAAGTACTTCAAGAAGTCGCAGCTAGAGTAACTAAGCTAATGAGAGATGAAGATACTCTCATACGCTTTGGAGGAGAAGAGTTTCTTATCTATACATCTCGACTATCCCAACAACAGTGTTTTGAATTTGCAGAGCGTATTAGAGAATCCATAGCAAAAGAGCCTGTTGTATATCAAGATATCGTTTGTCCTGTGACTATTTCTATAGGAATCAATCCAAAAGCCACTAAAAGAGATAATTTTGATGAGATGCTTAAAAAAGCAGATACAGCACTCTATAAGGCAAAAAATTCTGGACGAAACTGTGTTATCTTATCAAGTTGATTTAATTCAATTCATTATCAAACTATTTCGGTAAAATACTAATAAACAAAACAAGGATTTTATATGCCATTATTAGACTCATTTACAGTAGACCACACAATTATGCCAGCACCAGCTGTTCGCCGTGCTAAAGGGATGAAAACAAACTGCGGAGATGATATCACAGTTTTTGATCTTCGTTTTTACAAACCAAATGTTGACAAGATGGATGGTCGTGGGATTCATACTTTAGAGCACCTCTTCGCTGGATTTATGAGAGACCATTTAAACTCTAAAAAAGTGGAAATCATAGATCTTTCACCTATGGGATGTCGTACTGGTTTTTATATGTCAGTTTTAGGAACACCAAGCGAGAAAAAAGTTGCAAAAGCTTGGAAAAAAGCGATGCAAGATGTTTTAACAGTGAAGAGTGAAAGCGATATTCCAGAGTTAAATATCTACCAATGTGGTACATACAAGATGCACTCACTCAAAAATGCAAAAAAAATAGCAACTGATATCTTAAGTGAAAAAATTGGAATCATGGATAACAAAAAACTTACATTAAGTAAGAAAAAGCTCAAAGAGATCAACGGCTAATGTTAGTTTTAGTACCGATGAACTCCACAGAAGTTCAAGAAGCAGAAATTACGAAAGTTTTTGATGTAAAAGTTTGGGCACAGTTACGCATCGAAGAGGGTGAACTTGTAGAAGTGCTACATAATGAAAAATTTGATGGCTTTGAAAACTGGAGTGAAGCGGTAGTTGTCAATAGTGACACAGAACCAGTTATGGACTTTATGAATCTGTCTATGATTGTTTTAGTTGCACACACGCAAAAGAGAGTAGATGAAATAGTGGAGGCCTACCTCTTCAGAGAACTTCACGACCTTGCGTATTGACACAAAGCTTATGGATTTAACACAATTTTTAGAACTTTTTAATCCATACCCTGGTAATCATTATTTACAGATTACTACAGAGGTTGATGAGACTACTGATGCACTTTATCAACTTATGCAAAAAATTGATGGAGAGTTTTCCTTAGCTCTCTATCCTAAAGAAGATATTGACCTCTCAAAACAATACCCTGATGCAAAACTACAATATATTCACAATCTAAAAAATCCTTTTCGTGCTCTTCCAAGAACACATGATATAGTAATATTTAAAGATATTTTTCATCTTCATGAAAATCAAAAAGGCATCTTAAAAATTGCATACACTTCTTTAGCAAATGCAGGCGATATAATCATCATGCAAAAAAAAGGCACCATGGATATTGATGCAGTTCTTAACATCTTAGAAGAGTATGAATTTCGCTCACAAAACTACATAGATGTACTCCCCGAATACGACCTCGTTATGGCAAAAAAATTGCATATGTGGGGTAATGGACTCTAATTCCATTCCGTGGTACTCTTTTTGCTACTAAATTCATAAATATTTCAAGGGGTTTTCCAAATGCTTAACAATAAAAATATACTTATCACTGGTGGAACGGGTAGCTTTGGAAAACAGTTTGTTCGTACTATCTTAAAACAGTTCAAACCTAACAAAATTATTATTTACTCTCGTGATGAACTCAAACAGTTTGAGATGGCTCAAAAGTTTAATAATAAATGTATGCGTTACTTTATTGGGGATGTACGAGACTTACCTCGTTTACAAAAAGCTATGGTTGGTGTGGATTTTGTGGTGCATGCTGCTGCCCTTAAACATGTACCTATTGCAGAGTATAATCCTATGGAGTGTATTAAAACAAATGTTATGGGTGCTCAAAACATCATTGATGCCTGTATAGATAATCAAGTACCTTACACTATTGCGCTTTCAACTGACAAAGCAGCATCTCCAGCTAACCTTTATGGAGCTTCAAAACTTGTCTCAGATAAGCTCTTTGTAGCGGCTAATAACCATAGAGGAGAACATGACATCAAATTCTCAGTTGTTAGATATGGAAATGTCTTAGGCTCTCGCGGTTCTGTTATACCTTTTTTTGAAAAACTTATCGCAGAGGGTGCATCAGCACTCCCTATCACGGAGCCAAATATGACTCGTTTTTGGATAACTCTCCAAGAGGGTGTTGATTTTGTTCTCAAAAACTTCGCTCGTATGCAAGGGGGAGAGATATTTGTTCCTAAAATTCCCTCTATGAAGATGACAGATATGGCAAAGGCAATAGCCCCTGCTCTTCCTCAAGAGATAATAGGCATACGACCAGGGGAGAAACTCCATGAAGTAATGTGCCCTCTTGATGACTCTCACCTTACTTTGGAGTTTCAAGACCATTTTGTTATAAAGCCAAGTATTACCTTCTCTCTTCCTATTGATTACACAAAAAACAGTCTCAACGAGAAAGGTACGATAGTCAAACAAGGATTTGAGTATAACTCAAGAGATAATAGTATATGGTTAACCCATAAGGAACTTTTAGAAAAACTTAAAAGTACAAAAGAGGAAGAACTCTAATGCTCAGTTACTCTACGCAACTCATAGATGAAGATGATATAAAAGTTGTTGGCGAAGTTCTAAGAAGCAATTTTCTAGCCCAAGGACCTCGTGTTGCTGAGTTTGAACAAGATTTAGCTAAGTACACTACTGCAAAGTATGCAGTAGCCTTTAACTCTGCAACCTCTGCACTTAGAGCTGCTTATAGTGTCGCGGGTATTGGTGAAGGGGATGCTGTCATTACCTCTCCCATTAGTTTTGTTGCAACATCAAATATGTTTGTAGATTTGGGTGCCATACCCATCTGGTGTGATGTAAAACTTGATGGAAATATAAATGAGAAGCAGATAGAGAAGCTTATTACTCCACAAACAAAGGCGATAGTCCCTATTGATTTTGCTGGAAAACCTGTGGAGATAGAACGCATCAAAGAGATAGCAAAAAAACATAATCTTCTGCTCATTCAAGATGCATCACATGCTCTTGGCTCCTCTGTAAAAGGAAAAAAGATTGGCTCTTTTGCTGATATGACAATCTTTAGTTTTCATGCCATTAAGCCTATTACGACCAGTGAAGGGGGAGCAGTCCTTACAGATAATGAAGATTTTGCAAAAGCTTTACGACTCTATCGTTCACACGGTATGGTAAAAAAAGAGTTATGGAACTCTGATATGGTCTCTATGGGCTATAACCTCAGAATGACTGAAGTCGCAGCAGCACTTGGATCTTCGCAGCTTAAAAAGATTGAGCAGTTTATAGATACTCGTAATGAGATTGCAGCGTACTATGATGCACGGTTTCAGAGTGAAAAACTTTTTTTAACTCAAAAGATAGAGGCAGATACAAGAACTTCACGCCATCTCTACCCCATCATTCTTAACCCTGAACTTCACTGTCCAAAAGAGGATATATTTAGAGAGCTTCAAGAGAGAGGTTTAGGTGTGCAAGTACACTACAAGCCCATCTATAAAAACAGCTTTTACAAAGAGCGATTTGGCAATGTTTCACTATCTGTAGCAAATGATTTTTACAACTCTGAAATCTCTATTCCCTGCAATCAAACTATGAGTATGCAAGATGCAGAGTATGTAGCAGATACACTTTTAGATGTAGTATATAAATACAACTATAGAGGATGTAGTTTCTAATGTCTGATGCCATAGCTATCATTCCCGCACGCGCGGGAAGTAAACGGATACCAAACAAAAACATTAAAGCGTTTCACTCCAAACCACTCATAGCCTACTCTATACAAAATGCTCTCAAGTCACAACTCTTTGAAAAAGTCATAGTCTCTACCGATAGTGCAGAGATAGCTTCAATAGCGAAAGAGTATGGAGCAGAAGTCCCTTTTATGCGTCCAAAAGAGTTGAGTGATGACTTTACATCTAGTGGTGATGTCGTTGCCCATGCTATCTCTTTTTTAAAAGAGAGTGGTCTTGAGTTTCGATATGCCTGTACACTCTATGCAACCGCTCCTCTCTTGGAAATAAAGTATCTTGCAGAAGGGTATGAAAAGCTCAAAGCCTCTGATGCAAAAATGGCATTTAGTGTCACATCTATGCCCTTTCCCATTCAAAGAACTTTCAAGATAACTAAGGATGCACGATGTGAGATGTTTTGGCCTGAAAACTTTTACAAACGCAGTCAAGATTTAGAAGAAGCATATCAAGATGCAGGACAATTTTACTGGGAAGATACAACAAAAGAGTTTAGCGATATTCCCTTTGGTTCACAAAGTGTTCCTATCATCCTACCGCGTCACTTCGTACAGGATATTGACACGATAGAAGATTGGAAAAGAGCGGAACTTATGTACGCAGTTTTACAAAAAGAGCAGTAATGAAAAAAAATATCCTCATACGAGCAGACTCCTCCTCTTCCATCGGTACTGGACATATTATGAGAGACTTAGTTTTAGCCAAACAGTACCCAAAGAAGCATGTCATTTTTGCTGTGCAGGATTTACAAGGCAATAGTAATCAGAAGATTTTAGAAGCTGGATATTCTCTTAGCATCCTTCAATCAAATGAGTTCGAAGAACTGAACAGAGTCATTCAAAAGTTAGCTATTGATTTACTTATAATTGACCACTATGACATAAATAGCTCTTTTGAGAAAAAACTCAAAAAGAGAAACTCTCACTTAAAAGTCTTATCACTTGATGATACCTACAGACAACACTCTTGTGACATACTTCTTAACCATAATATCTATGCAAAAAAGAAACTGTATAAAACGCTGGTTTCAAAATCGTGTAAAATTCTTTGTGGGGCAAAATATACGCTTATAAGAGAGGAGTTTTACAAAGAGAGGGCGAAAAAAAAAGAGGCTCATAAAGAGGACTCTTCTACGAAGATTTTTCTAGCTATGGGTGGTGCTGATAGTGCCAACTTAAATATTCCAATACTGAGCGTCTTAGAAAAATTTCCAAACATTAGTATCCAGCTAGTCACAACAACTGCAAATAGTCATCTTAAAGAGCTTCAAAAGTATGTACAAGCAAAACCGTGGATAAAACTCTTTGTAAATTCTACAAAAATTGCTAAACTGATGAGAAAAAGTGACTTTGGCATCATTACACCGAGTGTCACAGCCAATGAAGCATACTTTATGCGACTCCCCTTTCTTAGCATACAAACAGCTTCAAACCAAAAAGAGATGCAGAAATATCTTCATAAAAATAACTATCTAACTCTTAAAAAATTCTCAAAACAAAAATTTTTTGCTACTCTACAAAAGATGTTTTTTCGACTCAATGATATACAGCTCAAAAAATTTTACACTTTAACACTGCAAGAGAAAGAGATGATACTAAAGTGGAGAAATCACACTTCTGTTCGGCAATGGATGTTTCATACAGAGCCAATCTCTATGCATAATCATTTTCAGTTTATAGATAGTTTACAAAATACTCAAAAGAAACGCTATTTTTTAGTAGAGAAAAATAGGAAATACATAGGAGTAATAGACTTTACAGATATAAAAAAATCACAATGTTTTTTTGGACTCTATAGTAATCCATCCCTCAAGGGCGTTGGAGACACTCTTATGCAAACTATAATAGACTATGCTTTCACTACTTTGGGAGTGCAATCACTCAAAGCAGAAGTGATACAAAAAAACACAAAAGCACTCAATCTCTATTTACGCTACAATTTTAAAATATCCCATACAAAATTTCAAGAGAAGATACTCACTTTGGAGCTAAAAAATGCAAATAAGTCACTTTAACTTACGACAAGATGGTACCTATATTATCGCCGAACTCAGTGCAAATCATAAGGGTTCCCTGCAGGTCGCTCTTGATACTATACAAGCTGCTAAAGAGGTAGGAGCCAATGCAATCAAACTCCAAACATATACAGCAGATACACTTACTCTTAACTCCAATAAAGAGGACTTTATCATAAAGGGAAACACACTTTGGGATGGGAAAAAGCTCTATGACCTTTACAAAGAGGCTTACACCCCATGGGAGTGGCATAAAGAACTTTTTGATTACGCTAAAAAAATTGGTATAGATATCTTCTCTTCCCCCTTTGATGCGACCGCCGTAGACTTTTTAGAAAACCTCAACCCATCTGCTTATAAAATCGCCTCTTTTGAGATAACAGATCATGCACTTATAGAGTATACTGCATCAAAAGGAAAGCCTATGATTATCTCTACAGGTATTGCAAGCATAGATGAGATACAAGATGCAGTAGATATTTGTAGAGGTGTTGGCAACGAAGATATTATTTTACTCAAGTGCACCTCAGCCTACCCTGCACCCCTTAAGAATGCAAATCTTAAAATGATTCCAAATCTTGCAGAAACTTTTGGAGTTATAGCTGGTTTTTCAGACCATACCCTAGGCATCACAGCACCCATCGTAGCTGTAACACTTGGAGCCAAAGTAATAGAGAAACATTTTATCTTAGATAAGTCCATCGGTGGTGCGGATGCCGATTTTTCTCTTGACAAAGAGGAGTTTGCACAGATGGTACAAGCTATACGAGACACGGAAAAACTTTTAGGCAGAGTTGATTACTCCATGACTCCAAAAAGAAAAGCTTCGCGTCAATTTTCACGCAGTCTCTATGTCGCAAAAAATATCAAAAAAGGGGAGAGACTCACAAGTGAAAATATCCGAAGTGTTCGCCCTGGATACGGAATGCATCCAAAACACCTCAAAGAAATTTTAGGGAAAAAAGCACAAAAAGATTACTTCTTTGGAGAGAGATTTTTTGAGTAAAGATATTAATGCAATAGTTATTGAGAATTATCACAAAAATATCGAATATATTAAAGAGCTACACCCTTCACTTTTTGAGAAACTCTCAGCCTATGAAACTACTCTTGATAATGCTTCAGCACTTCAGCGTTATGAGCTCTCCTATGAAGCAGGTGGCTTTGATATTTTTGATACGCAGAGCAGTACATTTTTGTACCTCCAACAGAGTGGCAAAATACGAAGAGCCATTCAAGAGAGTGTAAACTTTCAAAAAAATGAGAATGTTTTTGAGACATTTAAACTCGTTGATGCACCGCCAGTAGCTTATCGTGATATTTTAAAGCTCTACTCACAATACTCAAATAAAGAGCAAACCATGAAACGGATAGAAAAATTTATCTTTTTTGGTACAGGTTTGCATATAGAGGATGTTCACACAAAAATCAGAGCAAAATTTTACTATATTGTCGAGGACTCTTTGGAACTTTTTCGACTCTCTCTTTTTACTACACCCTACTATGAGATAGCGAAAGTTGCTACTCTCACTTTTGCCATAGATGCCAAGCAAAAAGAGTTTCAAGCACTCTCTCAAAAGTTTTTAGATGATGCTTTTTATTATAATCATTTTATCAAATTCTTCTCTGCCCTGCATCATAATGAAGCCAAACTCAAAGCCATGCACACGCTTATCGTTTCACAGTCACATCTTAATTTCTTCTACTCAAGTATGCTTGAGCAGTATAGTCGTTCACTCTACTATCTGCATCATAACTATAATTTTTTAAATCTTTTAGATACTCAGCTACATGCCTCTTTGAGAGAGAAACCCACTCTACTCATTGCCCCTGGACCTTCTTTAGAAAAAAATAGAGAGTGGCTTAAAAAAAATCAGCAAAAATTTCTCATAGTAGCACTCTCCGCTACCCTGCCTATTCTTTACGATGCAGAGATTAAGCCTGACATCATTACCCATTTTGATGGTTTTGAGCGGAGTGCTGTACATTTTACAAAAGTGAAAGAGCTCTCTTTTTTTGATGATGCACTCCTCCTTTTTGCAACAAAAACACCACAAAGTATAGTCACTCTTTTTGAAAAAAAACAGCTTTTTTTCTTTGAGAGTAATACAGAATTTAAAAAAGATTTTGGCTCAATCTCTGCTTTTTGTGCAGGAAGCAGTAGTTTTCTTATCCTTGTTGCACTGAAGATAGAGCGTATATATCTACTTGGTTTAGATTTGGCAGTTGAACAAAAGACACTCCAAACCCATACACAAAACTACCACTACAATCAAACAGAGATGATGCAGAGTGATGATTTGCTCGACTTTAGAAACTCCCTTATAGAGCGAAAAGGAAACTTTCAAGAGCGTGTCAAGACTACTCCAAACTTTGCTATTTCTATAGATGCCATAAATGCAATCACAACAGGATTTAAAGAGAAGCAACAAG
>JALSUU010000179.1 GCA_027071075.1 Sulfurimonas sp. | reverse complement strand
CAACACTTCATCTAAGTGAGCATCGGCTAGGTCTTTGATGGTAGGGAATTTTTCTAAAAAAAGTGGATAGTACTCATCTCGTACACGATTCACCTGCGTTTGCTGGAGCATGATTTCACTTAAGTAGACATGATAAGTATCATCTGTTAAACGCCAAGGAAGAGAGTGGCGTCCCTCTTTCTCATACCAAGAGAGGAGAGTTTTATGAACTGCTTTGTATTTATTCATAAGCCAAGAGACACTAAGTCGTCAGATAAAGGAGGTGAAAACTCATCTTCAAGATTCTCACAATGCCCTTGCATTTGTTCTTCATTTATTATCAAAATAACCTCCTATTTCCTCTATCAAATACCGTTGAATGTAATTTTATCATCATATTGCCTCTTTTAATGCAGTAATTGTATCAAACGGAGAAATATTGCTATCCTAAATCCAATTAATACATTGATAACTTCGCTATAATTCTTCAATGCAAAACAAGATAACCATCAAAACAATTTTCAATCTCATCTTAGATAAAAAACCTGCTCTTATTTATGGGCAGATTATCACACTTCTTGCCATTTTAGTGAGTGTGCCTATCCCTCTTATGCTCCCTGTCATGGTGGATGAGGTTCTGCTTCATAAACCTGCTACATTTGTGCACTTCATCAACTCCTTTCTTGGAGAGAGTTCTGCGTTTACCTACATCGCTATTGTTACCCTCGGAGTGGTCTTTTTACGAGTTCTGTATTATCTTTTAACAGTGGTTTTAACAAAAATATTTACAAAAATTGCCAAGTATGTGACTTTTATGGTGCGCTCGCGTTTACTCGCTCATCTAAAAATCACCTCTATGAATGAGTACGAGACACTAGGAAGTGGGGCTATCACTTCTAACCTTGTGACAGATGTCAATACTTTAGATAGTTTCATCATTACGGGTGTTAGTAAGCTTGTTTCTTCTGTTTTAACACTTATGGCTATTGCTTTTGTACTGCTTGCTATTGATCCTATTTTGGGGATTATGATTTTGGTTATTCAGCCTGTGATAATGCTTTTGAGTAAAAAAATGTCCGCTAGAGTTGGGAAGCTCAAAAGTGCAGAAAACAGTGCTGTAGCATCTTTTCAAGAGGATGTAGGCGAGACACTTGAGCTCTTTGGACAGATAAAAGCGAGTAACCAAGAGAAGTACTTTTTCACTCGAGCAGAAGAAAAAGCTAGAAACATCCAAAAGACTTCCAATGAGTATGGTTATAAAAATGTGGCTTATGAGCGACTTTCGTATACGATATTTCTCATCATGTTTGAGGTGCTTCGTGCGAGCGGACTTCTGCTTGTCGCCTATAGTGACCTAAGTATAGGGATGATGTTTGCGATGTTTGGGTATATTTGGTTTATCATGACACCAGTGCAAGACCTACTTTCATTTCAGTATGCCTACTCTTCAGCCTCAGCCGCACTAGATCGCATCAACAAAATTCTCGCCCTCAAAACAGAAGCCAGCGGCACAAAACAGCTAGAGTCTCAAGCCGTACATATCTCCTTAAAAGAGGTGAGTTTTTCTTATTCACCTGAGAAAAAAATACTCAACAACATTTCCCTAGAGATACACCCAGCTTGTAAAATAGCACTCATCGGTGCAAGTGGAAGTGGAAAAACAACTCTTGCACAAGTGATATCAGGCTTCTATGAGAAGTCAAGTGGCATACTCAGCTACAACGGCATCAACATCGAAGCACTAGATAAATCTTCTTTGAGAAAAGAGATATTTTTAGTCCTGCAAATGCCCATACTTTTTAATGCAAGCCTGCGTTTTAATATCACTATGGGGGATAATAGTGTGAGCGATGCAGAGATAATAGAAGCACTTAAAATCGCTCAGCTCTATGAGATGATAGAGAAGATGCCAGAAGGTTTAGAGACTATAGTCGGGCATCATGGTGTACGACTCTCAGGTGGACAGAGACAGCGTTTAAGCATAGCTCGTATGATTATCGCTAATCCTAGTGTGGTTATCTTCGATGAGTCTACTTCTGCTCTTGATGTTCACACAGAGATGAAGTTACAAGTGGCGTTAGAACCTATAC
>JALSUU010000178.1 GCA_027071075.1 Sulfurimonas sp. | reverse complement strand
TTGATTTAAAAAAATATGCATCGCCAAACATCAAAAATGATGTACTCTCTGGTTTAGTTGTTGCTGTAGCTCTTGTTCCTGAAGCTATCGCCTTTAGTTTTATTGCAGGTGTGAGTCCTATTGTTGGACTTTACGCTGCTTTTATTATTGGTGTTATTACTGCTATCATCGGTGGAAAACCAGGGATGATTAGTGGGGCTACAGGAAGTGTTGCTGTCGTTATGATAGGACTTGTTGTAGAAGCAAACGCTAAACTCTCAGCAGCAGGTATGAGTGGTGATGCACTTTATGTGCATATGCTCAACTATGTACTCCTTGCAACCATCATCGCTGGTGCTATTCAGGTTTTAGTAGGTGTCTTGAAACTTGGTAAGTTTATCCGCCTAGTACCCCAACCTGCTCTGTATGGTTTTGTAAATGGGCTTGCTATAGTCATTGCTATGGCACAGTTTAAGTTCTTTGAAGGTCAAGGGATAAGTATGTATATCGTAGTAGGTATTACTATGCTTATCATGTATCTTTTACCGAAGTTTACAAAGGTTGTTCCCTCTGGTTTAGTTGCCATAGTTTTACTAACACTTATCGTATACTTTATGAATATAGACACCCTTACAGTTGGTTCACTCGCAAACTTGAGCGAATTTAAAGGACAACTCCCACATCTTATCATTCCAGATACACTCTTTAGTCTCGATGCAATAGTTATGGTGCTTCCATATGCCATCATTATGGCTCTTGTTGGACTTATAGAGTCTCTTCTTACACTTGCTGTCTTAGATGAGATGAGTGGAGAGAGAGGGAGTGGAAACAAAGAGTGTATAGCACTTGGTTGTGGAAATATGACGGCAGGATTCTTTGGTGGTATGGCTGGATGTGCTATGATCGGTCAAAGTATCATTAACTTTACTTCAGGTGGTTTAGGAAGACTCTCCTCTTTTGTAGCAGCAACTGGTCTTTTAGTTTTAGTAATCTCTCTCACTGATGTACTCAATACTATTCCAGTTGGCGTTCTAGTTGGAATTATGTTTATGGTAAGTATCGGGACATTTGAGTGGTCAAGTTTTTCACATCTCAAACATATGCCTCGTAGTGATGTTTTTGTAATGGTCGTAGTGACTATCATCACTGTTGTGGAAGATTTAGCCATAGCTGTAATCGCAGGTGTGATTATCTCTGCTCTTGTTTTTGCTTGGAAACATGCACGCATCTGGGCGAAGACCTATGTTGAAGAGGATGGTACAAAAGTATATGAGCTAGAGGGTCCACTCTTTTTTGGTAGTGCCACTACTTTTTCAGATAACTTCGACATTGATAGAGATCCACCTCGTGTTGTGATTGACTTTAAAAATGCAAGAGTATTAGACTTTTCAGGAGTTGAAGCCATTGATGCAATCGTTAAAAAGTATGAAGAGACAGGGAAAAACCTTCTGCTTCGTCATCTCTCTGCTGATTGTAAAACAATACTCAAAAAAGCAGGACCACACTGTAGCTATAGTGAAGATGATCCAACCTATAAAGTAGCTTTTAACTACTAAGCACTCACTTTTCTAAACCTCACAACAAAGGGCTTTTAAGCCCTAAATACAGCACTTAATATTACATTATACCAATCCCAATTCGGCATATTATTTATAACCATTAATCAAAATCATTCTGAGATATGTATAAACTCTCTCTGAAATAAAACCAAACCAGGTTGCCTTGAGCTCTGCAGCTCCAGCTTTTTTTCCTATAATTGACAATTGAGCAATTAGAAGAGTTAATGAAGAAAGAGAGTGAACCTGTTATGGTTGTTGAAAAATAATATCAATCTTGGTACCCATCTCGGTACCTATAAAATAAAATGTTTTTGTTTTAGGTTTTGAGTTTCTTTGGAATGTCGTATTTTAGGGGTTTATGAGGTAAAAAAAGTGGTGGGTCCAATGTGACTCGAACACTTTAAAATTACTATTTTCATATCTCATCAATATACCTCAAATCCCTTTAGATAAGGGGATTTGAGATAATTTTCAATAATGCTTGTTTGTCATGTTTCAACAAATATATCCCATTTTATGCTAAAATGTTGAAACAAA
>JALSUU010000177.1 GCA_027071075.1 Sulfurimonas sp. | reverse complement strand
ATGATTCATGAAGAAGATAGAGAAGAGGCTATAAAACATTGTGCATTTGAGACGAAACAAGGAAAAAACCATACCATAGAGTACCGTATGCTCAAAAGTGATGGGAGTATTATTTGGGTACTTGATATCGTAACAGTTAGCAAAGATAAAGAGGGAAACCCTATCATTTTATATGGATTTATTTTAGATATAACACAATATAAAAATATTCAGATACAGCTTCAAAAATCACAAAAATATCTCCAAAATATCATAGATAGTGTACATGACCCTATTATGGTTATAAAGGAAGATTATACTATTGAAGTGATGAATGATATCATCAAAAAACAGATAAAAACTCTTGGCTTAGAGAATAAAAAAGATGTTAAATGTTATGAAATTTTTCATAATCGTTCTACTCCTTGTGATGGAGAGGATCATCCATGCCCACTCAAGGAGGTACTGCAAACAAAAGAGATGACAAAAGTGGTCCACAACCATAAAGATACATTAGATAATAATCATTTTGTAGAGATTGCGGCAACACCTTATTTAGATGATGATGGAAACTGTATAGGCATTATAGAAGCAACTCGAGATATTACTGAGTATCTTGAACTTGCAGAACATCTAAAAGAAAAAAGTCATCTCCTTGAGTATCAAGCACAACATGATGTACTTACTGGCCTTGCAAATCGTACCCTTTTTGCAGACAGAGTAAATCAATCCATCAAAAAAAATAAGCGTTCAGGCAAACAGTTTGCTATCTTTTTTATTGACCTCGATCACTTTAAAGAGATCAATGACTCTCTTGGACATGCAGTGGGGGATGAAGTACTGATAGAGGCAAGTAATCGTATTGCTTCAGCTATCAGAGAAGAGGATACCTTAGCGAGACTTGGTGGAGATGAGTTTAGTATTTTAATTGACAATATTGATACCGTTCAAGATGTTCTGCATATCGCTCAAAAAATTATAACGCTCTTTCATACGCCACTTAGCATTGGCGAACATAATCTCTATCCATCTTGTAGCATAGGGATTAGTATCTATCCTGATGATGGAACTGTTGGAGAAGATCTTCTCAAGTATGCTGATAATGCAATGTACAAAGCCAAGAGTGAAGGAAGAGATAATTTTCAGTTTTATAAACAGGAGATGACAGAGTTAGCCTTTGAGAGGATTATGCTCGAATCAGCTATGCGTGAAGCCTTAGAAAAAGAGCAATTTGTTCTCTACTACCAACCCCAATACGATGCATCGCGCAACAAAATCATCGGAATGGAAGCTCTTATACGATGGGAGCATCCTAGTTTAGGTATGGTTTCACCCGCCAAGTTTATCCCCGTAGCAGAGGAGACATCTTTAATCATAGAGATAGATAACTGGGTGATGCAAGAGGGACTTAAACAGTTTGCAAAGTGGTACAAGGAGGGATTAAACCCTGGTATACTCTCTTTAAACCTTGCCATCAAACAGTTAGAGTCTCCAACATTTCTCACAAAACTGCATGATACACTTCAAAAATATAACTTCAATCCTAAATGGTTAAAACTTGAGATACTTGAGCGAGATGTGATGCGTAACCCCCAAGAGAGTGTAGAAAAACTTGAACTTATTCAGCAACTCGGCATAGGATTAGCCCTAGATGACTTTGGAACAGGACAATCTTCCCTAACCTATCTCAAAAAGTTCCCAATCACGCAACTCAAGATTGATCAATCTTTTGTAAAAGATATTTTTAATGATGAAGTAAGTAAAGTAACCATACTTGCCATAATAGCACTCTCAGAAGCACTCAACATTGAGATTATTGCAGAAGGAGTAGAAACAAAACCACAACTCGATTTTTTATTAGCACATAAGTGTAAAGATATTCAAGGCTTTTACTTTAGTCATCCAATCCAAGCACAAGAGATAAAAAAACTTTTAAAGAGATGATAGTTTTAGTTTTACAACAAACCTAACTCTTTTTGTATCTCTTTAATAGCAGAACCAATATCTCCTAAACAACATCCTCCACTTGGATTGAGGGTTTCACAAGAGCATCCAGGGTTTTGCATTTTAGCTTTTATATCACTCAAAGCTTGAGACGAACCAC
>JALSUU010000176.1 GCA_027071075.1 Sulfurimonas sp. | reverse complement strand
GCAATAACTATAACCGAGATACCGACCATCAAAGACTCTTCAAAACTATGTGGCCAAAACCACCATACAAAAAATGTGGCAAAGGCTAAGAGTAAAATCGTTGTAGAGAAGTACTCGGAGAGTCTATTTGCAAGTTGTTCAATTTTTGGTTTTTTATTAATCGCACCCTCTAACAAGGCAACAAGGTTTGAAAGTGTTGAGTGTTCAAAATCTTTTGTAGCTCTAAAATGCACATCTGCGTTAATACTCAAAGTCCCACTAATAACTCTATCGCCAACTTTTTTATGTATGGGGTCACTCTCACCTGTTAAGCTTGATTCATCAAAAGAGCCCTCTCCCTGCGTAATTTCACCATCAAGTAAAACCTTTTCTCCTGATGCGACCACAACAGTGTCACCAACATTCACACTCTCAAGTTTTACAGATATTATTTTCTCATCTCTTACTACATTTACTTCACTTGGCAGATGTTTTCCAATAATATCGAGTGTATCTGCAGCATTTTTCTTACTCAAAACTTCTAAAAACTTTCCGACAAGCACAAAAGTAATAATCATACTCACAGAATCAAAATAGGCCTCACCATGTTCTATGATAGTGATATAGATGGAGTATAAATAGGTAAGACTCGCTCCGGTTGCAACGAGCAGGTCCATATTGACAACCCCATTTTTCATACCATAATAAGCACCCCTAAAAAATATCCATCCACTATAAAAAAGAACTGGAGTTGCAAGAACACCCTCTGCAATATTTAAGATAGTTTTCATATCCTGTTGCATGCCAGAGAAGAAACCTGCATATTGCGCTACTGCAATCCACATCACATTCATTGAAGCAAAAATAGCCACAGCCATACGCAAATAGTAATCTTTTCGCTCTCTATTTGCATGCACTTCTTGAATCGATGCATCATAAGGATAAGCATTGTAACCGATAGCACGAATCATATCTATAATGGAAGAGAGTTTTACTACATTATCAGCCCAAGTTATCTGCGCTTTATTGTTTGTGAAGTTGATACTTGCATCAATGACACCCTCCATTTTATGCAAAGCTTTTTCATTGAGCCATACACAAGCAGAGCAGTGAATACCCTCTATAATCAAAGATACTTCGGCAAATCCTTCACTATTAATTTTTACAAACTTATCATAAAAAGCGGGTGCATCAAAATTTGCAGAGTCTTCAAACTGCTCTATAGGTGGGGCCAGTGGAGTACCCCCTGTTTTATCATAAAAACTTTCTAAACCCTCATCAGAGAGGAGATGAAACACCCCTTGACAACCATTACAGCAAAAATAATGACCACCATCTTCTATCATTACATCCTGAGTAAACTCCAAGTGACAATGTGAACAAGCTATTTTATCTGACAACTTCAAACTTCCCTATAGTTCTATTTTTCTCTATTTTCTGATAAGGTGTTACAATTCCACTCATACAGATATAAACACCCTGCATCGTTGTTGCATTTAAAAAACCTATAGCTATCCCAAGATTCAAACTCGCTTCCACTTTATCAATCTCAAAAGGTTGCATGGCACCTGTTATTACAATAGTTCTATCTTCAAATACCTCTGCTAAAAACTCTGCTGTTAAATGCATAGTATCTGTGCCATGTACAATTAAAAATGATTTTTCCTTCGACTCTCCAATGATATTAGCAATTATCTTTCTATCATCAAAATCCATATCTAAACTATCTTTATAAACAACACCAGCAAGATTAAAATCACTATTGGTCGAATCAAGTATAGCCTCAATTGCATAGTTATCATACGGGACTTCTAAACTACCATTTAGCATATTGTATCTTTTGTTAAAAGTACCACCACAATTAAGTATTAACATCTATTTTTCCATATTTCATCTAATCTTGAGACTATCTTCGTAGCCTTTGAACTCTTTATCT
The DNA here is from genome assembly GCA_027071075.1 of Sulfurimonas sp. Classification (GTDB taxonomy): domain Bacteria; phylum Campylobacterota; class Campylobacteria; order Campylobacterales; family Sulfurimonadaceae; genus Sulfurimonas. Next base: position 193 of record JALSUU010000176.1, on the reverse strand, counting down.
TTTTTGTACTATCATAAAGATAATTTTGTTCTAAACCCGCATTTATTCCTGCTTCGATATCGCGTTCCTTATCCCCAATCATAATAGAATTTTCTAAATCAATATCAAACTCTTGCGCTGCTTGAAGTAGCATTCCCGGTTTCGGTTTTCTACAACTACACACACCTGATATATCTGGATGATGTGGACAGTG
>JALSUU010000175.1 GCA_027071075.1 Sulfurimonas sp. | reverse complement strand
ATCATAGTTCGCCTTGCTTATATGTAGGTCTGGAGAGTTCTCTAAGGACTTAAGTATTAAAGCATCGACACTGTAAATCTCTGTTGCTTGAAGGGTGAGTGCTAAACTCAAAGACCCTATAATTGTAAATATACTTCTCATTTAAATTGACTCCCTTCTTGCTATCTCATCTTCTACGCTGACAAACTTTTCTCGCATACTCTCTAAAAGTACATATAAAACAGGTACAAAAAGCGTTGAGATAAAAGTCGCTGCTATCATACCAAACATCAAAACAATACCTATAGATTGTTGTGTGATGGCACCGGCACCCGTTGCAAATGCAAGAGGAAAGATACCAAAAAGAAAAGAGAGAATAGTCATCATAATCGCACGAAAACGGAGTGTTCCTGCATTTATAGCTGCATCAATTATACTTACACCTTGTTCTCTCTGCTCTTTTGCAAACTCTACAATGAGGATGGCATTTTTTGCAGCAAGGGCGACGAGAAGAACAAGTCCAACTTGAGCAAAGGTATTGAGTGGAATACCCGAGTACTTGAGCCCAGCCACTGCACCAGCGACAACCATAGGAACAGAGAGTAGAATCATAAGCGGAAGAATCCACGACTCATACTGTGCTGAGAGTACTAAGAAAACAACAAGAAGAACAAATACAACTACATATATTTGCGAGTCTCCTGCGAGTGTCTCTTGGTAACTCATTCCTGACCACTCATAGCCATAACTTGATGGGAGCACTTTTTTAGCTATCTCTTCCATAGCTGCCATTGCATCTCCTGAACTATAGCCCGGAGCTGCTGCACCATTTATCTGAATACTTCTATACATGTTGTAGTGGGTAAGGTTTTGTGGACCTATCATCTCTTTTACTTGTAAGATAGCATCAAGAGGAATCATCTTGCCGTGTACATTTTTGATAAAGAGTTTTTGGATGTCCTCTTTGGAACTTCTATACTCCTTATCTGCTTGAACAAACACACGAAACACCTTTCCAAACTTTGTAAAGTCATTGACATAAACACTTCCAAGGTAAGTCTGCATCGTTGTAAAGAGGTCTGCCATATTCACGCCAAGTGCATTTGCTTTTTCTCTATCTATCACGATGTCATACATAGGGTAGTTTGTAGCAAAAGTCGTAAAAGCATAAGCAATTCGAGGATCCCCAAAGGCAGCTTTTATCATCTCTTGTGCATAGTACTCAAAAGTATCTAAATCACCTGAGAGATAATCTTGCAGTCTAAAGTCAAATCCACCAACATTTCCAACACCTGGAATACCAGGCATATTAAAAGCTGCAATATTTGCATCATCAATCACGGCAGTTTTTTGTTTTATCTGCTGAATAATTCCAAAAACACTACTCTCTTTTGTTGATCTGTGTTTCCAATCTTTTAAAGAAACAAACATAGCAATGGCTGAACTATCAAGTGAAGAGGTAATGATGTTGTATCCCTCTACGCTTACAATATTTTCAACACCCTCTATATCGTAGATAATTTTTTCAACTTTTTTTCCAAGTTTTGCTGTTTGTGCTATGGAGGTACCTGGTTTGAGATTTACTGAAACCATACAGACTCCCTTATCTTCAGAGGGAACAAAACCTGTTGGTGTGATGCTAAAAAGATAGTACATAAGATAAAAAATTCCACCCATAACTACAATCATAAAGTATCGTATTTTGATAAAAAAAGTAATAATTTTTTTGTAAGTCGCTGTTATAGCATCAAATAGTGCATCAAATTTTTCAAAAAGTATAAACTTCTTTTCACCCTTTTTTCTTCTTTTGATGATGATGGCACTCAGAGCAGGGGAGAGTGTCAATGCGTTAAGTGATGAGACTAAAACAGCAAAGGAGATAGTAAGCGCAAACTGCTGGTAGAGTGCACCGGTGATTCCCGGTAGCATTGAGACGGGAACAAAAACAGCCACTAAAACAAGAGTAGTTGAGATGATGGGTCCAATAAGTTCTATCATAGACTTTTTGACAACCTGAGGCATAGTAAGCTCAGGCTCTTTGTACATAATAACCTCAACATTCTCAACAACCAAGATAACATCATCTACAACAATACCAATAGCCAAGATAAGCCCAAAAAGTGTCAAGAAGTTGATGCTAAATCCACCCGCCATCTGCATAGCCGCAAAAGCTCCAACAAGTGAAACAGGAATAGCTGCTGATGCAATGATAGTTGGTCTCCAAGAGCCTAAAAACACAAAAATAATCACAATAACAAGGGCAATAGCCATAAAAAGATTGTTGACAACATTGTTAATAGCAACCTTTACATACTTTGTCGTATCATAAGGAATTGAATAAGTAACTCCATCAGGAAAACGACTCTTTAGCTTCTGCATAGTCTCCTCTATCTTCTCTCGAATCTCTAAGGCATTGGCTTCTCCAAGTTGATAAACTCCGATGAGTCCCGTTGGTTTTTTCGCACTTATAGCATTCCAGTCGTAAGATTCACTTCCAAGTTCTATTTTTGCTACATCACTTAGATGTACAAGCGAACCATCTTTTTTATACTTAAGAACGATTTTTTCAAACTCTTTGACATCAGAGAGTCTACCATCTGTTGTAAGTGTAAACTCCTGCTTTTGATTATCAAAAGTTGGGTTTCCACCTATCTTTCCTAGAGAAGCTTGTCTGTTTTGACTCTTCACAGCATTGATAATGTCCATAGGTGTCATATCGAGGGCTTTTATCTTATCTGGATTGAGCCAGATACGAATAGAGTACTTTTTCTCACCCATATTCTCAGCCTTACCCACACCTGGGATACGCTTTATCTCATCTAAGATATTGATATTTACAAAGTTTGAGAGAAAGCTTCCATCATAACGCTCATCACCACTGATGGCGATAAGACAGACAAGAGAGGGTGACTTTTTATCGACAATAACACCCTGTTGTGTTACTTCTGAGGGAAGAGATGCCGTAGCCGTTGAGACCTTGTTTTGCACATCAACCGCCCCTATATCTATGTCATACCCTGGCTCAAAGTAGATATTTATATTACTGCGTCCACTTGAAGTCGAAGAGGAATCCATATAGATAACACCCTTGATACCATTGAGTTTATCCTCTAAAACACGAGTAACTGTATCTTCTACTACAAAGGCATTTGCCCCTGTGTAAGTAGCACTCACACTTACTGTTGGTGGCGCTACATCTGGATACTCAGAGATAGGAAGCACAAGCATAGAAACAAGTCCACCAGTAATGATGATAAGAGAGATAACTATGGCTAAAATAGGTCTCTTTATAAAAGTAACTGAGAACATACTTTAGTGAGCCTCTGGAATAAGTTTGTTGTTTTTCAAAATTGCATTTATTCCCTCTGTCTCAGTAACATCAGTAGTTATAACCTTTGCATCCTCTTTAAGCTTTACAAGAGCAGAGACAGCAAGTTTATCACCATCTTTAAGCCCTTTAATAATACTCACATAGTATTTGCTAGAGTATCCAGTCGTAATATCTACACGCTTAAGAGTACTGTTTGCATCAACAATATAGACATATTTTCCAAGTTGGTCATTAAAAATAACCTCAGGTGGAATCATTAAAAATTTATACTTATCGTTTATAAAAAGATTTACATAGACAAAGGTTCCCGGAAGAACTTTCTCCTCCTTGTTTGCTATAGTCGCTCTCATAGTAATCGTTGAAGTAAGCGGATCAACCGTGTTATTTGAAAAATCGACAAAACCATCTAAACGGATACTCTCTCGACTATCGGCAACCTCTATAAAAGCTTCAGGTTTATTCTTGTTTCTATACTTTTGAAACATTCTTACATCACTTTGTGAAGGCGAAAAATAGGCATAGATTGGATCTGTGCTGACAATAGTAGTGAGTAGAGTTGCTTCTCCTAAACCAACGATATTTCCAACATCCACGCGTCTAGCACTCACTCTCCCACTAATAGGTGCCGTGACAATAGTATAACTGAGTTGTAACTCCGCCTTTTTTATTTCTGCTTTGTCTCCATTAATAGCAGCACTCAGTTGTGCCGCTTGTGCTTGATACTGCTCAAGAGTAGCACGAGGTGCAAGACCCTCATCAACAAGAGGTTTGTATCTATTTACATCGGCTTTAGCAAGTGCTAAAGAGGCTTCATCTTGCTGTTTTTTTGCTTTTGCTGCATTGAGCGCCGCCTCATACTCATCTTGCTGAATTAAAAAGAGTTTTTCTCCCTTCTTTACATGTTGACCATCTTTGAAGTATCTCTTTTCAAGTATCCCAGATATACGCGCCCGAACATCTTGGTCACTACTAGCTTTTGTCATACCTGTGTACTGCTTCCACAAAGGGGTAGCCCCTTTTTTTACCGTAATGGTTTTTATGTTCAGTGGAGGGGGTGCTTTTCTTAGCTGCGTTTTTTCTTCTTGAGAACACGCTGTAAAAAGAGTGAAGAAAGTTATAAGAAGAGAAGTAGATACTTTTGTCGCAATATGCATAGGTAAAACCTTGGTTTATTTTGTAATTATTCTAGCGAAAAGAGCTTAATATTCATCTAAAAAAACAAGATTTTTTTAACACATTCATTCAGATAGAAAATTAAAATAATTCTGGCTAAATTAAGGGCACATTTAATAATATTTTAGTATCATTCCAACTTCAAGACACAGAGTGCCAGCATGGTGGAATGGTAGACACGTTGGATTCAAAATCCAATTTCAGCAATGAAGTGCGAGTTCAAGTCTCGCTGCTGGTACCACACTCTTTCTTTCATAAAAAATCCAAAGTTAATAATTAGACTTCACTTAAAGTAAATAATATTTAGCCGATATACCTTGTATATGTATAAGGGAATGGAACTTTAATTGCTCTGAAGTAGTTAAAGAGTATTATTCTTTTAAAAGTAAGTGGAGGTGCATTATGCGAGTTACTCAAAGTATGTATTATAGTAATTTATATGGTCCTAGTAATCCAAAAATAAATAAAGAACTTTTTGATGTAAATAGACAAATCGCTTCTGGATTGAAAATTCAATATGCTAGTGATGATGTACGAACATTTACTGAAACAATGCGCTTAGATAATGAGCTTACAACAATTGCTCAAATAAAGAAGAGTACGGAAAGTGGCTATAAATTTTCAGACCAAACAGATGTTACTATGAATGAGTTTACTAATTCTATGAACAGAATGCGAACACTCCTTGTTCAAGCCGCTAATGGTACAAATGATGCCACCTCTCTTGATGCAATTGCAGTGGAATTACGAGGAGTTCAGAAAAATTTTGTTGGATTAGCAAACACTTCTATTAATGGACAGTATATTTTTTCAGGTTCGGCTGTAGATACAAAACCTATAGATGAAAATGGTCAGTATAGAGGGAATGATGTTGCTTTACAAGCATTTGTTGGTTCAAAAAATTATCAAACTTATAATGTAACTGGTGCACAGTTTTTTTTAGGAGAAGAGTCTCTTGTTAATAGAGATATAACATCAAATGTAGCTCAAAGCTTAAATGCTCCTTCTGTAAATAGTGATGGATTTACTTCTCAAAGTACAATAGGTGAATTAATGGGTGCTTCACCGAGTGGCAAACACTACTTTTATCTTCGTGGTATGCAAAATAGTGGAAAATCATTTAATGAAAAAATAGAGATGGATAATTCTGGGACTATTGCACAACTTATGAAAAAAATAGGTACTGCTTATGGCAACACAGGTGCAATAGATGTTGTAAATGTTACATTATCTGGTGCTGGTCAAATTGAAGTAGAAGATAAAATAAAAGGCTCAAGTAAGTTAGATTTTCATATGGTTGGTGCAACTGACTTTAATGCTACAGGTGCAGATGATGCAGATGTGACAAACATTGATGCTCTAAATACAGCAAATTCTGATTATGCAACAGCTGTTGCGAATGGAGATCTTTATGTAAAAGAATTCTCACGATCAGGATTGACATCAGCAACGGGAGTAAGTGGACCAGAAGGGCTTATTTATGATAGGGTACAGTTTTCAAAAGATGGAGCAAAACTCTCATCAAATGTACCACAAATTTTAAAAAAATCTCATGTCGTGGATATTGCAGGTGAGAAAATAGACACTATTACTTTTGATAGAAAAAATGGATTTGCTCAAGCAAATACACTCCTTTCTGAAGTCGCCGATATCTCAAAAGGAACACTCGATACAAGCGATGATACACTTGATGGTACAAGTTTTACTCTAGTGGGTACAGATATTAATGGTACTGCTTATAATGCTACCGTAGATCTAAAGTCAACAGCGAATGGTGGTTCAACCTTTAGTGTTGGAGGAAGTACATATAATATTTTTAACTTAGAGACTCCAAGAGTTGCAGCTGATGCGGATAAGGTAACCTATCAGCAGCTAATGGATGTTATGAATGTGATAACGACAGGAAGTACACCTCTTCTGGCAGGGAATACTCCTACTGCGTATGATAATGCAGTAAAAAGCGCAGATCTTTTAGGAACAATGTCACTCTCAAATGATGGAAGAATAGAGTTTTATGACTTAAATGCAGCAAGTACACCTGCATCAATAGCCCTGTATGATAGTAATAGTGGAAATTTTGCCTTAGATATAGATAGTGATGGTTCTGGTACTCTTGATAAAGCAAGTGCATCAGTTATGGCATTTAATGCAAATAATGCGATAACAATTAGAGATCCTAAAACAGACTTTTTTAAAACGATAAATGAGATGATAGAAGCCGTTGAAAATCACAGTAATTTTCCAGATGCAAATGCAAAAGTGATACGAAATGTTGGAATCCAAAATGCACTCAAAGCTATGGATGATCTGCAAGATCATGTTTTTAGAACGCAGTCTATTTCTGGTGCACAATCGAACACATTGACTGATGCTATAAATCGAACAAATATCTTAGAAGTAAGTACAATGAGCCTCCGCTCTTCTGTAATAGATACAGACTTAGCAAAATCATCTCTGCGCCTCTCTCAACTTACTACTAACTATCAGGCGATGCTCTCTACTGTTGGAAAAGTTTCTCAACTGAGCTTAGTAAATTATCTTTAAATAGATTATGCTTGTGGTAATATACTTGTAGAAGATGTAAACGATGCAGTAGTGCAAACTTACCTTTATACAGATGGACTAAAAAAATATGTAGAATAAGTGACAATCAATATTTATGAGAGTTAAAGGTTGTGGATGGATGGGGTAGAGGGGAACTCTTAACTAACCCACTAAATACCCTCATATATCCTATATATCGAGGTTTTCACATTTTAAGAATTATAATAAATCATACCTGATAGGTATATAATGGCACCGAATTGGCACCGAGAATTTATCTCAAAACCTCTATTAAATCATCTAGTTTAAACACCTCACAAAACGAAATCATTTCGCTTGTAA
>JALSUU010000174.1 GCA_027071075.1 Sulfurimonas sp. | reverse complement strand
GCCTTCTTTTGACCTATACCCTTAAGCGATATCAGCTCCTCTGCAGTTGCATTATTTAAATCAACAGCAGAAAAAAGTAGCGTTGCGAGTAGTGAGATGAGTAGTAAAATTTTCATATAACTTTCCTGTTTTTATTAGACTTCTTTCATAACCTAGATATATCTCAGAGGGAAGAAGTCTATTATTATAACTTTAAATAGTGTGAAAGTAGTGAGGGTTTAAATTATTGCGCCACATTCATAGCAAGTGTAGCCATTTTTTGCATATAATCCATCACATTTTTATCACTTTGTATCACTTTTTGCAGTTCGTTTATAAAGTATTGGCGTGTCTTATCATCGGCAATATTAAAAGTGTATAAAACCCACTCTATATTGAGTTCAAAACGCTCTTTATCACGAAGCACTTCAAAGTGTCTATAGAGGTTACAATCTGTTGTAGCAAGTAGTGCTAAAGCCTGAGAGTAGAAGTCACTCACTTCATAATTCATTAGCGAAGATAACTCCTCTTTTGAGATAGTAGCATCTTGATCTTCAAAACCAAATCTTCCTGCAATCAGTGCATCACCTATAAGCAACTGTTCCCCTAAGAAGTAGGCTCTTCCTCCCTCACTTAAAGCATTTGCAGAGGTATAAATCACATGCTCATTTAAGCCTAAAAGTTCATCTATCAAGATAGAGTCAAAGTAAGTGTAGAGTGTATTTGCCTGCATCGTAAGCTCTACCTCTTTGAGAGTAGAATTCTTGGCATCAATCGCTAAGAGCTTCATTAAAAACTCTCCAAAAGAATGATATTTACATAAGTACCTGCTTCAAGGAACTTATCCTCTTCTCCTGCTACCATCAAAGCAGAATCATTAAGCATATTTACTAAGATAGCAGAACTTCCTACCTTTTTACCCTCAAAGTTAATCATATACTCACCATCTTCTACCACAACATTACAAGCGGTAAACTCTGTAAAACGGCTTCTCTTTTTAAAATTTTCTTGTAGTTTTGCCGCTACCATTTTATAAGGAGCCGATTTTCCCAGCATTTTAGAGATAAGAGGCAGAACATATAAAATTCCCGTTACTGTTGAAGAGTAGGCAAAACCCGGAAGAGCTAAGATAAACTTCTCCTCTTTTTTTGCTACTAAGATGTGACGACCCGGTTTAATACCTACACCCTTATAGACTACTTCAGCACCTAAACGAGGGACGATATCTTTTACAAAGTCATAATCTCCGACACTTACACCACCCGTACTTACAAGTATATCTACCGATGCAAGAGCAGTCTCAAAAGTCTCCATTAGTTCATCTCTATTGTCAGGTGCAGTACCTAGTTGAATAACCTCTGCCCCTGCTGATGTAAAAAGTGCTTCTAGTGTGTAGTTATTTGAGCTTCGTATCTGTGCTGGGTTGTCGCTATTTTCACCCAAGTCAAGTATCTCACTTCCGGTCGCAATCACACCTACACGAGGACGCACAGCAACTTTTACCATCACTTGATTGAGTCCTGCCATCACACCTATCTCAGCAAAACCTATCTTCGTTCCCTTTGTGATAAGAATATCACCAGACTTATAGCCTTCACCAATGGGACGCACAGCATTCCCTAAAGCGACTACTTTATTTATAGTGATTTTTCCATCTTCATAAGTAACATTCTCAATCTGAATAAGCGTATCAGCACCAGGAGGCATCATAGAACCTGTAAAAGTTTTGATACACTCTCCCGTTTTTATCTCGCGTTTTTCATCATGTCCAGCAGGATTATCTCCTAAGACAGAAATCACTCCCGAAGCTAAATCTTCATGTTTGAGAGCATACCCATCCATTGAAGCAGTAGCAAACTGAGGGTCATTAAACTCAGCTGTAATGTCTGATGCAAGCACACGCCCAAGCGCATCACTTAGAGGAACTCTCTCAAATCTTTTTGAGTTTACTTGGAGCAACTCCAACATATTTTGACTTGTTTCATACGATAAAAAATCCAATACTTTTCCTTGTATAGTTATATTTTTCTAGGCAAGTAGTCCACTACCCTTAATGGCAGTCGATCTCTCTTTTGCATAGACTCTTTTTCCCTCTAGTAAATCATATTTCCAAATCGGTGCACTTGCTTTAAAATCTTCAACAAATTCATCTATAAACTCTAAAGCAACGCGTCTCTTTGGCGAAAATACGGCTGCAATGTATGAGGACTCATGAAGCATAACATCCCCACGAGAGTGTGCCATTTTAATGATAGCACCCTTCTCTTTTGCTCTTACCTGCCAAGAAGCAAACCATGCATTTAAAATAGGCTCATAAATATCAAAACTCAAACCATCAATGCCATCTTCACTTCTTACAGTTCCAACAAAAGGTATGTAAGCACCATAGTTACTTTTCGCTTCCTCTTCATACCACTCTTTTAAAAGAGTAGGCACATCTAAAGCTCCATCGTAGAGTTTTAGCATAACTTAACCACCACACACAGGAGGTAAAAGGGAAATCTTATCTCCATCTTTTAAAGATGCTTCTAGTGATGTAACAAGAGTATCGTTTAGAGCTACAGCACAACTCTCTAACCACTCACTCACTTCTTTATCTTTTTGTAATATTGCAGGGAGTTCATTTAAGTTCGATATATCTAACTCTAATGCCTCTTTTTGAATTGGTCCTAAAAATTCAACTCTTACCATCTTTATACCTTCATACTATATATTTAATTGCGAATTATATCTAAGATAAGTTAAGTCATGTATAATTGCAGAATGGTTTTTGGAAAAATAGAATATCTTAACTTACTCCCTTTTCATATTTTCATGAAACACTTTATTTCAAATAGTTCTGCAAAGATGAGTATGGAGTATAAAAAGAATGTCCCCGCTCAAATCAATAGACTCTTTCAAAAAAGAGCAGTTGATGCAGCTTTCATCTCAAGTATTACTGCTAAAAAAAGTGCACATGTCAACCTTGGTATCATTGCGAAGAGTCGTGTTCAGAGTGTTTTAGTTATTCCATCCAAAACAAAAAAAGCAGATAAAGAGTCTGCATCATCAAATGTACTTGCAACGCTCTTAGATATTTCGGGAGAGGTTCTCATTGGGGATAAGGCACTACAGTATGCTCTGCAAAACAGTGATTACATAGACTTAGCAGAAGTGTGGCGTCAAAAGTATAAACTCCCCTTTGTCTTTGCCCTGCTTTGTTACCATAAAGATAAAAAACTTTACAAAAAAGTAGAGAGAGAGTTTTTAAAACGGAAGGTGAAGATTCCTCAATATATTCTGCATCAAGCTGCGCTGAGAACAGGCATAAAGAAAAGTAGTATTTTGGAGTATCTGGAGTTGATATCTTACAAGCTCGACACAAAAGCCAAACTTGGACTCAAAAAGTTTTATAAAGAGGCTTCACGCCTCTAAATAATAAGACTAGATTTCACCATCTAAGTGGCTTCCTAATCGCTCTAGTTTTACTCTGTATGCATCAAGATCAAAATCTTTCACACGAGCTACACCATCTTCAATAGCAGCTTTTGCAACAGCCGAAGCTACCCATACAAGAACGCGTCTATCAAATGGTGATGGAATAATATACTCACTTCCAAACTCCATTACATCTCTTGAGTGTGCATCTTTTACTCTTTGAGGTACTTCCTCTTTTGCAAGTGATGCGAGTGCTTTTGCAGCTGCCATTTTCATATTTTCTGTGATTTTTGTTGCTCTTACATCAAGTGCCCCTCTAAAGATTTGAGGAAAACCAAGAACATTATTTACTTGGTTTGCATAATCACTTCTTCCTGTTCCGACAATAACATCCGCACGAGCCTCTTTGGCTACTGGAGGAGCAATTTCAGGATTTGGATTTGCACATGCAAAGATAATTGGGTTAGAGTCTGACATACTTTGAACCATCTCTTTTGTAATTAGATCTGGCTGTGAAAGACCAAGTACCATATCTGCATCTTTCATTGCATCTTCAAGTGTTCTATCCTCAGTCTCAAATGCAAATGTTTTTTTGTACTTATTTAAATCATCACGACCACTATGAATAACCCCTTTAGAATCGAGCATAGTAATACGCTTTACACCTAAAAGTTTGTACATATTTCCACAAGCGATTCCAGCAGCACCTGCACCAATAACAACAACTTTTAAATCTTCTGCTTTCTTGTTACTCATCTCAATCACATTGATAAGTCCAGCAGTTGTTATAACAGCCGTTCCATGTTGGTCGTCATGAAAAACAGGTACATTACAGATTTCTTTAAGGCGTCTCTCTATCTCAAAACATCTTGGAGCAGAGATATCTTCTAAGTTAACACCCCCAAAACTATCAGCCATAGCAGATACAATATTAACTATTTCATCTACATTTTTTGTATTGAGTTCAATATCTATAGCATCTACATTTGCAAATGACTTAAATAAAACACCCTTTCCTTCCATAACAGGTTTTCCAGCTAATGGTCCAATATCTCCAAGACCTAAAACTGCTGTACCATCACTAACAACTGCAACTAAATTACCCTTGTTTGTATAGTCATACGCTTTTTCCGTATCTTTTTCAATCTCAAGACAAGGAAATGCAACTCCTGGGCTATATGCTAAAGCTAACTCTTTTTGAGTACTACACGATTTTGTTAAAAGTGTTCCAGTTTTTCCATTTGTATCAAACTCTCCCTTTGATACATGATACTCTAGTGCTTCTTCTCTTTCTTGTGCTTTATCAGACATGATAACTCCTAAATTTTTTTAGAATTATAGCGAAATTCAAACTAAATCTTACTGAGATAAAGAACGGTGTTCCCTTTTGTGTTGTAGTAAATACCCATTGAGTTTTTTCGTGAGACAAAAACACCTCGTCCATTAAATATCTTAGAATGTCTAAATATTTCGCTTAGTATCTGCGTATCAAAGCCTTCACCCTCATCTACTATCTGCGTTATAATATAAGAAGAAGCCTGATTATTTACTCTATATACTTTCACATTTATTTCTTTGCGTAACTCTTGTTCCATCTCTAAAAGAGTATCTATATAAAGATCATCTTCAAGAAGCTTGTGTTTTTGCGCTGTTTTTAAACCAAGGTTTCCATGTTCATAGGCATTCATCATGAGTTCAGTAAAGACTATTTCTGCACCACATTTTTCTTTATCTGTGCACTCCTTTTCTAAAACTCCCTCGTACCACTCATTTGCCTCTTCCATACTCTCTAATCTTGTTGTAAATGTCTTCTCATACACAAGATAATTTTTAAGCATAAACTTATTGATAAAAACCAAGGTTAAATCATCTTCTTGTGTTGCTATCTTTTCAAAAATTTTCTCTTTCATCTCCTCTCTTGTAAAAGAGTCTCCAAAATCTTCTTCTATATATGCTGCATATGCACTATTGCTATCTTTTACACTATTTTCAACTATTCCATCACTATAAAATAAAAATTTATTTATATCTAAAATATCGTAAGTATCCAGATTAAAATCACCTTGCCATTTACTTAAGGGTGGATTATTAGACTTTATCCTAATAATATCTTTAGCACTATTTTCTAATAAAAAAGAGGGCATGGAAAACTTTGCATAATGCAGTTTATTGTAGTAATTATCAAAGAGAATATAGTCCAAAGAGAGTGCTTCTTCATCTAAAAGTATTGGTTTTATATAATCTATGGATTCTTGGATAAGCAGATCGAGACTAAAGCTTTCATAATTCAACATTTTATCTACTAAATGATTTACAAAAGAGGTCATTAGCATAGCAGAGAGTGAAGCAGAAAAACCTTTACCCATACCATCAACTATAAGATAAAAAGTTCTATTTTCATCTACTCTTCGTACACTATATGCATCCCCACTCACAACATCAAGAGGTTTATACATGAAGTCTATAAACGATATATTATCAACTCCTGAAAATTGATAGTAGAAATCATTTCTTAAGATATTTAGTTCTTTTTCAAAAGCCAACTCTTCTTGATAGGTATAGTAAGAATCTTTTTTTTGTAAAGTTTCTAACTCTTTTTTCTTTTCCTCTTCAATTATCTTATTTGCTAAAATTATTTTACTTGCACTCACAAAAGCGTCTTTCACCTCATCATTGTTAATAGGCTTTTTTACAAAATTATTTACTTTTAATTTAAGTGCATCAATAATAACATCAATATCATCAATAGCGCTAATAAAGATAATGGGAATCTCTTTATCTCTCTCCCGAATTTTCTCTATCATCTCCAGACCATTCATTTTTGGCATTTCATAGTCAGTGATGATTATATCAATCTTATTTTCGAGGTACTTCTCTAGTCCCTCTTCACCATTATTCGCACAAACCACCTCTTGTACTAAATCTTCCAAAAGTGCTTTATAGAGCATCTGTGTAGTTTTATTATCTTCAACACACAAAAGTCTCAGAGTATGAATACTAAATTGCATTATATTTTAAATTTACTCAGCTCATTTTCTAGTTTTGCAGAATCAGAAGATAACACATTTGCAGCCTCTTCCACCAAACGTCTTAGCTCTGTGTTATGTGAAGAGAGTTCAAGTATCTCTTCCATATGTCCTATAAGGTTCTTTGTTTTTGTTGCGATATATGTACTTTGGTGCATAACAAGTGATGATTGCTCTTTCGTATTTACGATATTAGTTTTTGTCTCTTCAGATGAGCTAATAAGCTCTTGAGCAGAGACAGAAATCTCTTGCATATTTTCAGATGTTCTATCAGTATCTTCTGCTATTTCTACGACATTTTGCGTAATCATATTTACATTTGAGCTAATCTCACTCAGAGACTTTTGTGTTCTCTCTGCAAGCTTTCTCACCTCATCTGCAACAACAGCAAAACCACGACCATGTTCCCCAGCACGAGCAGCTTCTATGGCAGCATTGAGAGCAAGAAGATTTGTTTGATCTGCAATATCTGAGATAATCGCTAAAACATCTTTAATATTTTTAGCCTGTTCTGTCAGGGAAGCAACCTTTTCTGCAAGTTCATTTTGATGTTCGTTTCCAACATTAATAGACTCTTCAACTGCACAAAGTTTATGAATAAATCCATCAAGAACATCATAAGTAATCTCTAAATTTTCTGTCACAGTAATCGTTGATTCTTCTATATTATCAAGTTTACTACCAACCTCTTCAACTAAAATATGTATGTCAGATATTTTTTCATCAGACTTCGTACTGTTTGCTGCAAGTTGATTGACAACATCATTGAGTTTTGTACTCTCTTTTGCACTCGCAGAGGAGACATCTTTTGCATGGTGTACAGTTCCTTTAAAAGCGACTATCATTTTATGTAGGGCACGAGAAATTTGTGAGATTTCATCCTTTCCTTCTACTATAATATCACAAGTTAAGTCAAGTGAAGTAGAGACACAATCTATCTTGCTGAGTGAATTTGTTACACTACTATTTACCCCTCTACTTATAAGAAGAATAACTATAAAGATAAAGATAACAAAGCTTAGATAACTTACAATAGTAACAGCAGCATGAAACTTAGAATCAGATTCAATATTGCTTATTAAAATAGAATTTTGATTTGAGATCTCATCATCCACTTTTTTAAGCAGATTTATTTTTTTGGTAATTGTTTTAAACCAAGTGACACTATCGACGCCAAAGCCACCGCTTGTAGCTTTTGCTTTTGCTATAGCACGCATAGCATTAACCTCTTTAACAACAGGAGAGTTCATAGTGCTACTATAAAAAGATTTTACTGTATCATTTGCCATTGCTAAGGATGCATCAAGATAAGCATCTTGTTCTGCAACAAGTTTTATCCATTTTGCAAACATCCCCTCTTTAAATGAATCCCCAGCAAAAGTAGCACTTAAAACGGCACGCTCAATTCCAGCACGCTCTTTTGATTTTAAAAAGTTAGTATAAGCATCGAGTGCTTTTACTAACTCCTCCCTATCTGCTAGTTTTGCTGTCAATGCTATTATATTTAAGATTTTTTTATTCATATTTGAATAGTAAGTCACTTCCTCTTTAACACTTACATTCAAAGTATCAATACGAGAACGCATCTGATTTATTTTTCCCATATCAGACTCAAAAGCAGAAAATTCTGAGCGTAATTCAGAAGAGAGAGTGCTCATATCTATAGTTTTTAGATACTCCTTCAAAGCACTATACTTACTATCTGTAAGATTTCTCTGCTTTGGTAAAATGGCACTAAATTTTTTCCCTTTAGAGCCTAAATACCCAGCACCAGCACCTCTCTCTTTTTGTGTTTCATGAATAACTAAACTCAGTTTTTGAGAGATGACATTAAGAACTTGTGCTCTTTTTATAACGAGAGAATCATTATATGCCTCTTTTACAGTGAGTCCTAGAATAACTATAGAAAAAGATACAACAATAGCAAGAATAAGGTTAAGTTTAAACTTTATAGTCATGATTACATTTTCCTAGCGTTAAATACAGACTTTAAACTCAGTTCATCAATAAGTTCCATAAGTTCGTTATTCCCAATTCTCATATCTATCTTTATTCCATCTTTTAAAACAAGTTTATTAAAATACCCTATCACTGAAGATGTAATAGATATGGACTCTGTAATGTTAAGCACTATGCTTTTATGCTCTTGTATTACAGTATCAAGTGTTGACTTGATTGTTTGATAATCTGAAATTGACTTTATATTTCCTGCTATTGTTACACTATTTCCATTGTGAGTAATCGTCATGATTTTTCCTTTGTTAGCTTATCTAAATACACTTTCTAATATTATATTCAATAAATATAAAATTTTACCTTACAGTTATACCTAACCAATCTTTCATTTTCTTCTCATACCCAATCTCTTTAAACTCTACAAACTTCATAGGCTTCGATAAGTACTGCTGTTTTACATAGCCACCGAAGTCATGTGGATAGAGATAGCCACTATTTTGTTGGCATATATTTGTTGGAATCTCTAAAATATTTCCATTTCGTACAGAGTTAAGGGCTTCATTTATTGCCATATATGCAGAGTTAGATTTTGGTGATGCAGATAGATAAATAACCGCTTGGGCTAAAATTATCCTTGCTTCTGGGTAGCCAATTTTACTAACAGATGTAAGGCAAGATGTTGTGAGGGTTAATGCCTGAGGATTAGCATTTCCCACATCTTCTGATGCAAGTATGACTAAACGGCGTGCTATGAAATCAGCCGACTCCCCACCCTCTATAAGCCTTGCAAGGTAGTAAATAGCCGCATCTGCATCACTTCCTCGTATAGACTTTATCATCGCAGATGTAAGATCATAATGCACACCTGCTTCACTCGACCCAGCTGCGAGGGCATTTGGTCGTAAAGATTTCAGAGTTTCTATCGTTACTGTAGTCTCTATATTTGCAGCAAACTCTAAAAGTTTTAGCATAGCCCGAGCATCCCCACCACTACTTGCAACTAAATACTCTCTTGTATCTGCATCAACTACCAAGTTATTTAACTCTATAGCTCTTAGCAAAAGTATTTCTAAACTACTGTTTGTTATATGTTTAAGTTCAAAGAGCATAGAGCGAGAACGGATAGCAGAGGTGAGAGAGAAGAAAGGGTTTTCTGTTGATGCACCTATAACTAAAACAGAGTTGTTTTCCATTACAGGTAGTAAAACCTCTTGTTGATTTTTTGCTAAACGATGCACTTCATCGATGAATATAAGCGGTTTTTGAAGGGCATTTTTATACTGTTCAAATATTTTACGCAATTGTTCTATTTTTAAACTTGTAGCGTTAAATTCATAAAAAGGAAGATCCATAGTTTTTGCTATGATTCTAGCTATACTTGTTTTTCCAGTTCCTGCAGGACCATAAAAGAAACTATGCCCAAGAGCAAACTTTTCACATAAAACCCGCAGGGGCGCATTTGATGCAGTTAAATGCTCTTGACCTACTAACTCATCAAAGTTTTTTGCTCGTAGCTGTTGTGTAAAATCTTGCAATGAAATACCCTCCTACTTACATTTAAGTAAGTAGAATTTTAGCATAACTATTTGATATTTTGTTTTGGAGTTGTAGGCGTTTCGTTTGGAAGATTTGGATAGACAATCATCGGTTTTCTTCCTTCTAATGATGTTAAAAATGTTTCAATACTCTTTGCTTCTTTCTCTGAAATTTTCGCTCCAAGCTGAATTCTCCCCATCTCTATGATTGCACTTTGTAGTGTAGGCATCATTCCATTATGAAAATAGGGAGCCGTTTGTGTGATATTTCTTAGTGTTGCTACCTTTACCATACCGTTTGCATCCCCTTTAAAGTCACCTATATTTGCATACTTATACTTCGCAGTTAACCCTAGCATATTCATAGATCCACCAAGTGCTATACCTGTATGGCATGTGGCACACCCCTTATCCATAAAAGTTTTTAAACCTCTTTTTTGTGCCTTTGTAAGTGCATCTTTATTTCCATTTAGGTAATCATCAAAAGGTGCAGGCGTTACAAGTGTACGCTCAAAGTTTCCTATTGTATCGGCTATTTTTTTATAGTCTATCTTTACATTTTTCCCATACGCCGCTTTAAATCGACTCACATACTCAGGCATAGAAGTGACTGTTTTTACTACATGCTCTTTTGTAGCTGCCATCTCAGGAGCCGCTAGTATTGGTCCTTGTGCCTGTGCTTCTACATCAGCTGCACGACCATCCCAAAACTGTTTTTCAAAGAAAACTGCATTATAAACAGTTGGTGAACCTAAATGGTGTGGGTTTTGTGTCCACTTATGTCCAACTGCTGCTGCTAAACCATCATCCCCACCTGTTGCAAGATTGTGACAAGTATTACAACTAATCAAACCACTCTTTGATAATCGTGGTTCAAAAAATAGCATCTTTCCAAGTTCTGTTTTCTCTTTTGTAATGGGATTTCTTGGATCATCTATTAACTTCAGAAGTGCGCTCTGACTCTCTGGTATAGCTACTAAACCAGCATTTTTCGCCTCTTGCATCAATGATGCAGCCATTGTTACACTTACAAGTCCCATACCAAGTATCATTTTTTTAATCATTTCATTTTTCCTTATTTTTATTCTCTCATCTAAAGGAGAATTTTTTTCCGTTAGAGAATTATAATCTAATTTAACTTAAAGGATAATTATTCTCCTTTATTAAATTTAAGTCTCCAAGTTTTGTTTCTCATTCTTTGGTATAATTCGTTTTATGAATTATGAAACACTATTAAGAGAGCACCATCTCAAGGTAACTCCCCAAAGATTAGGGATATTATCATTGATGCAGGCTATGGGACATATTAATATAGAAGAGCTGTACACACAGATAAAAGTGCAGTTCTCCTCTATCTCCCTTGCTACTCTTTACAAAAATATCAATGCAATGGTTGCTAACAGACTCATTACAGAAGTAAAAGTACCCAATGTAAAGTCAAAGTATGAAATAACAAAAGATCCACATATCCATCTTTTATGCGATACATGCAGTGAATTTATAGATTTAGATTTAGATGTAAACCCACTTCTGAATGAAGCAAGTAGTAAAAGTCACTATGAACTTTATGGAAGTTGTATTGTTTTGTCTGGAGTGTGTGAGAAGTGTCAAGAAAAAGTATAACTACTTTTTCTTCTTATTTCCTGCCATCTCTCTAGCTAACTTCTCTTCTGCTTTTAAGAAAGTAAAAAGTGCCGAGTACTCACTTCTTGTAAGGTATCTTGTTTTTCCAGTTGGGAGATTATTTAACTCCACTTCAGCGAAAGAGAGTCTTTTCAGGTCTGCTATCTCTGCATCAAAGTGCGCAAAAAAACGACGAAGCTCACGGTTTTTTCCCTCAGATATTGCCACTTTTAAAACAGAGTAGTTATGTGCATTTTTTTGGATTTTGTATCCTAAAAATGGTTTAAACTCCATTGATGTTATCGTTGAGTGTGAGTGTCCACCCGCAGTGGCATCCTCTATGAACATGCCCTCAAGCATAGCGGTCTCCATCTCCGAAGTCACTTCACCCTTAATCTTTATCTTATAGATTCTCTCTAAATCTGACTCCATAAGTGCCGTAGCAACTCTCGATGCATCCGTTAAGAGTAAAACACCCTCACTGGCATAATCTAGGCGACCTACTGGGATAAAGTGTTTGTACTTTTTATCTAAAGTATCATATATAGTCTTTCTTCCCTTAGGATCATTTTTTGTTACTAACTCACCCTTTGGTTTGTTATAAACGATAACAGTGTACTTCTCTTGTCGACTGACAAGCTTTCCACTTACATAGACAACATCTAACTTTTCATCTACTTGTGTCGCTGGATTCTCTTGTATCTCTCCGTTTACACGGACATAACCATCTTGCACTACCTTATCCGCTTCACGGCGTGAATAGGTAGAATAGTGTGCTATAAATTTGTTTAATCTCATAATAACTCTTTTAATTTTTTTATATTTGTTTCTAAATCATCAAGCTCATCTTTACAAATAGTAAAAATAATATCTGCTTGAATATCAGAATAGTGATGCGAAATCAGATCTCGCATTCTAATTATCTCTCGCCAATACTCTTTAGAAGCTACTTGAAGTAAAAATTGGCTATCTCTTTTTTCTATATTTTTAAGTGCTTCCCCTGTTGCTTGTAGTCTCATAATAGAAGCTTCAAATTTGTCTAAATTTTCATCACTATACAAAAAATCATCTGCTTTGTTTATATTTTTACATCGTCTACGGATGAGATAAATACTCTCTAGTACAAAATCAAGTAACTCTTTTGTTGTTAATTTATTCATATATAAATTGCTTCTTTTCTAATACAATCAAATATAGCACCTTTTGAATGTCT
Source organism: Sulfurimonas sp. (assembly GCA_027071075.1). Classification (GTDB taxonomy): domain Bacteria; phylum Campylobacterota; class Campylobacteria; order Campylobacterales; family Sulfurimonadaceae; genus Sulfurimonas. The sequence continues at coordinate 12,537 of JALSUU010000174.1, read as the reverse complement.
ATGTTTATTTACCATATCTACTTTAATACCATCATACATATCATCCAAATAGTTCCATAAACTAGCTAAACCTCTAAAACTATTCTCTTTTAACTCTACATAAATATCAATATCACTCTCACTTGTAGCCTCATCTCTAGCATAAGAACCAAAAAGACCAATCTTTTGAACTCCATACTTCTCTTCTAAGTAAGATTTTTGAGACTTTAAAATAGCAAGGATTTCATCTCTGCTCATGATATACCTTTTTCAATAAGTGTATGTATATGAAGGACACCCTCCACTCTTTTTTCTTTATCTGTTACAACTAAAAGTTGTATCTTCTTCTCCTCTATAAGCACAAGTGCATCACTCGCTAACATATCTGCATCATCTATACTCATAGGATTTTTTGTAGCATACTTTAAGACTGCATCATCAAGGGAAAACTCTTCACTCAGTAGCGCACGCCGTACATCACCATCGCTTAAAAGTGCTACAAGTTGCTTCTCTTCATTCACTATAAGTGCTGTACCTAGACGCCCCTCACTTATGGAAAGAATTGCATCTTTAAGTTTTGTATCTTCATTTATAATAGGCAAGTTCTCTCTCTGCATCAAGTTAGAGACTTTCACAAAAAGCTTTTTCCCTAGGGCACCACCAGGGTGGAAGGAAGCAAAGTCACTCTTTTGAAAATTTCTCGCTCGCATCAGACAAACCGCAAGGGCATCACCTAAGGCTAAGGTCAAGGTTGTTGAACTTGTAGGTGCTGTATCTATGGGGCAAGCCTCTTTTTCTACTACTATTTTTATAACGATATCACTAAAAGAACCTAAAGAGGAGTTCTCATCACGAGTCATCCCAATAAGCGGAGCACCAAATCGTTTGATATGTGGCAAAATAGAGCTTAACTCTTCACTCTCCCCACTATAACTAATCCCAATCACAACATCTTTAGAATCAATCATTCCCAAATCACCATGCAAAGCTTCAGTTGGATGTAAAAAGAAGCTAGGCGTTCCCGTTGATGCAAAGGTTGCAGCCATCTTTGCCCCTATAAGACCACTCTTCCCAACACCTGTGATGATTAACTTTCCTTCACATTTGAGTATAATTTCTACTGCCTCGCTCAAAGCATCATCTATTAAATTTGCTGCATTTAAAAGAGTATAACCCTCTGTGTTTAATGTTTCTTGTGCTATTTCTTTGTAATTCATAACGACATTATAGCGTTTTATATTTATAAAAATAATTTTTGAAAAGTGGAACTGTTTAAAAGGAGTATAAAAAGAGGTTTAAATCCCATAAAAGGGATTTAAATTATTTTGCTAATGCTGCTTTAGAAGCTTCTGCAACTGCAGTGAATGCTGCTGCATCGTTCATTGCCATGTCAGCAAGAATTTTACGGTCAAGTTCAACACCTGACTTATGTACACCATTCATAAAAGTTGAATAGTTCATTCCATTTAAACGAGCCGCTGCATTGATACGGATGATCCATAGTTTACGGAACTCACGCTTTTTCTGCTTACGGTCACGGAATGCATAATAAAGTGAACGCTCTATTTGCTCTTTGGCTTTACGGAAGTGCTTACGACGACCACTATAAAAACCTTTTGCTAATTTTAATATCTTCTTGTGTCTTCTTCTACGAACAACACCTGTTTTAACTCTTGGCATTTCTTTCCTTTTTCTTGACCATGTCGTTATATTTTACTATACGATCTAGGTGCCACATCTTGGTGGACTTGCCCAACTCTTTAAAGTTGGAGATGTAATAATTTTCTAAGAAGTTCTTAGTTAATCATAGCCTTAATGTTTTTTGCGTCAGCTGCAGCAACAACAGCAGGGCTGTTCTGGTCACGACGAGTCTGTGCATCTTGTTTTGTTAAGATATGACTTCTAAACGCTTTACCACGCTTAACTTGACCATTTTTCTTAACTTTAAAACGCTTTACAGCGCCTTTTACCGATTTCATTTTTGGCATCGATAATCCTTTGCGTAAAATATCATTCATATGTTTTTATAAGTAAACATACTTTGAGAGGCGGATTATACCCAAATTTTTCTAAATTTTTGCTATACTCTCTTTATGAATTCAATAAAACATATAGAAAATGCCTTAAAAGAGCTTGATGATGCAGTACAAAAGATACTCCTAGACTGGTCTATACCACTCAATGAGAAAGATAATCTCATGCTTCCAATTTTACAACAAAAAAAAGTTTTAGCACAGACATTAGAAGATTTAACCTACTTAAAAGAGCATCCACCTACTCCAAACCAAGCCTGTGGAATCTCTAAATTTAGAGATGATTAACGCTTAAACTTTACTTCTTTTTTTTAGGAGGTAGTTTTTGATTTAGCTGTTTCACTTTTAAAAGTATCTCACTATCCTTGTCAAAGAGTATATGGACAAGGTATGTAGCTTGTTTAGGCTTACGAGATTTATAGACTCTAAAAATTTCACATGAACCTAACTCATCTGTCACAAACTCACTATCAACATTGAGAGGGTACTCTTTAAAAGGTCGGAGAGACTCTAATCTATAGAGCTTTTTATCTTTAAAAATATAGGCAATATAGGGATTAAATCTTTTATGAATAGAATTTTTACTCTGCATAAAAACCACATCCTCTTTTTTGTCTTGATTCATGATTTTTATTTCATTGGCTAAAGAGAAGTCTAAATAGAGTGTTTTTTTCAACAACTCATACTTTTTTATCTGCTTTGTCTCCTCTTTTAGAACTATATTAGAGTGATTCAGTGACGAATAACTTTTGTACAAAAACAGCATTATTATAGAGAGAATAACTATTGATATCATTAACTCTATGAGTGTAAAAGCCTTTCTCATTGTACTCTTACCCGAATCAGATGTTCATCAATATTCTCTTTTTCTGACTTTAACATCGTTTTTCCTATCTCTAAGATAATACCTGTACTTGCAGTTTGTGTCTCCTGTGTATCATCACCCTCAGAACTATTTGCATCATTTCCCTCTATAAACTCATTTGTATCTATAACAGTAAGCTCTTCATAGGTTATTTTAGCTTTCATAGAGGAGAGTTTTCTTCGTAGGTCACTCTCCATATCAAAATCATCAACAAGTCTTTTCATATCAAGAGAGTCCTCCTCAAAACCGTAATTGGCTCCTTGGGAAAGTAAGAAAGAGGTGTATTGGTTTGCTTGCATCATCTCTTTTATTTGTAGAAATTTAAAGTGAGTATTTCCTTGCATCTCTAAAAGCGCTGCAATAACGATAGATACGATTACTACCGCCACCATCACTTCTATAAGAGTAAAAGCATTACGAGAATTTCTATGTTTAGGCATGACCTAAACCGATACGAATAGCCTCATCAAGTGAAGTTTCGCCATCAAGAAGCATTTTTGAGAGTTGCAGGGAGATAGTTTTAAGCCCATCTTTTTCAAGTTGCATTTTTATTGTATGCTCATCTGTAGTAGTTTTGAGTAACTCTTTAATCGAGTCATTCATAATAAGAAGTTCACCAATAGAGCGTCGCCCTGCATATCCACTATAGTTACAGGCTTTACATCCCGTTGATTTATAGACTTTTGCATGAGATGGAAGATCATAATCCACTGCAAAGTTCTCTGCTAACTCATCCTCCTCTTTACACTCATCGCACAAAACACGCACAAGTCTCTGCGCTAAGATACCTAAGAGTGAAGAGCTTATCAAAAAGGGTTCTACGCTCATATCTGCAAGACGGGAGATGGTTGCTGCAGCTGAGTTTGTATGCAGAGTTGAGAAGACCAAGTGACCCGTAAGTGCTGCTCTTACTGCAATAGCAGCAGTCTCCTCATCACGAATCTCCCCAATCATAATAACATCAGGATCTTGGCGAAGAATAGAACGAAGTGCAGCGGCAAATGTGAGTCCTACCTTCTCATTCACTTGAATCTGTGCGATATTATCACTCTTATACTCAACAGGATCTTCAACAGTTATAAGGTTTTTATGCGGCGCTTCCACTTCACGCAAAAAGGAGTGCAAGGAAGTTGTTTTACCAGAGCCAGTAGGACCAGTTACTAGGATGATACCATGCGAAGCACGCAGGAGTTTTCGTACATCTTCTATAAGAGAACTATTAAACCCTAACTCTGTAATCTCTGGAATCTGTGAACTCTGCATCAAAAGACGCATAACAACACGCTCACCATAAAATGTAGGTAAAATCGAGACACGAATATCTAAGACTTCACCCGCTATTTTAATCTGTGTTCGTCCATCTTGCGGGATACGCTTCTCTGATATATCAAGATTTGAGATAACTTTAATACGACTCACAATAAGACTTACTACCTTTTTATCCAAATCAGCATTTTTTGAAAGCATCCCATCAACACGAAAACGCACCTCGCCCTTTTTCTCTTGTACTTCGATGTGAATATCTGAAGCGCGTTTTTTCACAGCTTGATAAAAAAGTGCATTGACAAACTTAATGATAGGCGCAGACTCTTCACTTGTTAAGATATCGCTAGAGGTTCTTAAAAAGTCTGTAAGAGAGATATCCTCTTCCTCTTCACTCTCAGAATCCTCCTGCATAGTCTCTATCGCTTTATCTGTTCTAAGCTCTAAAAAGCGATTGTAGAGTCTATCGTAAGAGTCCTCATCAAGCATATAAAAAGGATATTTTTTTTCTAGTTTTGTAAAGTAATTTGTTGCTTCTGCTAAATATCTCTCACAAGTAAAAGCAGAAACTTCACCCTCTAGTTCACTAAAAAGCAGATAATTTTTAACACTTATATCTGTTTGTAACTCCTCTGGCTCAAAAATTTCTAGTTTTAAGTTGTGAATCTGCTCAAGCATTCTGTCCTACTCTTCTTCTATAATTATAGAGTTTGTTGCATTATTTTCTCTATTTTTTAAAGCCTCAAATACTTCTATATTGTACTCACGCTGTAACTTATCTAACATGCCTAAGTTACGCTGTAGGGCTGAAAGATTTTCACTTTTATCTATAACATAAGGCGTTAAAATAACCACAAGGTTATCCTGCTCTTCTGTCATAGACTTAGAAGAGAACAACCACTCTCCTAGCCAAGGAATATCTCCCAAAAGAGGTATCTTGCTTATGGAGTCTCTCTCATAAGTTTTTACAAGTCCCCCGATAACGATGCTCTCACCATGACGAAGAATTGCTTGTGTTTTTACCTCTTGTTTTGAAGTAACGGGTTGTCCTGTTGCATTTTTACTACCATCATCTAAAACATTCTCCAAGATAGCTTCTACATCAAGAGTTACTTTGTCGTTTGAAGATACACGCGGTTTAATTTTTAGAGTCAAACCAACATCTTCACGCTTAAAACTACTTGTCACACCATTCAAGCCTTGGGCTGTCGTAACGGATCCTGTTGAAATAGATATTGTTTTTCCAACATAGATAGAAGACTCTTTATTGTTTACACAAAGAATAGAAGGATTCGAGACTGATTTAGCAGCTCCATTTGACTCTAAGAAATCAAGTGTCGCGCCAAGCGCTAAAGCACTAGTAGAGCCACTACCAATATTACCTAAAGCACTCAAAACGGCTGAGGATGTAGCACTTGATAATGAATCAGAACCAAAGTTAGTACTTAAGGCATACAAGCCTGAAGAGGTAACATCACCTAAGGATAGACCATATTTCACACCTATATCCGATGCATTATTTTTATTTATCTCTACGATTTTTGCTTTTACATAAACCTGATACTTTTCTTTGTCAAGTTCATCAATAATTACTTTTAAACCTTTAAGGATAGTTGGCTCACCAATGGCAATAACAGAGTTAATCTCATCACTTGAAGAGACATTTGGCTTGAGTGATGGATCTGCGAACTTCTGCTTTGCGATAATATCATTCAAACTTTTTGCAACAGCTTTTGCTTCAGAGTTTTTGAGTGCAAAAATCTGAATACCATTATTTGCATGCGACTCCACATCTAAACTTTTTACTATCTCTGCAATCTTTGCAACATTTTTCGCTAAACCAACAACAATAAGCCCATTAGTGTTTTCATCATAGATTATTTTCACCTGCTCTGCTATTATTTTTGGGTTAAAGATAGATTTACTAATATTTGTAATTTTCGCTTGTAGTTTTTTTGCATCTGCATGTTCAATATTTATAACTTTAACAATATTTTTATTATTTGTATTTATATCTTTTATAACGCGCTTGATTGTCTCTATATTTTTAGGGTAATCAGTCACTAAGATAGTATTACTCTCTTTCATAGTCATTAGCTTTGCTGTTTTAGAGATAAGATAACGAATTTTTGCAGCCACTATATCAACATTTTCACCCTCTACCGTTATTGCTTGTGTCACCATGAGTGAACCATAGACTTTTTTGCCTTGATGCATCACATTTACATTGTGTTTTGCCGCTTCTGTTGAACGAATCACCTCATAAAGAGAACCATTTTTTACAAGTGTATACCCTTTTGATTCTAAAACAGAGACTAAGATGCCTATCAACTCATCATCATAAACAGGTGTAGTACTTATAAAGTTCACAGTTCCATTTATCTTATTGTTTATAAGTATATTTTTATGCGTTATCTTTGATATTAACTTGATAAAATCATTTATCTGCAGATCTGAAAAATTAACATTTACCTGTTCTCTCGCACTGAGCGAAAGTGTTAAAAGTATAGTTAATATAATTGTTTTAATGAATTTCATATATGATTTCCTTCTCTTCGTTGTTTCTTAGTACAATAATCTCTATTGTATCTATTTTATTTATATTTTTATAGAGTTTGAGTGCATCATTAAATGATGTAAGTTTTACATTATTTGCTCGTATCATAATGTCCCCTTTTCGTAAACCAAGTTGTGCCATTTTAGACCCCTTTTTGATTCGTGTAACCTTAAAACCTTCAATCCTACCATTTCTTTTCACAGGAAAGATAGCTATATCTTTCCAAATCTTTGATGGATTTTTTGAGTAGTATTTTATATCTGAACGCGTTACTACTTTTTCACTTATCTCTGCATTATCTTCTTCAACTGAGTTGTTCACTCTTGTGATAGAGCTGTTCAACTTACCCTTGCTCTTACTCTTTTGAAGTTCTAAGATAAAATCTTTTGCATTTTTTGTAAATATGACATGGTCTATCGCTATCTCTTTGAGTTTATATCCTGCATACTCTTCTCCAACAGCCACTATCTCAGTCTTTTTCAAGGCTGATTTTTTTGCAACTATTGCATACCCACTAAACTGACTTCCATAGAGCCCTTTTAATACTAAAGAGTCTATACTTAAAGTAGTTACAGTATCTACTTTTGCTTTGGGTGTTTCTACTTTTGCTTTAATGAGCATATTTCTAAAATCTACTCTTTGATATTTTGCAAGATAGGATTTTTTTGCATTGAGTTCTACGCCCTCACTTGGAAGGTACCACCAGACAACTAAAGAGATAACTTTAGCGATTAAGAGTAGTACGAGTAAGCGTGTAGCAATCAAAAGGAGTTTTTTATTTGAAGGTTTTTGCATAAATATACTCCCCATTTTCAGATTTTTTCAACATTCGCATACTTCTTTTATATCGTCTAAGCATTATTTTTGATGGTTCCACACTGATATTCAAAGCTCTTTGCATGATATTGAGTGTTCCTTTTGCTACACCAAAACCACCCTTAGCCTTTAGATTAACAACAAGTGGATTAAAAATTGTGTAGCTGATATCTAAATTACTTATCTTCGATGGCAGATAGGCTTCTACGATTGAGGAGAGTTTTATATTTGTGAAGTGGAGTTTATTGTAAAAAAGAAGGAGTGTTATATCTGCCTCATCTATCAAAGCCGTGTCAATTCCCTTTGTACTTACTTCTAAGTTTTGAATATTTAAAGAGAGTGCAGTCGCATGAAGAGTTTCATTGGAGATAACTACTTCAAACTGCTTCATATTTTTCTCTAAAAAATAATAAACACTCGATTTTGGAATAAAAACAGCAAGAGCACCCATAAAAAAGAGAGAGTATGCAAAAAATTTCATTAGTTTTTTTACCATTTTATCTCCATTTCTAAACTTGCTTTTGTCTCACTCAGTTTTCTTATTTTAAGTTGTGTAATATTAAAAGTACCATTCAAAATTTTTCCCATCAAGGCATTCAGTGCTGATGTCTCTATGGAGTTTGCACTCACAAATACAGAGTCTTTATTGTGTTTTATTTTTAACTCTGTTGTTCTTTTTGCTCTGTTAAATATACTCTCTAATGATTTTTGAATCTTTTTCTTATCGGCATATACGCTCTTGAGGGAACTTACATCAACTGCGACTTTTTCACTCTCTTTAAAACTTTTCTGAACTTCTTTAAGTTCTGTTTTCGCACCATCAAGTTTTACAAAAAGAAAAACAACGACTATGGCTAAAAGTGCTCCAATATGGAGTGGATTTAAGTTGTTCATATTTTAATCTCCACTTTCATACTCTCTTTGTTAAAGGAGGGAGTGTATTTTACTTTTTTATTATCAAGTTGTGCAAGAATTTTTCTCTCATTTCCCTCACTTACTCCAGAAATAGTAACACTGAAAAGCCTGTTTCTATACTCTATAAGGCTTATTTTTTGCTCACCCTGTAACTTCATATTCAAAAAGTAGGAAATTATAAGACGCAGTTTTTCTCCTCTCTTGTACATTTTACTATATTTACTTTGAGTGGAACGGTTTTGAAACATCGTAGATTGGAGTTTGTACTTTGAAAAAAGTGCATCTTTTGCCTTCTCTGTTTTTGCTATTTTTGAAGCTGTAATAAAAAGCTCACCCCCAAGAACAAAGATAAAAGCAAGTGCAATAAAGGCGATAGTATACAAACTTTTCTTATCGACAATATGTCCAAACTGCTGGAGTCTAATTCTATGTTTTGAGAGTTTTATATCTTTTAAATCTAACTCTTTTGCCTCTTGTACCCATGATGATGGAGTGAGCAAGACTACACCATCTTTCACATACATCACTTCACTCTCATTAACAGTAAATGCATCTTCACTTGCATCAAATTCACTCTGTGCAAAATGAATCGAAGAGATATTTGAAAGCGATAAACCCTTCTGAGCAATAAGTTCAAGAATCTTTTTATCTTCATAGGCAAAAAGAAAAAAATCATCCTCTTTTTTATATACCTCGTAAGAGTATGCCCCTTTAGGTAAGGAGTCCTCAAAAAATGACTCCAAAAGTGTTCTCGCTTCTCGTACACTCTTCACTGGAAGTTTTGTTTTTTTCACCCAGTAGAGAGAGGGAGAGAGTATGAGTCTAATCTTCTCACCCTTCTCTCCTAGCTCAATAGACCTTTGTGGATCTAAAAAAACAACAGTAGCACTCTGTTTAAATTTCATAAACAAAATTAGACCCCTTCTTTTTCTTTATATCATACTCAAAGCTTATTTTTGAGTGTAGCTCATTCTCTGTTATCTCTATCTCTACATACAAGATAGGCTCAAAAAAACTTGTTTTAAAAAGTTTCAAGTTTTCCTCTTCTTCTGAGTTGAGATCTAAATCTTTAATCTTTGTATAAAAACCACCACCATCACTTAGTAGCTCCGCCTTATCTTTCTGACATCCAAGCATCATCTCCCAAACTTCAGGAGTGGCATAGTTAAGATCTATACTCATATTTTTATTATTACTAAAATAGAATAGATTATCAAAATTTATATTTTTGAGAGCATTGTCATTATATTCGCGTGCGTAAAAATTATTGAACTCTTGTAAATGCTCTTTTGAAACTATATAATCCCTAAAAAGGTATGGTTTCTCATCAAAAATCGTGCTATTATAGCTATTATCTTCTTTAATTTTGCTCATACCATCAAGTAAAATATCTACATACTGAGAGTTCACCTGATATCTATTCATATATTGTTGCACTAAAGGAAGGTTTTTATTACTCAAAGTGAGGGGATTAAACTTTCCTCTCGCACTATTTATCTTCATCACTATCTCAACACCAGAACTCTCAAAGGGTATAAAAGCCGCTTGTGATAAAAAGAGATAGAGTGCTTCACTTGATTTTGCATCTACAACAGCAGAAATATCTTTTGATGTTTTAAGAATATTTAGAAGATCTTCAACAATAATGCTACTTTGGTACATAAAGTTCTCACTACTTACAACCTTCGTAGCAACATTTACCTGCTTAAGTCCAACTCCAATAGCGACCGTAATAACGATAACAAACATTAGCGTTATTAAAAGGGCTATTCCTCTTCTTTTAGTTTTCACGCTATTGAATACTCATAGAGAAGATTGGAAGCAGCATTGCCGCGACTATAAAGCCTATACTTCCCCCTACAAAAAGCATAAGAGAGGGTTCTAAAAGTGTTAAAAGTAGACTGATTTTATCACGGTTTTCTTCAAAGTAGAGATCTGAGACATTGCTCAAAACATTCTCTAGTTGTGAGGTCTCTTCTCCTAAGGCTATAGACTGAATAAAAGCATTATCTATTTTTGTACTATGTTCATTGAGTGCTTTTGAGAGGAGTTTCCCCTCAACAACCTTCTTACTTGCATCGACAAAGAGTTCTTTAATAACTCTATTGTTTAATATGTTTGCACTGAGGTTAATTGTTTGTACAAAGGTAACACCTGAACGCGTAAGTAATGATGCGATGTAGGAAAAACGCGCGAGTTCAGACTTGAGTGCTATGGCTCCAAAAAGAGGGAGTTTTAATATCAACTTATCTACTCCATAAGCAAAAGCATACACTTTTTTCTTCAAAGTGACAAATATCACTACTGCCGCAAATATAATCGCTAAAAGAATTTGAAAGTTGTTTGAGAAAAACTCCCCTGCTGCTATAACAAACTGTGTAGCCGCTGGAAGTTCCTGATCCATACTCTTAAAAATTCCTGTGATTTGAGGCACTACAAAGGTAAGCATAAAAGCAATCATTACAAGAGAGATAATAATCATAAAAGAGGGGTAAGCAAAAGCACCTTTTATCTCTTTTTGTATTCTATCTTGCTCTTTTAAAAAGCGTGAGAGTTCAAGAAGTACTTCATCAAGTATTCCCCCGCTCTCACTCACTTTAATAGACTCTTTAAAAAAGGGAGGTAGCTCTACAATAGTTTGTGCTTCAAGTGCCGAGTAGAAGTTCTGACCCTCATCAAGGTGGGTACTGACAGTCGTTAAAAAGAGTTTCATCTTTTTGTTTTTTTCATAATGTGTCTGCACAATTTTAAGCGCAGAGACTATGGTAATACCAGAGCGAATATACATAGAGAGTTCACGAGAGAGTGAAGCTAACTCTTTTGCAGGAATCTTATACTTCCCACCAAAACTAATATTTTCAAAAAGAGAGGCTTGATCCTCTTTGAGTGTTTGATAGATAACACCCATGGATTTTAGTTTTGATTTTGCTTCATCAAGAGAGAGGGCTTCAACTCTATCGCTGACCTTTTTTCCCTCTTGATTTATTCCTTTGTACTTAAATATCATTATTTCACTTCTTGGTTTATTTCATCTTTGAGTTCTGCGATATCTTCGATACTATCATACACTCCAGTTGTCTCAAAAAAAGTTGTATAGTCATAAGCCTTCTCTTTATAGGCTACTATGACTTGATCAGATATACCTGATTTGTTTATGTTGAAAGAGAAGCAGAGATTCTCTTGGACATTCTCTTCATTAAAAAAAACATCCTTTTTCTCCCGAACCATGCCTTGTAAAAACTCATAATGATAGACTTCAACACTACTATCAAAAAAACTCTTTGAGGATTGAACCTTTTCATCATCTACATAAACAGTGCATTCCGAACAGTCATCCAAACAGACAAGTCGAGCATTTTGCGCATCATCTTTTAAAAAAGTTAAAAGATACTCTTTAAGATTTAAAAAGCTTGGCTCCATCTTCTTCTCACTTACTTTTTGAAGTTTCCCGACTGCTAGAGTGTACACCACTCCAATAATCACAATAACTATCATAAGTTCTATGAGAGAAAAAGCCTTTTTCAATGCCTACTTACACTCGCTCATTTTAATATCTTTCCCAGTATCTTTACCGCCCTCTTTCTTATCAGCACCTAAAGAGATAAGCTCAATCTTTCCATCATCATTGATATAAATAAACTCGTTACCCCAAGAATCTTTAGGCATTTTGTTATCTTTAAAGTAGTTACCACTCTCTGTAAGAATTTTTAAACCCTCTTCAGTTGATGGATAAGTACTATTTTTGATTTTATACATATCAAGTGCATCATTATAAATTTGTTTCATTTGTACACAAACGATATCTCTCTTCGCTTCCTCGCCTTTACCCGTAAGTGCTGGCATCACCATAGCCGCTAAAAGTCCTAAAATAACGATAACAATCATAAGTTCTATAAGTGTGAAACCTGCTCTTGCGCTTTTTCTTTGCATATCTGTACCCTTGTAAATTTAATAGACTTCTTTCATAACCTAGATACATCTCAGGTTATGAAAGAAGTCTAATACGTTATTATAGTCAAATATGGTTACATTTTGGAAGTTATAAGTAGTTTTTGATTTTTTTTAGTTGAAGACTCTTCTCCAGATACCTGCGGCACATAATGAAGCAA
>JALSUU010000173.1 GCA_027071075.1 Sulfurimonas sp. | reverse complement strand
CCATGGCGTGCCCCATAGAATCTATAAAGGGTTTCTAAGTTATTATTTGATAATATTGTCACTATTAAATCTTCATCTTTTACACGATTGAGATTAATGATGTATCCCTTCAAAAACTGCTCCCTAAATACACACTTTTAAATTTTTACTAAAAAACTATAGAAAAATTATACTTTTTTAAACCTTTGTTTAGTATAATGTAGCACTTAATCTCTAAATAGACTAAGTTACTTTAAAAGTAACTTAAATTTAAGTAGAATTTATATGAATTTTTATAATTTAGGAGTGAAAATGGTTGAACATCATGATTTACTAAGATCATTTAAAGATAACTGTGGTTTTGGTCTTGTAGCAAATATTAAAAACAAAGCTTCACATAAAGTACTCGATGATGCAGTTACTGCACTAGAGCGAATGATGCACCGTGGTGCTGTTGCAGCAGATGGAAAAACGGGTGATGGAAGTGGTTTACTACTCTCTATGCCAACTGAGTTTATGGTTAGTGTTGCCCAGAAAGCTGGTGTTGAACTCTCAAAACAGTTTGCAATCGCTTCTGTTTTTACAAAAGATTTAGCAAACTTAGATGTATTAGAAGCTATTTGTGAGAACAATGATCTTAAAATTGTTCTTCGTCGTGAAGTTCCTGTTGATACAAATGCACTTGGTGATCAAGCAATCGCTTCTCTTCCAACAATTACGCAACTTTTTGTAACGCCAAACTCAATTATGGCGACAAATAGATTTGATGCACTTTTATACCTTTCTCGCAAAGAGTGTGAGCATAAGCTTATAGAAGATAGAGATTTTTATATCGCTTCTATGAGTTCTAAGGTTCTTTCTTATAAGGGTCTTGTTATGCCTACGCATATCAAAGAGTTTTATAAAGATTTGCAAAATGAAGCATTTAAAATTAGCTTTTCACTTTTTCATCAAAGATTCTCAACAAATACTCTCCCTGAGTGGCGTTTGGCACAACCATTTCGTGCAGTTGCACATAATGGTGAGATTAACTCAGTAGAGGGAAATCGTATAAATGTAGAGATAAAATCTGAGTCTATTAAGTCAGATGTTTTTACAGATGAAGAGATTAAAAGAATCTTACCTATTCTACAACTGAACTCTTCAGACTCTGCATCAGCAGATAACTTTTTTGAGTTTTTGATTGTAAATGGTATGGATTTCTTTAAAGCTGTTCGTGCAGTTATACCTTCAGCATGGCAAAATGCTCCCCATATGGATCCTGAACTGCGTGCTTTTTATGAGTACCACTCAACAGTGTTTGAAGCATGGGATGGTCCAGCGGCATTCTCTGTAACTGATGGTCGTTATATCGGTTGTGTTTTAGATAGAAATGGTCTGCGTCCTTCAAAGTACATCGTTACAAATGATGATAACCTTTTAATCGCTTCTGAGTATGGTGTTGTTGATATCGCTGAAGAGAAGATAAAAGAGCGTGGTCGTTTACAATCTGGCGAGATGTTAGGACTTGATCTTAAGTTTGGTAAACTTCTTAAATCAAATGAAATTGATGACTACTTAAAATCATCAAATCCATATATGAAGTGGTTAAATGAGCATATGATTTATCTTCAAGAACATGTAGAAGAACAGTATAGCTCATGTGAAGAGATTGATGAAGATGCACTTGTAAAAAGACAAAAGTATTTTAATATCACTCAAGAGATTGTTGAACAAGTAATTGAGCCGATGATTAAAGATGGGAAAGAGGCAGTTGGATCTATGGGTGATGATACACCTCTTGCAGCTTTTTCTAGCAAACAGAGAAATTTTACAGACTTTTTTAAACAAAAGTTTGCACAAGTAACAAATCCACCAATCGACCCAATTCGTGAAAAAGTTGTTATGAGTCTTAATACTGGCTTTGGTGAAGTACACAATATCTTAGATGAGATTCCGTCCCATGCACATAGATTGAAATCTATTAGCCCAATTATCACGGGTGAGAAACTAGATGTACTGAAGTCTTTTGGAGATAAAAAGTCCCCTCGTTATCAAGCATTTTATCATAATACAACTTTCTCAACTGCTTACAAAACAGACTTAAAAGCTGCACTTGATGCTTTAGTAGAAAAAGTAGTAGTTTCTGTAAGGGAAGAGGGTACTCGTA
>JALSUU010000172.1 GCA_027071075.1 Sulfurimonas sp. | reverse complement strand
GGCAAGGTAGATAGCAAGAGCTAGGTCAATAATAATTTCAATGACTTTTACATCTAATGATGCAAAGAGTGACTTGGCTATAAAAAGAGTAAATACTATCTTTACAAAATTTGGGTTTTTTGGACTAAAAGAGTGAGAGAAAAAAGGAACCATCCTCTGTGCTACACTAAATGCTAAAAATATAATATAGAGATAAAAAGAGATATTTATAGCGATAGGTAAAAGTGTAGGGCTAAATATACTCAGTATAAAAAGCAGATTTCCAATCAGCCCTATATAATTCGCTCCTAGTATCCAAAATGAGTCACTCTTATCTGTTGTTTGTGCATTTGTATAGATGTTTTGGAGTTTTAAAACTATGAAGAGTTGGGAGATGAAAAGGATAATCATTGATGCAAGAACGAGATACAAAGAGAAAAAGTTTGCCACTGAAAAGAGAAGAGAGCCAACAAGGTTTGCATAAAAAATAGTTGTATAGTATCTTTTCTCTATAACCTCTGTCTGATTAAAACGAGGAAAGGTTGTAAATAAAAAACCTGTAAAAACATTACTAAAGAGTAAGAAGATAAGAGAGTAGCTATGAAAGGTAAGAGTGTCTAGTTCTAATGTGAAAATACCTTTATAGCTGAGAGCAAAAAGTAACATAACTATGATAGCGTTAAAAATACCTAAGACAAAAAATGGTTGGTGTGGCTGAGAGAGGATGTAGCTCTCTTTTTTATTATTATTCATAATTTTTCCTATACTAGATTTCTTGCAAAACTTTATAAACTAGATTCCGTGTCAAGCACGGAATGATGGTGACAAGAAATATTGTCATTCTGAACTTGATTCAGAATCTAGTTCCTATCAAATAATCCTGCCCAATCTTTTTAGAGTATGCTCCAAGCATAGCATGTTCGAAGTCATTGTTTGTAGAGTACTGGTACCCAAATGTTTTTGCCCACATCTGATGCTCTTCCATGCAGAGATAGAAAAAGACTTCGCTATTGGCAGAGTTTTTATGCCAAGGCTCAAAACTCTCATAGGCATGTTTGAACATTTCAACCTTAGTTGCATCAGGGTAAGAGGTCTTTCCACTTGCATTAACATGAGGAATTTGTGTGATTTTTGTTCTAAACTCACGGTTTCTTAACTGTTTTATAACAGGCTTTATAAAGGTGAGTGTTCCAAAACTTACAAGAGCAACTTCATTTGCTTGGAATTGTAGTAGAAGTTTTTCATAAACTTCTTGATACTCATCAAGATATCCCTCATACTCTACGATTGGATGAAAGTGAAAACCAACTTTGACACCCTTGTCTGCTAGTTTTCTTGCAGCACCAATGCGTTTGTCTAGTGATGCAGTTAAGTGCTCCTCATTATCTATGATTGTCTGGGTGTTTAGACTCCAAGTACAAAGAATATTTTTTGGTACATCATTTTCTAATAAGTACTTGATGTTATCGCTCTTTGTTTTAAACTCTAAGATAACATAAGGATTTTCACGCGCAAATAAAAAGAGTGCGTCTAAAACACCCTCTCTATTTCCAAACATCAAAGAGTCTGAAGCTTGCCCTGTACCTATATGATATGTCTTGTTTTTATCAAGGTTGAGGTTTAAGAGTTTATCTTTAAAACTGCTATCAAAGGTGATAGTGTTTTGCTTATAAAAACTTTGTATAGAACAGTAGGAGCAATCAAATCCACACGACTCAACTGCATCAAGAGTGAGAAGATTACAACATCGAGTTTTTTCAGATGCAACAGGGCAAAGTCCAAGACCAAAACCCTCTTTCTCCGCCACTTTAAATGTAAACTTCTGCTCTTTTGGAATGTTTTTAAGTTCGAAGTTCTCATAAGAGTTGGGTCTATCTCGAATATCTTCATAAGCTTTTCTTAGTCTAGCAAAGACAACCTTTTTCTGGGTATGCTCTGGAAAGATGGTGATGATATTTTTTTCATTCCACATCTCTAAATCACGAGCGATGTCTATGATTTGTTTGAGCTCTTGATGCGAGAAGTGCAACTCTATTGCTTTGGCTTCTATGAACGACTGTTCTTCTGTGGAGAGTTTTGTAAAAAATGTATTTTCTATGGCTTTGTTAAATTTTTCTCTGTATGTATTCATACAGGAATTTTAGCGAAATAAAAGAAGAAAC
>JALSUU010000171.1 GCA_027071075.1 Sulfurimonas sp. | reverse complement strand
CGTACAGTAATAGTTTTACCAGTACCTTGACCACGCTTAGCAATACAAACACCTTCATATGCTTGGATACGTGACTTGTCACCCTCTTTAATAGTTACTGCTAAACGAACAGTATCACCAGCACGAAAATCTGGAATATTTTTTTCAGAGATTTGTGCTTTTTCAAAGTTTTCAATATACTTATTTCTCATAAGACTTAATCCTTAATTTTATTAGTTCTCTTCAGTAGAGAGCCTATCGCAATTTTGTTACAACTTGGTTGTAATTTTGTACTTTTTTAGCTCTTGAGGTCTGAAAAACTTTGTTTTACATTCCGACATAGCTAGTTTTAATGAGCGAATTTTACTATGATTTCCCTTTAAGTATTCTGATGGAACACTTAAACCCTCATAGTTCTTCGGTTTTGAAAAGGATGGTGCTTCTAAAAGTTGTGTCTCAAAACTCTCTACAGTTAATGAATCACTATTTCCTAAAACACCATCAATGTTTCTACTCACTGCATCACATATAACTAAAGAGGCTAATTCCCCTCCAGTTAAAATGTAATCACCAATTGAGAAGACTTCATCTGCATACTTCTCTATAACTCTCTCATCTATTCCCTCATACCTTCCACTCACAAAAGCTATATGGGACTTAGTTGCTAAACGCTTTGCATCATTTTGTACAAAGGGTTTTGCAACTGGAGTCAAGAAAACTATATGAACATTTTCATCCTCTTTTTTCAAATCATCAAGTGCATCATAAAGCGGTTGAGGGTTCATAACCATTCCGGCTCCACCCCCTACTGCTGTATCATCCACCTTAGAGTGCTTATTCGATGAGTAATCTCTAGGATTAAGATACTTAATCTCTAAGAGTTCCTTATCTATAGCACGCTTTAATATAGAGTCTTTAAAATAACCCTCTATTAAGTTTGAAAAAAGTGTAACAAAAGTATAAGTCATCAAGACGCTTCTAAGATATCCATAGCACCACTTACTGTGATGATTTTTTTATCTATATCTACGCCAACTTTAAATGGTTCTATAAAAGGAACTAAAAAGCTCTTTGGTAAACCACTTTCGACTAAACTCTCATCTGTAACTATACTTAAATAGTTTGTTATAGCTATTCTATCAATCTCTTTAACAACACCTAAAAGTTTTCCATCTTCATAAACCTGACAATCTTCCAAATCAAAGAAAAAATGTTCACCCTCTTCAAGGTGGCAAGTTTTTCTTGTCTCTTCGTAAGTTGTGTAGAGTTTTGCATTGACAAACTTCTTACAATCCTGAGGATTACTAAGGTTGTTTATCTTTACAAGACCTCTCTCATAGTTTACATCTGTTAAAGTAATTTTATCTTTTTTATTTATTAAAAAAGAGCTTCCTACCTTAAACTGTTCAGGAAAATCTGACTTATCATGAAACTTCATATCACCTTTAATACCGACAGTTTTGCCGATAGTAGCTATATGAAGTAGTTGATTAAAGTGCTTCGACATTGATACGATAACTTATGCCATCTTTAGCCTTACAGCCAGAGATAACAGTTTTAATAGCTCCAATCATTTTACCACCCTTACCGATAAGTTTACCTATATCAGCTTGATTAGCATACAGAACTATCTCTGTTACTTCATCGCCCTCTTTTACTTCCACTCTAATATCATCAGGGTTTGATGCAATGAGTTTAGCAAATTCTGCGACAAAATCAGCAATCATAATTAACGACCAGTGATCTTTTTAACACGATCACTCATTTTAGCACCAACGCTTAACCAGTAATCTAATCTTTCATTATCAACTACAAGAGTCTTCTCTTCGTTCATTGGGTTATAGTGACCGATAAGTTCAATCCAACCACCATCTCTACGCTTACGGCTATCTGTTACCGCTAAACGATAAAATGGTCTCTTTTTTCTTCCCATACGAGTAAGTCTAATTACTGTCATATTTCTTTCCTTGGTTTATAAATAAATTTTTGCGGGGTATTTTTTGCAGAATAAATGTAATTTGTAAATAAATACAAGTAGTTTATTGTGCCTCTTACCGCCTTTTGGCGTTTTATATCTCATAAAGAGATACCTTCTAATCACAGAGGGATTATTTCAGAAGTTAAACGATACTGGAATTATAGCGAAGAAGTTATTAAAAAGCAATA
>JALSUU010000170.1 GCA_027071075.1 Sulfurimonas sp. | reverse complement strand
AAAGTGCTCTCTCTTAACATAGAAAAAAAAGAGATAACGGTTAACGCAGGAATTACCTGGAAAGAGATCCAAAAGGTCATTGATGCGTATGATTTGTCCATTTCTATTATGCAGACATATTCCAATTTTACTGTAGGTGGCAGCGTCAGTGTCAATGTTCATGGAAGATACATAGGCGCAGGTCCTTTGGCGCTCTCCATCAAAGAGTTTAAGTTCATAGATGCCAATGCCCAAGAGCAAACGGCAAACAAAGAAAAAGGTAAAGAATACTTTGAAATGCTTGTTGGTGGATACGGAGGTATAGGTATTATTACTGATGTTACTTTGAAACTTGAAGAGAACACGAATGTTAAACAGCATCACAGAAAAATGAGTGTTCGTGAATATTTAAGCGATTTAGAGAGCATAACAGAAGATGTGAGATCTATTTTTCATAATGCGGACATCTACCCACCACATTACAACAGAGTAAACTCTGTCACATGGATGGCAACAGAAGAAGATATAACTGAAAAAAAACGTATTCAGAAGGTCAAAAAATTCTATCCCTTAGAGATGTATGCCCTTTGGGCAGTCTCTTCAACTCCTTTTGGTCCACTTCGCAGAGAACACTTGTATGATACGCTGATATTTGCAAAAAAAAGAATTTTTAAAAGAAATTATGAAGCAAGCTATGATGTAGCAGAACTTGAGCCGCTTACTCGTAAAAACAGTACTTATGTTTTACAAGAATATTTCATTCCAAAAGAGAATGCAGAGAAGTTTATAGAAAAACTTGCAAAGGTTTTTAGAGAATATGGTGCCAATATTTTAAACATTTCGATTAGACACTCTGTCGCAAATGAAGATTCTTTGTTAAGTTGGAGTAGAAGTGAAGTGCTTGCTTTTGTCGTCTATTATAAACAAGGTACATCGCAAAAAGAAAAAGATGCCGTATCTGTTTGGACACGTAAAGCCATTGATGTAGCTATCGAAGAGAAGGGTACTTATTACTTGCCATATCAGCCTCACGCGACAAAAGAACAAGTAATGCGAGCCTATCCAAATTTTAAAAAATTTGCACAAAAGAAACGTACATACGATAAGAACTATAAATTTCAAAATGCACTATTTGATAAATATATTTATGACATAGAAAAACAAAAAAGAGATACTTTTTATGATGTGCTTCGTGATGATGTTTATAAAGATATGTTCTATGATTTTTTGCGTTTTGTGTTTAGGACAGATGAAAAAGAAGTGTTTTCTACTGTGCTAAGAGCAATAGAGAAATATAACAATAGTGATGATATCTATAGATATATTCAAGATCATTGTAAGCTTTCTGCAAAAACTCTTTTAAAACCAAAAAGTGTTTTGAACATCCTACAGCAGATCTTTGTACAAAAAAGAACTATAAGAGAACAGACACAACAGCTTATTGACAGAGATATTCATGATATGCTGCTCATTGAACCTACGGACTTGAAAAGTGTAACGAAACATTACAGCTCAAATGATCCACTCTCTTTAGAGAAAATTTTGGGCTTTAGCAGGATGAAACCGAAAGAAGAATATTTCATCGAAGAAAATGGTGACCTTTTAGGTGTTTTAGATAAATTACAAAATGGAAGTTTTGATACTATCACTGTTTATGGAGGTCTACATCATCTTCAAAAAGCGACACGTGAGAAAGTGCATGAAAAAATTTATGCACTCTTGAAAAATGGGGGTTCATTTGTCTTGCGAGAACATGATGTATGTGATGAAGAGATGTTTATGTTCGTTTCACTTATTCATGCAGTCTTTAATGCGCTTACAGGAGAAAGTATAGAGAGTGAAAAGGCTGAAATAAGAGAGTTTGAGTCTATCGCAACAATTGTCAAAGATATTGAGCAACATGCTTTTATTGACTCAAAACAAAGGGTAAAGCAGTATGGTGATCCGAGTGCAAATATTTTACTCTGCTTTACAAAGTTAGAAACTAATGAGTAAAATTATTCTCTCTTTTCTTTTGATTTCCAGCGTTGCTCTTACAGACACTAATATAATGAAGAGAAATGCAGACCAAACCTATTTGACGTATCCCGAGTGGTTTTTGGTATTTAGTCCGGAAGAGTATGCCTATTATCTTAAGAATAACCCCTCATATACATTTGACTATATTGGACATATAGAAGAATT
>JALSUU010000169.1 GCA_027071075.1 Sulfurimonas sp. | reverse complement strand
GTTTAAGTATGGTGCGCCCGACACGATTCGAACGTGTGACCGCTGGTACCGCAAACCAGTGCTCTATCCAGCTGAGCTACGAGCGCACACCATTTCTCTTTTGAGAGGATGAAATTATATCACTTTAAACTTATGCTAGTATAAAACTAACTATTAAGTTTGTCAAATAACTCATTTAATTTTTTTTCTTGTAAAAAAAGTTCATAGTTTTTTCTTACATAGGCTTGCATTACAGTTTTAAGTTCGTTATTTCCTTCTATATTGAAGTCCTTTGCCATCTCTATTTCTAAAAAGTCGGCAAATTTGTCTTCTAAATCAACATCAAAACGACGACCTGCAATGTATAGCCCTATTTTTCTACTCATTTATTCTATCTATCCTAGAATACTTTCGATTTTACTTACAATTTCTTCGATTTCTAAATCTTTCATGGCATTATCTTCTGTAAGTTTTTCAATCTCTTGATTTTTAATCTCTTTCTCTGCTTTGAGTGTTATTAACTCATTTCGCATCATCTCGTTTTCACCTTTAAGTGTGTGGTACGCTTGAAGTATTTTTGTAACTTTGTCACTTAGTTTTTCTATAATAGTTTGATTTTCCACTATTTTTCCTATATGCTTTAATTTTTGTAATTTTAGCATAATAAAAGTATATAGGAAGTGTATTATCTCAACTTTGCTATAATTTTTCTAATTATTAAGAAGGTAGATATAAATGAATAAATTTGAAGAGTATTGTACACAATTTGTACAATCAGTTGGAAATAAAGAGGGTGCTATATCTCCAGCTATTACATCATCTGCATCATTTGGGTATGGTGATGCGCAAACTTCTGAGGGAATCTTTGATGGAAGTGTAAAAAAACCACTTTATTCTCGTATGGGAAATCCTACAACAGCTAAATTAGAGTCTATAATAGCTCAAATGGATGGAGGTGTTGGAGCTGTTGCTACAAGTTCTGGTATGGGCGCTACCTCACTTGCTTGTATGTCTCTTCTTGAATCTGGTGATGAAATTATAAGTATTGGTGGGCTTTTTGGCGGAACATACGCACTATTTGAAGAAACTTTAAAGCGATTTGGAATAAAAACTTCTTTTTTTGATGTAGATGAGTTAGAAAATATTCAAAGTGCTATCACAGAAAAAACAAAAATAATCTTTTTAGAAAGTGTTGGAAATCCAAATATGAGACTTCCAGATATTTCAGCAATCGCTAAAATAGCCAACGATGCAGGAGTTGCACTTATAGTGGATAACACTATTACACCTTTAAGTATCTCTCCTTTAGCTTTGGGTGCAGACATAGTTGTATACTCCACTACAAAAATCATCTCAGGAAATGCATCGGCTCTTGGTGGTTGTGCAGTTTTTCGTGCTATAAAAGAGGGTGAAGATAAGTTTAAAACAGAGCGTTATCCTTTTATGGCTAAGTTTATTAAGGGTGCGAAAAAAATGGCACTTGTTCCAAATGCTAAAAAAAGGGCATTACGAGACTTTGGTATGAGTGCAAATGCTCAGGCTAGTTATCAAACGATGTTAGGGCTAGAGACTCTGCCACTTCGACTCACGAGAATTATAGAGAGTGTTGAAGTTATTGCAAAAGCACTCAGTGAAAAAGGTTTAGATATTAACCACCCTTGTTTAGAGTCTCATCCGCATCATGAAAGATACAAAAGTGACTTCTCAAATGGATGTGGAACACTTTTAACTATTGATATGGGTTCAAAAGAGCGTGCTTATGAGTTTATAAACAAAACTAAAATAGCTACAATCACGGCAAATATTGGAGATAGTAGAACCTTAGCACTTCATATGGCTTCTACAATTTACAGTGATTTTGATGCACCTACTCGCAAGTTTTTAGGTATAACTGACGGTTTAATTCGTATATCTATAGGTTTAGAGAATCCTCAAGATATTATCGATGATTTTTTACAAGCAGCAGAGTAAAAGAGATGGCAACTGATATAGAGTTTGAACTCGATGAAAAAACAAAGTTACAGTATCCAAAAAAGTATAAGGTTTTTTTGCTAAATGACGACTACACTTCTATGGACTTTGTAGTAGATGTTTTGATGAGTATCTTTCATAAAAATTATGAAGAAGCTGAAAAAATCATGCTAGATATTCATAAAAAAGAGAGAGGTCTTTGTGGTGTCTATACGCATGAAATTGCAGAGACAAAAGTAGTGCAAGTGATTAAAAAAGCGAAAGATAGTGGCTTTCCCCTTAAAGCAACTATGGAAGAGGAGTAAACAATGATAAGTACATCTCTGAATGATATTTTTCAGAAGTCTATACTATTTGCTAAAGAGTTACGACACGAATATCTTACTATTGAGCATGTCTTTTTTCTGCTTTTAAACTCGCCAAAGGGTGCCCAAATCATTAGTGCCTGTGGGGGTAATGTAGATAAAATGAAGGAGGAACTCTCTCTTTACATAAAAACAAGTATGGAGCGTCTTCCTGAAAATATTCATCAAGAACCCTATGAAAGTGTGGCACTCTCACGGCTTATAGATAGTATGGTTCGCCATATTCAGTCTGCACAGCAGACAAATGCTGATGTTGGAGATCTAATTGCTGCTTTATATGAAGAGGAGAATAGTTTTTCCTATATGCTCCTTGATCAGTATCAAATTTCTCGTTTAGATATTTTAGAGCTAATATCTCATAATGAAGTAGAGAGTGATGATGCAAAGAAGGAAAAAAAGTCTTATCTACAAAAGTATTCGATTGACCTTTTACAAAAAGCAAAAGAGGGGAAAATCGACCCTGTTATAGGTAGAGATGCAGAGATAAAAAGGGTGATTCAAATTCTTTGTAGAAGAAAGAAAAATAACCCTATCTTGGTTGGGGAACCAGGTGTTGGAAAAACTGCTATTGCTGAAGGTTTAGCACTTCGTATCGCTGCAGAGGATGTTCCAAAAATTATTAAAGATGCACAACTTTTTGCACTTGATTTAAGTGCTTTACTTGCTGGGACTAAGTACAGAGGTGATTTTGAAAAGCGTCTGAAGGGTGTGATGGATGAGCTTAAAGATGAGCCTAATGCCATTTTATTTATAGATGAAATTCATACACTTATAGGTGCTGGAAGTACAAGTGGAACAATGGATGCAGCAAACCAGCTCAAACCTGCACTTGCATCAGGGGAGCTTAAGTGTATGGGTGCTACAACTTTTGCAGAGTATAGAAATGGTTTTGAAAAAGACAAGGCACTCTCTCGCCGTTTTTCAAAGTTAGACATCAATGAACCTTCCGAAGAGACGAGTTACCTTATTCTTAAAGGTCTACAGAAAAAATATGAATCGCATCATGGGATAAAATATACAAACAAAGCACTCAAATCTGCTATAGATCTCTCTTGTCGATATATCACAGATAGATTTTTACCTGATAAGGCGATAGATATCATAGATGAAACAGCCGCATCTTTTCATCTGAAAAAGAAAAAAAGATTGAAGGTAACTGCATCAGATATTCAAGCGACTATTGCATCAATAGTTGGCATCTCTAATGCTAATATACAAGAGGATGAGATAGAGTCACTTAGAAACTTAGAGAGTGATTTGAAAAAAAGAGTCATTGGGCAAGAGAAGGCTGTTTCTACTGTTGCACAAGCTATAAAAATCTCTAAAGCGGGGCTGACTCCTCAAAACAAACCTATTGCATCGTTTCTTTTTTCTGGTCCTACTGGAGTTGGAAAGACAGAATTAGCAGTTGCTCTGAGTGATACGCTTGGAGTGCACTTTGAGAAGTTTGATATGAGTGAGTATATGGAAAAACATACACTCTCTCGTTTAGTAGGAGCACCTCCCGGGTATGTTGGATATGAGCAAGGAGGTCTTTTAACAGAGGCTATCAAAAAACATCCCTATACTGTACTTCTTTTAGATGAGATAGAAAAAGCACATCCTGATTTAGTAAATATCTTACTGCAGATTATGGATAGTGCGACCCTGACTGATAACAATGGTTATAAGGCTAATTTTCAAAATGTTATACTTATAATGACATCAAATATCGGTGCAAGTGCAAGAAGTGTGATGGGCTTTAACAAAGATGATTCACTTTCTCAAGGTGAAGAGTTTAAGCAGTTCTTTACTCCTGAGTTTAGAAATAGACTTGACGCTCTTGTCGAGTTTAATCAACTCAATATGCAAGTAGTTGAGGGTATAGTTGCGAAGTTTATAGATGAACTAAATAGAGATTTAGCAGAGAAGAAAATTCGAGTAGACATTACTGATGATGCACTTCTTTTTATCGCTCAATCTGCTTACTCTAAAGAGATGGGTGCAAGACCACTCAAGCGTTTTATACAAGAGCATATAACAAATAAGCTCAGTGATGAGATACTTTTTGGAGCACTTACAAAGGGTGGAGTTGTATCTGTTGATGCTGATAAAACACTTACATTGCGTTACTCACAAGACTAATGCCAATACCTCAGTTAAATAAGTACTCACTCACTTTTCCTCATCCAAATGAGGCGAATGAAGAGGGAATAGTTGCTTGGGGAGGGGATTTGAACCCCTCTCGGATTATTCGTGCCTATCAATCAGGCATCTTTCCTTGGAACTCTCCTCAAGACCCCATACTCTGGTGGTCACCAAATCCTAGACTTATCATGGAACTGGATGACTTTAAACTCAGCCGTTCTTTGAAAAAAAGTATGAAAAAGTTTACTTATAAGTTTGATGCAGATTTCTCTAGCGTTATTCGTAACTGTGCCTATACTCCAAGAGCAGATCAAAATGGCACTTGGATACAAGAGGATGTTATAGAGTCCTTTGAAGTCTTACATGGCATGGGAAAAGTTCACTCAATAGAAGCCTATTTAGATGATAGATTAGTGGGGGGACTTTATGGCATAGTTGTAGGTAGGGTATTTTGTGGAGAGTCAATGTTCGCTCATGTGAGTGATGCTTCAAAATCTGCCTATGCGCTACTTATAATGCACCTTAAAAAATGGAATTTTGATTTTGTCGACTGCCAAGTTCCTACAAATCATCTGAAAAGTTTGGGAGCAAAAGAGGTGAGTCGGGAGTATTTTTTAGAGAGATTGCAAAAGTCATGTTTTGAGGAGAGTGAGGGTATCTGGCAGTTGGACAACTCCTTGCTTAAATAGACTCCTGTTTTACTTTTAAATGTTTTACTTACAAGGTCTATTTACTGAATAAAGACAAAGTTTTTCTAAATAAGAGCTTTATATCGCTAAAAGTACACTTTTTTTCGCTAAAATTACACTATGTTAATATATGCAAAACAACCAATTTACTATCTAATAAATAAATACCCAAATAAAATTAAGACACTCTACTTAGCGAAAGAAGTTGATAAGAAAGAGTATTCTCGTCTTATGAAAATGAATTTTACGCTAAAGCGTATTCCAAATGAAGCTGCTCAAAAGATGTGTAAAAATGCATCACATCAAGGCTTTTTAGCAGATGTTGATGATGTGCAACTGCAACCCTATGATTTCTTTTTTGATAAGAAGTTTGTTCTTATCCTTTCTGGTCTTACAGATGTTGGAAATATTGGTGCTCTTGTGAGAAGTGCTTATGCCTTAGGTGTTGATGCGATTATAGCTTGTGGAGTAAAGCAGTTACCATTAGAGACTATTATGCGAACAAGTACGGGTGCACTTTATGATGTTCCTTTTGCGATTGAGCATAATATTCATGATGTCTTAAATGATTTTAAAATGTCAGGTTTTACGACTTATGGAGCTGATATGAGTGGACTAGATATTCGTGAAACACGCATAGATAAGAAAAAAATTCTTGTGCTTGGTTCTGAGGGAGAAGGGCTTACTTCTCGCATTGTGTCTAAACTTGACTGTGCTGTGAGTATTAAAATGTCACATGAGTTTGACTCTTTAAATGTAAGCGTGGCAGGTGCAATTTTAATGGATAGGATGCGATAATGAGTACGACATTTGATGATTTAAAAAAGAGAGGTGCGCAAAAAATCTCTGAAGAGACACATATTCCGATTCAATATGTAAAATCAATTTTAGAGAATAAGTTTGACACCTTTTCTAAAGTTCAGTTTATGGGATTTATCTCAATTTTAGAGCGGGAGTATAAACTCTCCTTAGAAGATTTAAAAAAAACAGGTTTGGAGCATTTTGCAGAGCAAAATATAAATCAATCTGAGAGTGGACTTTTTGTTGTTCCTGAAAAAACGAAGCAAAATAAGTTACTCTATATAAGTATAATAGTGGTGGTTTTTTTACTTGTAGTGATATATAGTTTTAGTACAAAACCAGATGTAGAAGCGGATGATAAATTAATAGATGATGAACATATTGAGAGTGTTGTAGAAGAAATCAGCACTACGGTAGATACCAATGAAACTAAAGTAGAAGAGTTAAACACAACTATTACAACTTCTCAAGAAGTTAATAGTAGTAAGAATCCAAAAATAGAAGCATCTACTGTAGAAAAAACTTTTACAGTAGAGCCAAAAAGTAAGGTTTGGTTTGGTTATATTGATATAGATACAAATAAAAAGTATCAAAAGATTACTTCAAAACCTGTAGAATTAGATCCAAACAAAGATTGGTTACTTCTTTTTGGTCATGGCTATATAGATATGTTTATAAACGATAAAGTTCAAAAATTTGATAGTCGTAATTATGTGCGATTTTTATATAAAAATGGTACTTTAAAACATATTTCGCTCAAAGAGTTTAAGAGATTTAACCGAGGTCGTAAATGGTAAAAGCTTTTATAGCGATACTTTTTATTTTTATGCTCCCTCTTTTTGCCCTTGAAGATGAGAATCAAAGGCTTCCTGCAGGTTCTGAATATGATGCAATTGAGAATATTGTGATGCAGGAAGATCCATTGATTGAAAAGATTAAGGGTTTTATTGATGCGAAGACTTATGCTAATAATAAAGATTTTATTAATGTAATTTTTGATCCTAAATCTGATTATTATAAAAATGAGAGAGTTGATGCAGTAAAAGTTATTCAAACTCTTAAAGAAAATGGGCTCTTAAAGCTTTTTTTTAAAAAACCTATTGAGTTAAAGTTAAACTTCAAAACAAGTGGTTCCCCTCTTTTCTTTGTCAAAATTATGGAGGATACACTTCGCAATATTGGCTATTATCGTTATGTTACAACTGCTTCAAGTTTAGATGCTTCAGAATTTATTTGGAATATTAGTCTTCGATCTGAGTATGCAACAGACCCACTTATCTTAGAAAATGAGCTTGGTAAAAGTGGCTGTAGAATTATTGATATTTCACGAGAATCACTATCAGAGTGGACCTATGTGATTGATATGAGTGAAGCCTATTTGAATGTGCCAAGCATAGAAGTAGATACAGAGTTTAAACTTAAACGCTCAATGTATGCGCACTGGGTAAATGTTTCTCAGATTAAATCGATTTATATTAAAAGTAGTAGAAGAAATAGTTGGTATCCTGATATAGCTTATTATGATGCATCTTTACACCTTTTAAAGGTTCTTAAAAAAGATAAAATTTATAGAAAAAT
>JALSUU010000168.1 GCA_027071075.1 Sulfurimonas sp. | reverse complement strand
CTACTTGGCTCTCTACTCTTTTTAGTGGCAAACTTTTTCTCTTTGTATCTCGTTCTTGCATCAATGGTTCTCCTTTTCATCTCCCAACTCTTCATAGTTTTAAAACTCCAAAACATCTACACAAATGCACAAGCAACAGATAAGAGTGACTCATTTTGGATACTTGGAGCAAACTATATAGGGCTTATTGGAAACCTGCTTTTTATACTGAGTATATTTAGCCCTACTCTTTTACCTACTGCTATTAATATCTCTTTTTATCTCTATATTATATTTTTAGCATTTAGTGTAGCACAGAGAATGGTTCCCTTTTTTTCTCACTCTTTTAGTCCAAAAAACCCAAATTTTGTAAAGATAGTATTTACCCTTTTTATAGCGAAGTCACTCTTTGCATCATTAGATGTAAAAGTCATTGAAATTATTATTGACCTAGCGCTTGCTATCTACCTTGCCTTAGAGTTTCAGAGATGGGAGCTAAAACCATTTGAATCACCAGCTATACTTTGGGTACTTCATCTCGCACTTGCTTGGTTACCTCTTGCATTTTTACTCTCAGCCCTCTCTTTGATAGGCGAACTCTTTTTAGATACTTCTTTTTACTACCTCAACATCCATCTCTTAGCTATTGGCTTTTTAACAACCATACTCATTGGTTTTGGAACAAGAGTCACACTTGGGCACTCTGGTCAGCCACCAAATGGTGATGCAGTAGCTACAAAAATATTTCTCTTTATTCAGCTAGTAGTTTTAGGACGCTTTTTGTTTAGTTTGAATGTAGCATTTGGATGGGGATTAAACTTTTTGTTTGATATCTCTTTCACACTCTGGTTACTCTTGTTTCTCTTTTGGGGAGCAAGGTACTTTAAAACCTTAGCTTTTGGATCGAAAATATAAGAGAAGAAAAGTAGTAAATTATGAGGCTTTTAAGTAGCCCAACTCTTTTTTATCTACTGCGATATCAAGCACTCGAAAGAGTGCCTCTTTTTTAGAATCAGCATACTCTTTAATCACATTTGTAGGTTGTATATTTCTTTGTAAACCATACTCTTTTTGAATAAGGTAATCTCCAAAAAGTGTCTGATATACATTTATTTTATAGTAGTAAATTCTTTGGCTTGAGCTTTTCAGTAGTAACATAATGTTCTCTCTTGTTTTTATTACAGAGAATTTAGCAATTAGTATTCCTATATTGACAAGTTAATGTTTAAGATTGCTCTTATTCTAACCTTAATTTGATACAATTACATAGATAAATGATAAAGGCAAACAAATATGAGTAAAAAAGTACTTATACTCTGTACAGATAACAGTTCACTCTCTCAAATTGCACAAGCAGTTCTCAACAAATACCTCTCAGATGTTACAGCTTTTAGTGCTGGAGTGAAAAAGAGTAAGCCTCTCAATCCTGCTGTAAAAAAAGCACTTATTAAAGATGGCTCATGGGATGATGCATATCACTCCAAATCACTCTCAGAAGTTGGGCGAGAGTTTGACTTAGTGATCGCTATGAGTAGTGCTGCAGGAAAAGCTTCAAAAGAGTTCTCAGAAGATACTGTGGTTATAGAGATTGAGTATGAAGAGCCTGATTATACAAACTCTACAAACATAGAGAGATTTATCAAAACTATAAAGATGGAACTCATCCCCATAACTAGAGATATTTTAGAACTCTAATAAACCAATATAATAAACGGAAAAACCAAATGAATAAAACAATAAATGAGTTCTTAGAACTTGGAAAAATAAATACTTTAAGAGTAGATAGAGACACAGCCCCTGGACTCTACCTCATGGCTGAAGATGGTAACGATGTACTCCTACCAGGGCAATATGTTACACAAGATATGATTGAAAACTCTCTAGTAGATGTTTTCCTCTATACAGACTCTGAAGATAGACTTGTTGCTACAACAAAAACACCAGTGGCAGAGCTTGATGAGTTTGCACTCTTTGAGGTTGTCGATGTGGCTCCTTTTGGTGCATTTATGGACTGGGGACTGACAAAAGACCTCTTAGTTCCTAACATGTTTCAAAAAACTCCCTTTGCAGTTGGAGAGAAAAGATTTTTACGCGTCGTTTACGATGAGAGAACGCATCGCCTCGTTGGCACTGAAAAGCTTGGTGATTTCTTCGATAGAAAAGTAAAAGACCTTGCTATCAATAAAGAGGCAG
>JALSUU010000167.1 GCA_027071075.1 Sulfurimonas sp. | reverse complement strand
ACTTCACCTTTAAAACGACCAAATCCAGCTACCTCTTTTTCTTCACTCTCAACACAAAAGGGGTCCATTATCTTCTCAAACATCATCTCATAGCCTCCACAGATAGCCACAACTTTTTGCTCTTTAGATTTTAGTTTTTCTTCAAACCCTCGCTCTCTGAGCCAAGTCAAATCATCTATAACCCGCTTACTCCCAGGAAGTATGATGAGGTCATAGGATGCTATTTCGCTAACATTTGAGATAAAAGAGAGTTCTATCTCTGCATCAACTACGAGTGGTTCAAAGTCTGTGAAGTTTGAGATATGTGGGAGTTTAATGACACCTACTTTTATGATAGCATTTTTTGTATCTTGGACATAGCCCATCAGTGATGCAGAATCTTCAAAACCAAGATTAAAAGGGCGAAAAGGGACTACACCGAGTACTTTTAGCTTAAACTGCTCCTCTATGATTGTGACACCCTCGTCAAAAAGAGACATATCACCTTGAAACTTGTTCACTATCACCCCTATGACATTTTTACGGAGCTTTTTTGGCAGGAGATTATAGACTCCATAGATGGAAGCAAAAACACCTCCTCTTTGGATGTCTGCGACTAAGACTATCTTAGTTCCAAACTGCTCTGCTACAAAAAGATTTGAGAGGTCTTTGTCCATTAAGTTTAGCTCAACTGGACTTCCTGCTCCCTCTGCTACGATGCACTCATACTCATTTTGTAGAGATTCAAAGGCTTCTATAACGATAGGCTTGAGTTTGTCCATATTTTTATAGTAATCCCAAACATTTGTGTCGCCTATACTTTTTCCATTTATAATCATGTGGGCTTTTGAAGCACCGCCAGATTTGAGTAAGATAGGGTTCATTGAGGGTGTGGTTTTTAGCCCTATGGCTTCAGCCGCAAAGGCTTGAGGAATGGCTATCTCTCCACTCTCTTTATCTGTTACTTGGGAGTTGTTTGAGACATTTTGTGCCTTAAAGGGGGCGACTTTTATGCCTTGTTTGTGGAGGAGGTAGGTGATGGCAAAGGAGAGGGTAGATTTACCTGCATCGCTACTTGTGCCAAAGATACTAAGCGAGTGCAAGAAGTGCCTCTTTGAGTTTTGTCTGCATAACTGCATCTTTAACCCCAAAGCGGAGCCACTCATCGGAGAGATAATCAAAACTCCCACAGCTACGCACCAAGATTTTATGCTCTAAAAGATGCGAAAATATCTCATCAGCCTTTGGTGCGTGGGCTAAGATGAAGTTGCTCTCACTCTCTACTATCTCATCAAAGAGTTGTGAACTCTCTAAAATCTCTAAAAGTTCTGCTTTTTGCGTTTTTTGAAAGAGTAGACTCTGCTCACTAAACGCTTCATCTGCTATTCTCTCTTGCAAAAAAGCACTGTCAAGTGAGGAGATATTCCAAAGAGGGATTTGAAGTCTTCTTATCGCCTTTTTATG
This sequence comes from Sulfurimonas sp., assembly GCA_027071075.1. GTDB lineage: Bacteria > Campylobacterota > Campylobacteria > Campylobacterales > Sulfurimonadaceae > Sulfurimonas. The sequence goes on along the minus strand of JALSUU010000167.1, from coordinate 6,184 downwards.
GGCAAAGATAGCCCCTATGCGAACACCTGCACAGCCGTAAAACTTTGAAAATGATTGGATGATATAGAGTCGTTTGTACTCATTTATCTGCTCTCGCATCGATGCAAGTGCTTCAAACTCTAAAAAACTCTCATCTATGACTATGATGCAGTCTCTCTCCATCCACTCCTGCATCATCTCTTCCAAATTCTCCTCATAATACCCCTCAGGAGTAGATGGGTTCACAAAAACAACGATAGAGTCATCCTCAGGAATATAGGAATTTTCTGAGAGTCGATTTATTTTATAGATATGCTTTTTTGTAGCAACTGCCGCTTTTTCATACTCACCATACAAAGGGGCATAAAGATAAACACTTTTTGGTTTTAGAGAGTTAAAGAGTGCGAAGATGGCAGCCGTAGCACCATTAAAAAGGGCTATCTGATTTGTTTGTATTGCGTAACGCTTGGCTATGACCTCTTTAAGTTCTGAGTAGGAACTATCTGCATATTTTTGAATGAGATTACTAGAGAGTTCTAGGCTAATCCCTTTTTTATAGGCGTTTATATTTGAAGAGAAGTCAAGCATCTCCTCCGCATCACAGCCAATTTTTTTGGCATATTTATAGATGTTTGCACCATGTTTCATAGCTCTACATCACCCCAAAACTCATCATAACTTAAGTTTGTCATGGCATTTTCATCTGCTAGGTTTTTCTCTAAGAGTTTTTTTTGTTGCTCTTCAAAGTAGAGTTCAAGGGCTTCATTTATCATACTCGATGCATCTTTTTTAAGAATCTCTTGGAAGTTTGTAAGGTTTTCGTAGTTATCTTCGCTTATTGATATATTCATGAGGCGTATTTTACCAAAGATTGGCTAAGAGCTTTGCTTTTTGTGGATTTTTGTATTTTCCGATGCGTAAAAGAGCATAGAGTTTTGCAGCGATTTGTATTTTTTTCTCTAGAGTTTTGCGTGAGATTTTAAAGGGTGCATTTTGATTGTAGGTGTTAAGAAATAGCTGCGTAAAAGCCTTTTTATTTTTTGGATTAAAAGCGACTAAGGCGACAGCTATGTCAAAAGAGAACTCCCCACAACCCCCATCAATAAAATCAAAAACTCCGATTTTTTGACCATCGAAAACAGTGTTGTCTTTAAAAATATCTCCATGAATAAAGCCATCACTTTTTGGTTTATACTTTTTGAGAGTGTTGAGTTTACTAAAGTAGTAGTAGAACTCTTTTTTTGTAAAGTCTAAAAGCTCTTTTATATCATACTCTTGTAAAAATTTTTGTGAGCAACTTCTTTTGTGTGTATGTCGATGCATCTTTGCCATAAATCGTGCAAGAGATTGGATGTGATAGAGTTCTATCTGCTGAGGTACTTCCCCTTGGAGTTTTTCATACAGATACCATCCTTGTGATGCATCAACAAGGCGAGGAACACATAGACCTGCACGAGAGAGTGATGCAAGTAACTCTGCATCACTCTTTATGCGTCCGCCAAGGTCTCGCTCATACTTTTTTAAGATGTAGTTATCTACTATATAAGTTGTGTCCATCACGCCATCAGATGTTGCTTGGAGTGAACTAAAGTGCCTAGCAGGAAAGAGTTCTTGTAGCTCCTGAAGTGTTATATGTGTCGTGACTCCCACCTTAAAGACTGCACCCTTGCATCATCTCTTGCCAATCATACTTAAAGTGCTTCTCTACATAACTGCGATGGTGTGGCACTGAGCATTTAGAACAGTCTTGATGAATTTTATCGCCATAAACACCTTGTCTACCATCTTTTGACTCAATGCTACAAAGACTAAACTGGGTGGCACTCTCTATTTTTTGTATACCTGCATCGTTGAAGCGAAAGTTGGGGCAGGCACAAATGTAGCAGTTAAGTGACTCCATATCATGGCATTTTTTATCTTTTGCATAGAGCGGGCAGAAATTAAACTCCTCTTTTTTCATATTCTCAAAATCAAAGTAGCTGATGATTTGTTCTTGTGTGTACTCTTTTTCAAGGAGTTTATCTACGATGATTTTATGCTTTTGTGCATGTTGCTGCATCCATTGGCTATAGCCCAAATCGTATCCTTTTGCCTATTTTTGCAAAATTATAGCAGTAAAATGCTATAATCAGCTCATAACTTTAATGGAATTAGGTGTAAATCCTAAGCTCTCCCGGAACTGTAAGTCATCTCTTGATGGAGTAAATGATAAGTCAGGACTTTTAAAGTAAAAAATCTAAGTAGTGTAACGGGTTATTACCTACTTAAAGGAAAACAGATGCATATAGAAGCAGGTGTAGTAGATGGAGCAAAGATGCTCCTTAGTTATGGAACAGGTGCCGGAGTTTTAGGTATAAGTGCAAAGTTAGCATGGGATAACATAAAAGAGAATGGTTTACTCTCCTTTATGCTTAAAAGTATGATTGCGACAGCTATTGTTTTCTCATGTTTTGAGGTACTTCCTCACTATCCAATAGGTGTTAGTGAAGTACACTTGATTTTAGGAACAACAATCTTCTTAGTTTTTGGTATCGCTCCAGCGGCTATTGGTTTGGCTTTGGGTCTGCTCATTCAGGGGCTTTTCTTTGCTCAGTTTGATTTACCTCAGTATGGTATCAATGTAACAACACTTCTCGCAAGTATGTTCATACTTAATGTTGCTGTGAAAAAAATCATTCCAAGTGGAACAGCTTACAAAGATATTTCATATAGCCAAATGTTAAAAATGTCTATTGTTTGGGAGGGTGCTATCGTTTCATGGGTTGCTTTTTGGGCGATTTATGGACAGGGCTTTGCGGCTGAAAACTTGGCAAATATCCTCAGTTTTGGCGGTGCGTATATGAGTGTCATCATCATAGAACCAATAGTAGACTTAGCAGTGCTTAGTGCAGTCAAAGCATTTAACAAAACGAATGAGTGTATGATTCTGTTTGATAAAAAACTTTGTGTGGCTCATTAAATATTTTATGTTATAATATTCTCAAGACATTTGGGATGTCCTGAGGCTGATTACCTCAAAGCACTGAAGCCTTGTAACTTTTTTTAAGTTGCAGGGCTTTTTTACTTAAAGCCCTAATTTCTTAATCTCAACCTCAATATTTTCTCTAAAGATTTCTCTCACTTCATTCTGCTCTATAAAATTAAATTTCTTATCTTCTGTAAATGATGTCACTATAGTTGCATCACAATACTCACCTACTTCATCGCAAATCTCTCTCATATCTTTGTCATAATGATTTCCACTTACTAAAAGCATTGGGACTATCTGTACCTTTGCATTTTTATCGCCAAGAGTGAGTTTTAAGATATCTCTTTTTATGGCATCTTTTATGGCAAAAAATGGAAACTCCCCCTCTAACGAGCAGGTCAAATTTCTCTCATTTATCATCTTAAGAAAGTTGGCTGTGTAGTTTACTGCTTCTAAACCGCCGAGATTTAAAACAGGGACACCATGGATGATGTAGAGGTTTATGATGTTGTTTTTCTCTTCGCGTATCTTTGCATCAAGAAAGTTGAGGTAGTTAGATGTCTCTTTTGTTTTATGTAGAAGAGGATTTGTGTAGCGAATGTTTGCAAGGGAGAAGTTTTTAAAACCTTTTACCATGCGTATAAGTACCTCATGCTCATCTGTTGGAAATATATTGACACTTACAACTATGTAGCGTTTATACCCTGCCATATCAACATCAGCCATGACCTGAGGAAGGTTCTTATAAACCTCTCCTTTTTTAGCTAACTCTTTGATGACCATTTTTGAACTAAAGGCAGTAAAGAGAGGTGTATCTGCAAAAGATTTTTGAATAAAACTCTCAAATGCAAGATACTTTTCTTGTTCTATGACTGAGCCAAAGCAGGAGAGGATTATTGCTGTCTCTTTGTTATAATGTCTATATCGTTTCATAAATTATCCATATTCTAAAATTAATACCAAATTATAGGCAAAAAAATTGAAAAAAGCATTAGTTATCTCAGCCATAGCCTCCAACCAAGGAAAAACACTCCTTACTATGGCACTTCTCCAGCACTATAAAACAAAAGTACGACCTTTTAAGTGTGGTCCAGACTTTATAGACCCGCAGTTTCATGAGAAGATAGCCCAGACTCCCTCGGTCAATCTTGATGGCTATATGATGAATGAAGAGCAGTTAAAGTGGATGTTTGCAAACTATATGGACAAAGATGTCGCCATACTTGAGGGTGTGATGGGCTACTATGATGGGATGGATAAGGGGAGTAGTGCTTATGATATTGCTACTCTTTTAGAGATTCCCGCTTTGTTGATTCTTGATGCAGGTGGAAGCTATATAACTATATCGGCTGTACTAAAAGGTATGTGTGAATTTCGCTCAGATAGCACAATACAAGCAGTGGTTTTAAATAAAATCTCCTCGAAAATGCACTATGAGTTAGTAAAAAAGCATATAGAAAAAGAGATGCCTGAGATAAAAGTGTGCGGGTGGATTCAAAAGGGACTAAAATCTTTAGACTCTACACACTTGGGTTTGGATTTAAAAGAGTTAGAGGATGAGGCTATAGCAGAAGTAGCTAAGAGTGTACTAGAGCATATAGAGCTTGAAGTGTTAGAGTCTGTTATGGATGTTAGTATTAAGAGTGTGAGTGAGTACCCCTTTGAAAAGATAAAGAGAAGAGATGCTCTTTGTGTACTTGTACAAGATAAAAACTTCTCTTTTGTCTACCATGATAACCTAAAGTATCTGCAAGAACTCTACCGTGAAGTTCGCATCATAGATAGCACAAAAGATGAAGAGATAGCTCCTGATGCAGAGCTTGTTATCATCCCTGGTGGCTATGTGGAGACAGAAGAAGCGTATGTGAGAGTGAAAGATTCTCATCGCTTTAAAGCCTCTCTTATCACTCATGCAAAGAAGAAAAAAGTATATGCTGAGTGTGCGGGGCTTATCTACTTGGGAAAGAGTTGTGATGCAAGAGAGATGAGCGGTATTCTACCCATAGAGTTTTCACTAACAAACAAACGAGAGCGTTTGGGTTATTACAAGTGTTTGCTCAACGATGCAGAGATAAGGGGACACGCTTTTCATTACTCTAAGATTTTAGAAGCACCCCAAACAGATATTAGACTTTACAAAGTGAGTACAAAAAATGCAAAAGATGGGGGATATAGAAAAGGGAATATTTTTGCAACTTACTTACATACTATGTGGCGAGTAACAGGCATTCCTTTTCTTTAGTTTTCTCTGATATAATTAAACCCAAAAATACAAAGATGAAATTTTATGAACTTTAAACTCCAAGAACCACCGATAAATATAGGCGAGGCAATAAGTGTCAAATCTTTTGAGATGATTCATGCCGAGGCTGTGACTTATAAAGGCTTTGAGAAATTTGATGATAATGAGAGAGCTTTAGTTGAGCGTCTCATCCACACGACAACTTGTTTCGAGCAAGTCATCGACAACATCTACTTTAGTGATAACTCTATGCTTAAACTTAAAGACCTTTTAGAGAGAAAAGCAAAACTCATAGTCGATACAAATATGATACGCTCAGGTTTGAGTCAATTTTATCTTGATAAGTATGAAAATGAAGTTATCTGTTATGTCAATGAGCCAGAAGTTTTTGAGATGGCAAAACAGAATGAGACGACACGAAGTTATGCAGCAGTTGAGTTAGCTATAGAGAAGTTTCAAGATGAACCGATGGTTCTCGCTTGTGGAAATGCACCGACTTATATCTATGCCGCTATAAACACGCTTATACGACTCAAAGTAAATCTTGATAATGTCATCTTGCTCCTTTTTCCTGTAGGTTTTGTAAATGTTGTTGAGTCCAAAGAGTATGGACGAGCCTTTATGGAAGAGTCTGGATGTGAGGGGATTATTTTAGAGGGGCGTTATGGTGCTTCTACTATGGTAGTTGCCTCTTTGCACGCGGCATATAGACTCATAAAAGATTATGATACAGAGTTTGGAAAGTACAATGGCAAGTAGTCTTACAAACTCACACGCAAGTTCTCAATATGGCTCAAACCCAGTAAAAGAGGGAGAAGTTCGCCTCAATGAGATGGGGAGTGAAGTAGTTGAGGGGTACACTTGTAAACCAAAAGATTATGATGCAAACCGCCCGATTATGCACTATAAAACTCTACTCCTTCTTTGTGATGATGAACGATGTGGTAAGGCTGGAAAAGATGATAGAGCGACACATCTAAGAGAGATACTCAAAG
>JALSUU010000166.1 GCA_027071075.1 Sulfurimonas sp. | reverse complement strand
AGGAGATAATCTCATCAAGTTGTTTTATCTCTTTTGTATGGCTTATAAATTCACTGAGTGCTGTTTGAAAAAGTATTATAGTCTCTACATCAGAAGGGTTGTTCATAAGATTAAAACAACTAGTATGTAAGCATAAGTTACCATTACAGATTACATCTTCTTTATCTTTAAGTTTTCTAAATGTAAGATTATCGTTTACTCTAGAGTTCTTCTCCATTGCACTGCTTGTTGTAATGATTTTAGAAAGAGCAAGATCTTCAAAGTTTGTAAATTTTTTATTTAAAGTAAGACTCTCCTTCTCTAAAGATTTAAAATAAATTTTACCAATTTTATTAAAAAGATAGTGTACTCTTTTTTTACCCTTTTCTATTGTGCTAAATATTTTATAATCTTCATTTTTTAATTCAACACAAAAGATTTTATGAAGTTTTTTTCTCTGCGTCGTATTGATCTGATCCATAAAAATAATATAGGAATTTTCTTGCGGTATAGAGTGGACACGGTACTCATTTAAAGAGTAGTCTGTCTTTTCGCTATAACATGCTTTAAATGGTGTACCCTCAGTAAAGTCAAGGTAATCATTTTCCAACTCTTCCGTATTATGCCCAGAGTCAAGAAAATAATAATCATATCTCCTACTATTCGCTCCAAATCGTCTCTTTCCTAGAATAGCAAAGAGATATCTTCTTCTCTCTCTATCATTGATTGCGATATTAGCTATCTCCAAGTAGTATCCACGATCGACTTTTACATTTACATGGGAGAATTGTATAGTGTTTGGGTCGTCTGTTGTCGAGTATTGAAGATATTGTATAAAGTGTTTTTTTTCATCTTCTTCGCTGATAAAAAGAATGTTTTGTAGTATTTTGTTTTTTGTAATTGCAGATGGAGTGTTAAACTTAAAAGTATGAGAGAGTGTTTGTATCATAAAATATCCATTTAAAGTTCATGTCTGATATAAAAAATAATACTATTTTATACCTTTGTTTTCCCTATAGACTTTAATCTTTTCTGTTAAAGAGTCTGGAAGTGGCAGAGCACCTAAACCATTCTAAGTAAGACTAAAATTACAAATTTTTTATTATAATAGCCGTATAATTAATGCTATTATAGGCTATTTGTCTTCTATTTAGGCACCAAATTTTTCAGAGAGGTGTGTCATAAGGAGGAGTTGTCCCATACCCTCAAAGAACTTATCAGCTCCAAGTGCATCTTCTCCAATAGACTTTTTGAGTGCTGTAAGAAAAACAAGTCTTGACTCCTCCGATGCTTGCATGTAAGTATCTATAATATACTCAAATGACAGTGTATGCACTTTTCCATTTACATTAAACTCTATGCTGGAGTCAGGATTGATGTTTTCTTCTAATAGGATTTTTTTACACTCTTGTGTGATAGTGTCCATTTTATAAAACTCCCATAAGTGATAACATTACTATAAACATAGCAATGGGTGTAATGTAACGCAGTGAGAAGTACCATGCATCAAATGCCCACTTGAGTTGAGGATGCATGATAGACTCAACTTTTGTTTTAGGTATGATATACCCAACAAAAACGGCCATTATAAGTCCCCCAATAGGAAGCATAATAGCCGCCGTTACATAATCAACCCAATCAAAGAAGCTTTTGCCACCCCAAGTGAGATACTCTTTAGCTCCATCAATGTTAGAAAGAATAGCAAAGATACCAAAAAACCAAAAGAATAGCCCCATTGTTACAGAGGCTTTGAGTCTGCTCCATGAAAATCTATCTATAAAGTACTGTACCATTGGCTCAACTAGGGAAACTGATGAGGTAAGACCAGCAAAAGCAAGAGCTATGAAAAAGAGAATAGCAAAAATATTTCCTATAATACCCATCTCATAAAAGGCTGCGGGAAGTGAGATAAAAACAAGACCAGGACCTTTCGCTGGACCTGAACCATACTGATATAAAAATGTAAAGAGCATAAGCCCTGCTACGATGGCAATAGTTGTATCTAAAAAAACAACCCAAAAAGCATTTTTTACAAGGTTAGAATCTTTTTCCAATGATGCAGAGTAGGTCATAATCGCACCCATACCAAGACTTAAAGTAAAGAAAGCATGACCAACCGCAGTTACAAAAGCTTCTGCATTTATTTTTGACCAATCAGGGTAGAACATAAACTCTACTGCTTGTGAAAAAGCACCTAAAGTAGTAGCATAAGCAAACATACCTGCTAAAATAATCATAAGTGCAGGCATTA
>JALSUU010000165.1 GCA_027071075.1 Sulfurimonas sp. | reverse complement strand
AACATGTACTAAGTGTGAGCGTGTCTCATTAATAACAAGATAATTATTTTGCATCGCAATTGAAGTCCCAAAAGAAGTTCTATCATTTGACTCGATTTTTTTCACAAGGGTAACACTATCATCTCTGTTAATCGTATATAAATAAGTGATTTGTGGATAATTCCGACGAGAGTTCGGTGCGCTTATAGCGATGCGACCATTATCTATAGCTATACTTGAAGCATAACTAAATGTATGTCCTACATCCTCAGTGGGTATTGTTAATTTTGCTAACTTACTTATATTTGAATCTGCATTGATTTTAAAAAGATAGGCATTATCATTACTTGTACCTACTACAATATAATTTTTATCAATACTCACAACACTCCCAAACGAATCCCAATCATCCTGTGTATCATTAGCATCAAATTTCAAAACTTTTTTTACACTCTCATCTGCATTGATTTTAAAAAGATATGCGCTACCATAACTATTAAAGTTTGTATTAGTTTGACTTGAATCACCTATTACAATATATGCTCCATCCATAGCAATGGATTCGCCAAATGAACCTCCTTTGTTTTCATCATCTGGCTCCAGCGTTGTTAGGAGCTTAACACTGTTTTGACTCTCCTTTTTATAAAGAAGTACAACAGAACTTAAAGTTGCATTTTTGTCAAGTACTGCCGTTACGGCAATATAATCACCACTTTTCACAACTCTAGATCCAAACATAACATATTTTTCTCTTTGGCTTACTAAGGAGAGTCTCGCCATTTGAAAAGGGTTTATATCCTCTGTTTGATTCAAGTCTGTAGTGTTACTATTACTAAAAAAATCCGTCTTACAAGCACTAAGAAAGACCAACAATAAAATCAATAAACTATATTTAATTGAAGATTTATGTAGCATGTTCTATCCTTTTATCTTAAATCACATACAGTTATATTCATACCTTTCTACACAAATCCAAAAACAAGAACAGAAATTGCTTAAACATTGAAAAACTTGGATTATTAAGATGGAAAATCGTTTAAAAAAAGACATAATGAGATGGTTAAAGGATATATGAGTAGCCAACATGCAGCAACTAATGGATTGAAACTATTACTTAAAGAGACAGAGCCATTTTCACAAGTGCAAGCAGCATGGAGATTTCTCAATAATGATAATATTTCCACAGAGGCACTTTTTGAACCAATATGGGACACTCTGACAAAAGAGATAGAATTGCAATGCTCAAAGTTTGTCTTAGCGATGACAGATTGGTCACATATAGACTACAAGCATCATGATTCCAAAAAAGAGCTTATCTCTGAAAATAGAAAAGAGAACGGTGTAAAAAAAGGTTTAGATTTACAGACTACATTGGCAGTTAGTGATGTTGCAGGTGAACCTATCGCACCCATAGCTCATAACCTTAAGACAAGTAAAAAGTTCTACTCAACATATAATGGTGCTATAAAGCTTGGTACTACCCATCTAGAGGAGTTAGCCCTAAGAGCTGAGTGGATAGCAAGTAATCTGCAAACAGATAAAAAGATAGTTCATATCGTAGATAGAGAGTCTGATAGTGTAGCATTTATGAGAGACCTTTCTAAGATAGATGCTCTCTTTGTACTAAGAGTAAAAAACAACTCAAAACTCTATCTTCCAAAAGAAAAGGTAGATATAAAACAAGGAGAATTAGCAGATAAATTACCCTTAGGTACAAAAGTTCAAGAGATGAAGTACCGAAAGAAAAATGTCACTATCTATGTCAATGAGTGTGAGGTAGAAGTAAGAAGAGATGCCACAAAATATATTACTCAAAAAGATGGAAAAAAGAAACTTCAAAAAACAAAGGGTGATGCTATTAAAGCAAGGTTTGTAGTAGAGAGACTCGTGGATGAAAATCAACAAGTTGTTGCACAATGGCTACTGGTGACAAATATCCTTGATAAGAGTGTAACGGCAGAAACCCTAGCTACTTGGTACTACTACAGATGGAAGATAGAGAGTTATTTTAAACTCTTAAAATCTTCAGGATTTAATATGGAGGAGTGGCAACAGAGGGAACCAGCAGCACTTTTTAGAAGATTGCTTGTTGTTTCTTACTCCTGTGTGCTTGTCTGGAAAATTGCAAATGATACATCTGCAAATGCGAAAAAGATTAGAGAATTTTTAGTCTCGCTAAGTGGTAGATTAGTGCAAAAAGATAAAGAGTTTACACATCCAGCACTGCTTGCTGGTTTGGAGAACTATATTCAGATGTTAG
>JALSUU010000164.1 GCA_027071075.1 Sulfurimonas sp. | reverse complement strand
TGTCTATTACTGACTCTATGGAGTGAATCATATCATCGTTGAGTGAAGAGCTTTGTAGTTGCTCATTCATTGTGTTGTTAAAGGCTTCTGAGTTTACTATTTTTATGATGGCTACTCTCATCTTCTGCGAAAATGGTTCACGGAGCGCATCTAGCGCGGACTCTCCTCCAAACATTCCAAGCATTCCGCCAAAAGAGGACTCCATGACTGTTTTACTGAGTGCATCAAAGGCAGGGGTGAAGTCTGTCTTTTCAATGATTGGTTCTAGGTTTATTTTCTGCTCCTCTTTGGCAAAAAAGTTTTCTAACTGTTCACGGGTAAAAAATTCACTCATCATAAGGTTTTTGATAGAAGCCTTAAAAGCTTCAAAACGCATAGGTATAACACCTGAACCATATAAAAGCGGTACTTTTTCAAAAAGCATATGGATGGCTAATTGGTTTGTAAGTGCTCCTGAGAGGGCAAAGAGTCCTGTGAAAAGGAGTGCGTTTTTAAACTCCGCAAGGAGAAAGGAAAGCCCTATAAAAATGAGGGCTATAAAATTTGTAAGAAAACTTTTGTTCAGTGGCATAGAATTTCCTGAAATAATTTGGAATTTATTGTATTATTAGTGTAACAAATGAAGCTTAACGATTAGCTAACATAGTTATGGCATAAATTTATAATCAAAATAATAGGAGATAATATGATAAAAAGATTACTACTGCTTTTCATCCTATTTGTGACGAGGGCTTTTGCACAAGAATTAAGCCTTAGTGATGCAATACAAAAGGCGATGCTTACACATCCAGATATTAGAGAGTTTTCTCTAGGTGTGAAAAGAAGTGAGGCTTCTATAGATGTGGCTCGTGCTGATTATCTACCTCAGGTAAATCTCAATGCGGAGTATGACCCTATAAAAACATATATCTTTCCAGCTAATGGGGTTTTTAATACAAAAGATGATTATGGGTATCAGATAGGGGCAACTCTGCATCAAAAGATTTGGGATTTTTCTAAAACTACTGCAAATATCGATGCACAAAAAGAGAGTGTAAATATCTCTATTTTAACACTTGCTGATGCGAAGGCACTGCTTGCATACAAGGTAAAGCTGCAGTATGAGCTTATGTTAGTTCAAAGAAAAGCAATGCTTGTTCGCCAAAAAGATTTAGAAGCAAAAGAGGCACTTTATAAACAGGCAAATGCTTTTGTGAAAAATGGTCTGAAAACTTCAGCAGATGCAACGCGTTTTCTCTCCTCTTTTTATGTTGCAAAAGATAATCTAGCCATCTCCAAAGCGAGTTTTGATAAGGCTAGAAATCTGCTCTCTATTTACATCCACCAAGATATAGCGAGTGATGTAGTGCTAGAAGATACTCTTTTATCTCTGCCAAATGTAGAGAGTGAAAAAGAGATACTAGCAAGTTCTCCTGCTTTAAGAGCCTTGCAAGTTGGAGTGCAGAAGAGTAGTTTAGAGTATGAGTCTATTGAAGCTGCACACTATGGTTCCATCGATGCAGTTGCTTCTTACTCATATCAAAACACGCTGAATAAATATGATGCATCGCTCCTTGGAATTACTCTTAATGTTCCTCTTTATACAGGAGGGCGAACTTCTGCTTTCGTAGAACAAGCAACATTGAACAAAGAGATTGCACAAGCAAACTATAACTCAAAACTCTTAGCACTTAAAGAGGAGGTGAGTTCTCTTCTTATAGATATAAAACGGTACGAAAATACCATTAAAGCAAAAGAGTTACAACTTGAGGCTGCGAGTAGCACAAGCAATCTCTTAGAAGCAAGATACAATGAGGGCTTGGCTACATACATAGAAGTTTTAGATGCAGCAGCTTTGAGGCTTGATGCAGAATTAGGACTTTTAAGTGCGAAGTATGAACGAAGTAGTGCTATTCATAAATTAGAATATTTACAAGGAAAAACACAATGAACAAATACGCAAAATATATTATTACAGTTGTAACTGTTGGTGCCTTAGGGACACTTTTTTATAACAAAGTCTATATCCCTAAAACAACTTATAAAGTTGTGAGTCCCAATGTTGGTGATTTGAGTGTAAAGATTCGGGGTATAGGAAATGTGAGTGCAGAAGATATTTACTCCATAACAGCACAAACAGGAGGGAAAATCTTAGCACTCTATACTGATGAGGGTGAGTGGGTAAAGAAAGGGAGTCTTCTTGTCGAGATGGATGGTGTGGATCTACCTGAGCAGTTAGAGGTGATGCAAGCTACTTTGAAAAAGAGTGAGTATGATATAAGTGCCTTGCAAGATGAACTTTTAAACCAAGAGTCCCAAAAAAAACTACTTAAGATAACTTACAATCGATACGCAAAACTCAAAAAACAGAAGTTTGCATCTGATGCTGAGTATGATAAGGCAAAGACAGATTTAGATAGTATAAACGCAAGTATAAGTGCAACAAAATCGAGAATAGGTTCTGCGAAAGCAGCCTCAAATATAGCAGCAAAAAATGTAGATGTTATAAAAGCAAAACTAGCTCGTCTCAAAGTATATGCACCGATAGATGGGTATATAATCTCTAAATCTGCAGAAGTTGCACAAAGTGTTCTTCCTGCAACACCAATATTTCGCTTAGTAGATGCATCAACACTTTGGGTAGAAGCAAAGGTGGATGAGCGTGTGAGTAAAGAGATAAAAGTAGGACAGAGTGTGACAATTGGCCTCCGTTCACAACCTAGTAAAACCTATGCGGGGGTAGTAAAAAGAGTAAAGGCTATGAGTGATGCAGTGACTTTAGAGCGTGAGATAGATGTAGCCTTTGTAAAGACTCCAAAACCTTTTTATATTAATGAACAGGCTGAGGTAAAGATAGCTATTAAAAAGCTCAACTCAGTTGTAAAGATACCACTGAAGTTAATAGTCCAAGAAGCTGGTGCGATGGGTGTTTGGGTGGCAAAAAATGAACATGCGCAGTTTGTAAAACTCGAAGAAGTAGGGCATAGTGATGATGCAGTTGCTGTAAAAAACTTCGATAAAGCAAGTAAGATTTTAGTGCCAAACCCTAAGAAAAAACCACTCAGTAATGGGATGAAAATACACCTATGATACACTTAGCAAAAGAGGACATTCGACACACTTTAGGAAAGTTCATAGTCACTGCTATGGGTGTTGGGATGTTGCTCGGCATCGTGCTTATTATGATGGGTGTCTATCGTGGGATGATAGCTGATGCAGAGGTGCTTTTAGAAGATTTGGATGTGGACTTGTGGATAGTGCAAGAAAATACCCTTGGTCCCTTTGCTGAGGCTTCACGCATTCATGAAGATTTACAATATACACTCAAAGGGTATGACGCGATACAAAAGAGCGAGGCGATTACTTTTCAAAGTATACAGATTCCAAAAGGTAAAGAGCAGATTTCTGCCTTAGCTATTGGGTATGACATCTATGGAGAGATAAGTCCTATCAATCCAAAGCGACTTCTAGCAGGACGCGTGATAAAGAGTGAACATTATGAGATAGTTGTGAGTGATAAGACACTCTTTAAACTTGGTGACAAGATAAAACTAGGACGAAACTTTTACAAGGTAGTAGGCATAACGCACGGGAGTGTATCTTCAGGGGGAGACCCTTTGGTGTATCTCTCTTTAAAAGATGCACAGGAGTTACAGTTTACTTACACAAACAAAAGAGTGCAGACAGATAGAGCAAGAGGAATTGTAAACAGAGATGCACATCTTGTAAATGCTATAGTGGCTACTGTAAAACCGATATACTCTTTAGAAAATGTCTCTAAAGAGTTAAAGAAATGGTTACACAAAAGTGTCTATACAAGAGAACAACAAAAAGCTGTTTTGACAAAGTATGTCATAGAGAAAGCATCAAAGCAGATAGGACTTTTTACAGTCATTTTAGTATCTGTATCGACTATTATTATTGCCCTTATTATCTACACAATGACATTAGAGAAGATGAAAGAGATTTCGATTATGAAGCTTATTGGCTTACCAAATGCTACTATTGTGAAGATGATAGTGGAAGAGACACTGCTTTTAGGTGTTCTTGCTTTTATTTTTGGAAATATTTTTTCGCATCTTATTTATGATAAATTTCCAAAACATGTATTGTTAGAGTCATCTGATGCTTTGTCACTGTTTGTGGTGGTGGTAATTGCTTCTATTTTTGCATCATTTATAGGTGTGAAGAAAGTTATAAATGCAGATCCAACAGCTGCAATAGGTGGATAAAATGAGTACAAAACAAGCGATAAAAGTAGAAAATGTCAATAAATCTTTTGGAAAAGGAGATGCTTTTGTAGATGTTATAAAGGATGCATCGTTTACCATCAACAAAGGAGAACTTGTGGCACTCATCGCTCCAAGTGGTGCGGGGAAAACAACACTACTAATGATGCTCGGATGTGTCAACGAACCAAATTCTGGGAGTATGTGGCTGGGTGATGAGCAAGTGTATGAGAACAAATGGCTCACAAAAGAGACACGAAAGATACGCCGCCAAAAGATAGGTTTTATCTTTCAAGCCCACTATCTCATCCCTTTTTTAAACATCATAGATAATCTTACTCTCCTTCCTCAAGCAAATGAGGTAAAAGATAAGGACTCCAAAGCAAAAGCAAGAGAGTTACTTAAGTACTTTGGCATAGCAGAGAAAGAAGAAGCCATGCCAAGCCAACTCAGTGGTGGACAAAATCAACGCGTAGCTATAGCAAGGGCTTTGATGAATGACCCTGAGATAATCTTAGCCGATGAGCCGACAGCCGCTCTTGATATGAACCGCTCTATTGATGTTGTAAAGATGCTCAAAAAGATTGCCTTAGAGCAGGATGTGGCTATAGTGATGGTAACACATGATGATAGAATGCTAGAGTATTGTGATAGGATTATGAAGATAGAGAATAAAAAGGTTGTTTTTGAGAAGTAGCTTAGGATTTTGAAGTAAAAAAATTTGATTTAGATTAACTGTGTATAATTTGAAAAACAAGTTAAAAGTGAGAAAGTATGAAGCAAGAGAGTTATGAACTTTTTAAAAATGAGAGTGTTGCAAATATTGTAAATGTGATAGAGAGAGAACTCAAGACAAGAAATGAATCTCCCTTTTGGGCTGATAAGGTTGTACCTTTTTCACAAGCTATACTAAGTGTTTTAGTCCCACTCAGAGATAACTCTCTGCTTTTTGACACACAAGGCAAAGTAAAAGAGGAACTAACACCTGATCTTTTTTTAGAGTGGAGTGACTTTGTAAGTTTTAAAACACTTGCTTTTACTATTCAAAAGTCAAATACTCAAGGGAAATTACTGCGAACAAGCTTGAGTGAAGAGAAGTGTGAGAGCTATAAAGAGATAGACTTAGAACTTTTAGGTGCTTATCTTTCACGCTATACGGTAAACCTTGAAGATGAACTACTCGATTTTCCTATCTCAAACTATAACTTGCATCAAGGTGTGAGTAATGTTATAAAGTCTCTGTTTTAAGAGCTTTTATGAATAACAAAGAGGTGTAGATAGCCATAATATTTGAGAAGTTTTAAGTTCTTTTCAACATCTATATCTTCTTGAATCTCTTTAAAAAATGCTCGAATGGCATCATCCTCTAAATCTCCAAGAAATTTAAAATCACTATGCTCTTCGCAGTTGAGTTTTACAAGGGTATGTGTTGGTGCAGCTGTTTTATCTATCCATATTTTCATAGTAGAAGTATACTATAAGTAAGAAACTCAATTATAAAACTATTGTAAATTTTGCACCATCATCACTGTTAGAGATTATAAATTTTCCATTACAATGCTCTTCAACAATTGTTTTAGACATATAAAGTCCCAACCCTGTTCCATCTTTTTTCGTTTTTGTTGAAAAATAGGGATCACATATTTTGTTAATAATATCTTCAGGAATGCCCCCTCCATTGTCAGATACTTCAAGATAAGAGTTATCTGCATCATCATATGTCTGTATGTGTATATAAGGTTTTTTTACCTTTTTTTCCAATAAAATGTCTTCCGCATTCTTTATGATGTTGAGTAATACCTGTTTTAACTCATTTGAATATGTACTTATTTTTTTACTACCTTGTAGGTCTGTGCGAATATAAATATTATTACTTTCAATAGAACTAGAAACTATCTTTAATACTTCTGTTGTTATATTTGACAAGAGTACTTCAATTTTTTCTTTATCTTCTTTATAAAAACCTCTAAAATCATCTATAGTTTTACTCAGATACTGAGATAAATCAGTAATTTTTTTTAGTTTGTCATCAAAATATTTTTCATTATAGTTATCGAAAGCTATTTTCAAAATCAGATCATTAGCAGTCGCAGAAACTGCACTGAGTGGTTGTCTCCATTGGTGTGCTATCATAGCTATCATTTCACCCATTTGAGCTAGTTTACTCTGCTGTATCATAGCTTTATCTTTCTCTCTATTTTTTGCAACCTCAGATTCGATTTTTTTTTCTAGTGTTACATTAATATTTTCTAGTTCAAGAGATGTTTGCGATATAAGATGCGAGAGTGCCTTAAGGGTTAAACTGTTTTTTCTTCTATCTTTTGTAATAGATGCATGTTTTATTGAAGATGGGGGATTGAAACTATTTGCATTACTTTTTTCACCTAATCCTAAAATTGTCATAGTTTGATTAAGAAGTTCCTTTGTTTGAGTTTGCTCATTTGAGTAAAATTCACCATAAGTAAAAAAACCACTCACGCTTGCTATCTTCGATAAGGGAACTAACTCTAAGCTAATACTCTCTTGTAGAAGTGCTTTTCTTGCCATACATGAGTAGATAAAGATTGATTCATTATTATTTTGATTGAGTTGCTTTTCAACATTGCTAGAGTATTTTAAAATAGTTTCAATATTTCCATATCCAAATGTCACTTTATCTCCAGTGTTGATATTTCCAGCAAATGTAAGTGAACCGTCATCATGTTTACCTAAAATTGCTCTTGGCACTTTTAGATTTTTTCTTGTTACAATCAGAGGAAACTCAATACCTACTTTTGGTAAATTCTTTGCTATATCCTCTCCTAAATATTTAGCATAAATATCTATAGCTTGTATACCATCAATCTCATACACTCTATTTGCATCTGATTTTGTAACGGTCATGGTTCTACCGATATTCTTCCAACCAAAACTAGCAGTTGTATTGACAGATAAATCATCATTAAATAAAAGTGCAACAACTGCGCCACTTGTAAGAACTTTCTTTTCTGTAAAAGTTATAGTTTGTTTAAACTCAGCATTATCTCCTGCTAAGCCTCCTGCAATAATTAAGCCATCTTTATAACTGCTTAGAGTATTTATAAATTCCTCTCCATTAACAGTAAGCCCATCTGCAAATGAGATGGCAACTTTAGGAGAATTGTTTTCATCAAATTGAGATATTAGTTTTTGTGCTGTTTGGGAGCTACTCTCTTTAGTCTGAGTATAATATGTCTCTACCTTTGTTTTCTCAAAGAGGCTAAATGATAAAACTGTAGAGTTCTCTAGTGCTTTATCTTCTATGATCTCCCCGCTAGTAGTGCTTCCTATAATTTTAATGTGTGGAAGAAAAGATTGTACCTCCAAAAGAATTTTTTCAATAAATGTAATATCACAAATACCTGTGAAAATTTGAAGAAGTATATTGTTACAATCTATTATATTATTAGTGACAATAAACTTCTCTAAATCACTACTACTTTGATATTGTATATTTATTGTTTTCACTTCTACTACCTTTTAATCATTCTGAAATGGCAATATTATTTCAAATACTGCACCAAATGCATCATTATAAACTTT
>JALSUU010000163.1 GCA_027071075.1 Sulfurimonas sp. | reverse complement strand
TGTCCCAATATCAATAGGTATTATCTCTTCATCTTTGATTATAAAATCAATAATAATACGATACTCCATAGTGATGGAAATAGAGTAATATTCACAAAGTTTCCCTTGAAGTTTATGTAGACGCAATGATGGGTGCTGAGGGTTTACTTCTAAAATCTCTATTGTTTTAATATAGCGTGGTATAACATTAGGATGCTTTTTTAAAAATTTGACTAATTTTTTAGTATATCTTTGTGTAATGAGTAATTTATAACTCATTCATCAAATCCGCTATATGCTCTTTAGCAGATTGAGTTTTATAATTATTGTCTTTGATATCTTGAGTTGTTTGTATATATGCTAAATCAAGCTCATTGGCACGCAGTTCATTGTATCTTTGTATATCTAGAACAACAAATTTATCTTTACCTCGAACATTTATAATAAGTTCATCAAATTTATCAAGCATAGTAGAGAATAATGATACACCTTTAGTTTTTACTTCATTTGCACTTATAGTCACAATAATATCCTTAAGAGTACTTTTAAAAGTATTCTAGCATATTTTAGATAAATAATTCAATCTATAAGGCTAGCCCAAATAATTCCATAAAATTCCCCACATCTCTAAATTCATAAAAAACTCATCTTTTTGAATCCAGAAGCACCTAGTAAGGCTATAAAATCACACTTTACATATTCTTGACTCCATTTGTATTGAATTTTTCAATTTTTGTGCAAGATTCATAGTTTTTAGACATGCCTCTTTTGTTTGAATAAATTTCATCAAGAAATCTTCCGCCACTGTGTAACATCAACATATATGGATAGATAAATTCAAATGCTGAGTAACCGTTGTTTCGTTTAGCTTTAGGTAAATTGTCATTACAAAGTGTTTCAAGGTTCATCCCCTTAAAGTATTCACCAAGGATTGCTACCCCTGTTCTTGGTGTTAATTTCTCGTTTGTGGATTGTAGTTTGAAATTTAATGTTGTTTGCACTATAATTACCTCTCGTTTTTGAAAAAGTTACACCTATTAGGTGAAAGTTTTTAGTGTGACTTTTTCGCTTGTAAGTACCTAATTATAGAGCAATTTGGCTTGTTGTCTAATTTGGTATCGAATTATTGGGGTTTAAATTTTCAAGCCAACAAGAGTAAGATCATCATTATCATTTCTCCGTTGTATTGCCATTTCTAATGCATCATTGACTAAGGAAACTCTCATATTATCATAGATATACCAACCAATATTTTGGAGAGAGGAATACCTCTTGAGGGTGTAAATCAATCACAGTAGCGAGATGTAGATATAGCAGACTACTTACTGAGTGGTCTCTCTTAACTGATTTTTGTTATACTTCTCTTTAGATAAATATCAGGAAATTTTCATGAAACTAAAAAAACTTCCAATAGGGATATCAACCTTAAAAACTATCCTTCAAGAGGATTATCTTTATATAGATAAAACCTCTTTAGCCCAAAAGCTTATAGAAGAGGGGCAATACTACTTCCTCTCTCGCCCTCGAAGATTTGGGAAGTCTCTTTTTTTGGATACTCTTAGAACTATCTTTGATGGAGATAAGGAGATTTTCAAAGGTCTGAGTATCTATGAAAATAGCTATGAATTTGTAAAACATCCTGTTATTCGTATCTCGTTTAATGATGGGGATTTTAAAACAATTGAAGAGTTTAAGCAGACACTTCTTGAAGTTCTTAAGATAAACCAAAGAGATTTGGAAGTGACATGCGATACAGACCTTTCTATAAGAGGATGTTTTAGAGAACTCATTTACCAAGCCTATAAAAAGTACAATAAAAAAGTAGTCATCCTAGTAGATGAGTACGATAAACCAATACTTGATAATATCGAAAACCCTGATGTAGCAAGAGTGATGCGAGATGAACTGAAAAACTTCTATAGTGTCATTAAAGGTGCTGATGAGTTTTTAAAGTTTGTTTTTATAACAGGAGTAAGTAAGTTCTCTAAAGTGAGTCTTTTTAGTGGTCTTAACAATATCAATGATATTACCCTTGATAGAAGTTATAGTACTATCTGTGGCTATACTCAAGAAGATGTTGAAACATCCTTTGCTAAATACCTAGAGGGGCAAGACTTTGCAAAGATACAAAAGTGGTACAATGGGTATAAATTTTTAGGAGAGGGTGTTTATAATCCTTTTGATATACTTCTTTTTATCCAAAAAGGGTTTGAATTTAGAAACTATTGGTTCTCTACAGCAACACCCACTTTTTTACTCAAACTCATAGAGAGAAACAACTACTTTTTACCAAACTTAGAGAACATTGTCAAAGATGATAAGATGCTCGACAGCTTTGATGTAGACTATATAGAGTTAGAGACTCTGATGTGGCAAACTGGGTATTTAACTATAGAAAAAACTACTATCAACTACGATGATACTCCAAAATATCATCTAGGTATACCAAATCAAGAGGTAAAGATATCTCTTTTAGGTAGTATTGCTGACTTTATGAGCAAACAGCCAAATACAACCATCTTAAAAGGTCAAATGTATGAGTCACTTATAAATGCTGACTTTAAGATGATGGAAGTTACTTTCAAATCCCTCTTTGCTTCCATCCCTTACAATCTTTTTACAAATAACAAAATGTACGAGTATGAGGGCTATTATGCTAGTCTCTTTTATGCTTATCTTAAAGCTTTAGGTATAGAACTCATAGGAGAGGATGTGACGAATAGAGGTCGTATAGATTTAACCATAAAGATGCCAAATTCTATCATCATCATAGAGTTTAAAATAGATGGAAGTGATGCCCTTGCGCAGATAAGAGAGAAGAAGTACCATGAGAAGTATCTTGATAAGAAACTTCCTATCTATCTTGTTGGGGTAGTGTTTGATACACAGGAGAGAAATATCACCTTGGTAGAATTTGAAGAGGTCAATATTTAAAATTTGACTCTTATTTATTAACTATAAAATCTATCCTCTCTATTTTATTTTGGTTTGGCACTTAAACTTCTTCGCAATGCACCATCTCCCATCCACTATAAACTAAAACTATTTTTGCAAATGGTTTATCTCTGAAATGGATTATAGTTTTTGGGTCATACTGTTGGAGTTGTTTTTTTGCTTGAATTATTAACTCATCTCTTTTAGATTCTGTATAGTTACTTCTTGAGATATATTTGAGTTCTATTATAGCTCCATAGGGGACTTCATCGCTTATAGGATTAAGTGTTATATCTGCAAACCCTTTGTTTAACTCTTTTTCTGTATAGACTTCATAAATGGGATTTAGACTTAAGTACGCTACTAAAAAACCTTTTAAAAAACTCTCTCCTTGGATATAATCTCTTATGACAGATTGGGCTTTTACCTGCTCGTTTAAATAGCTAAAGAGTTCTAAATTTTTATTTACTGCAAATTCACGAAGATGATCATTAAAAGTATCTAATTTAAAATTAAACTCTATATCTTCAAATGCACTTGATATAAAATCTGCAACTATCTTTTTAATGGTTTGATTTGGAATATATAATCTTAGAGCCATTAGCTCTTTTTGAATTGTTACAAATCCTAAAGCATAGAGTAAAGATTTAAAATTACTCTCTTTTGTCATCTCAAAAGCACTAAAATTATCTTTGATATTGAGTAGAGTTACTTTCTCACCTTGGATAAGTTGATTGAGTAAGTCAAAGTTACCATTGAGTTTTTTATTGGTGTAAACTAAATATTTGAGTTTAGAGTAGTCTGTTCTTACATTTACATCTATCAACTCTTTTGGTTCTTTTTTATCGTAGATTAGGCTTTTTAAATAGTAGAGTACCATATCAGAGTTATAGATAGTATAGGGTATATCTTCATTAAATCTATAACTATCATACCACTCATCACATCTATTGATAATATGCTCTTTTTGGCTTGTTAAACCATAATAATCTATCATCGTGATAAGTTCCTCTTTGGTTACACCAACCATTGAATTGAGTCTATAACTACTTGATACATTTGAGCCTATATTATTGCCACTTGTGACATCAAATAAGGCTAGTGGACTTACCCCTGTTATAAACATCTTTCTGATAGGGCTATCGTTTCCACTTGTTCCCACTTTTAGCATTGTAAAAAACTCTTTATAAAATGCATCTGTATCTGTTACTAAGCCTTTGTACTCATTGCGGCTACTTACAAATAGTTTATTTACAAAGTTGTCATACTCGTCAATGAAGATATAAACTGGGTAAGAGAGTTTTTTACATTGATTTAATACTTGATTTAATCTATTTAATGGATTTTCATCATTAAATATAATCTCTATATCATAAGCAGATACAAAATTATTGATAACTTCTAAAAGATTGACTCTAAAACTGTTTTTATAGTCAGTAATATCAACAGCACTAAAATCAAACTTCATACAGTAGTATCTGTTTTTTTCTTCAGTTGGATTATCTAAGATATAAGTATCTTTAAATATCTCTTCAAACTCATCTTTATATGAGATATTATAATATGCTTCAAGCATCGCTAAAACCAAAGATTTTCCAAATCGTCTAGGGCGTAAGAAAAATAAAAAACTTGATTCATTCTCTATCTCTTCTATATATTTAGTTTTATCTATATAGTAGAAATTCTCAGTTTTTATTCTTTTAAAATCACTCAAACCGTAGGGTATTTTTTTTAACTTCATTTTTGAGCCTTTTTTATGAGTTCTTTGTATGTGTGTTAGTTTAACAAAAATATTATGCAAAGTATCAAAAAATTGCTTATATAAGTTTTATTTTCTAATATTGTATCTAAACACAGGGTCATTTATTCTGTTTAAATTCCAGATAATTACTAGTTATATTCCCATGCTAGACACAAACTTCAGTATAGCAGTATACTTCATTAAGCCTCTTGATCTAAAACACTAAATCCTAAATCATACATCACTTTATCGACTAACTCTACAGCAGCTTTCATAGTTTTTTGAGATATGTCAGGGAGTTTACTTCCCCATAACTTTTCTGCATCTTTAAAACCCTGTAACATTCCTTCACGACCAGCACGAAGCAAATCTTCATTCCCTCCTGCTCCATCTATAACAAAGTTTGCTATTCTCTCAGAAGTCTGTTTAATACCAAAGATACCATCTTCAGCCACTAAAGCACTTGCTTCATCTTGTGAGAGTTCTGCTATTGGCTTTCCTGAGTAACCGATATCTTGTAAAAAAGATTGAAAGCCCTCATACGCTTTTGTAAAATCATTTTGCTTTGAAGAAACACCCACTTGAACAGATGATGCATCGAAGGTAAAAGCATTTGCATTTTGTGTTACTTGTGCGCGTAGCTCCTTTGCTTCATCTTTTGTAAGTTTTTGCGTATAAAGACTCTTAATACCAGAAGTGCTACTTGTTGCACTAAACTGTGTCATATTTGCTGAGATTTGCATAATATTTCCTTTATATTTATTCTATACTATTATACTACAACTAATTAGTGTAGATTTCATGTAAAATATATCGGCATTTTTTAGCATAATTTTATTTCAAAGGATTTTAAATGATTACGAGAAAAATATTAACACTTACCCTTTTAACAGTTACACTCACACTCAATGCAAGCATCCCAAGAGAATTGCGTACAATTACAAGACAAGAGAACAACTCTATATCTAACAGAGTTGCAAATATCCTCTTTGAGAGAGGTATAGATGCAAGTAAAGCACAAGAACTCAGTCAAGCAATCATAAAGACAGATGAAAAACTATTTTCCATAATGCTTGAAAATTTCTCCACACACTGTGAAATTGACAAAGAGAGTATCTATCAAGAACTCAGTAAAATAGCTTTAAGTAAAAAAAGCGTTGATTTTACCTCTTACTCATTTTTAATAAAGTTGACACAACTCACAAAGCAAAAGCACTTAAATAGTGGGCAACTCAAGAAAATAGAAGAGATTTCCACTAAAAATCAGATAATTTACAAAGCTTTTGCATAAATTTAACAAATACTTTGTTTTATTCGAATTATTCAGTTATAATGTCCCTGATGAAAGATGAGGATCCAAGTTCATCTTTAGTAGGTTTGCTTTTATTGCATTTAGACCCCTAAAGACTCTCCAAATTTCGACTCCACTAATGAATTGATTTTCATAGTGATTTTTTTATACAAGGCTAACGCAATGGCAGAATTACAAAACGGTAAAGTTAAATGGTTTAACGACGAAAAAGGTTATGGTTTCATAGAACAAGACAATGGTGGAAAAGATGTATTCGTACATTTCCGTCAAGTTAATAACAATACAGGTGGACGCGTTTCACTTGCTGAAGGTCAAAGTGTAACTTTCGAAGTTGGTGAAGGTCAAAAAGGCCCTCAAGCTGAGAATGTAACACCACTTTAGTACTTTCTTAAAACTCCTCTTTTGGAGTTTTAAACTTCTTCTTCAATTTTATTTACACTCTACTATTATATCTAACTTAATAAGTTCACTTTTTATTTATTTCACTTTAAAACTCTTCCAATTACATTCTAATTTATAGTTATTTATGTATAATTATAAATAATACAACATAGGCAAATATTTTGAATAATGAACTTGTTTCCATAATCGTTGATGCAAAAGAGTACAGAGTTAAAAATGCTTCTTTACTTATAGACCTGCTTATACAAGAAGATATAAAAGTTCCCTACTTCTGTTACCATGAAGCACTCGGTGCTGATGGAAACTGTCGTATGTGTATGGTTGGCATCGAGGGACAAAAAAGACCGCAGATTGCTTGTGATACTCTTGTTAAAGAGGGAATGGTAGTCAATACAAAAAGCAAAACCATTCGTGAAGTGCGTACAAACATACTCGAACTTGAACTCATAAATCACCCTGTTGATTGTCCTACTTGTGATCAAGCAGGCGAGTGTTCTCTGCAAAACTTCTATATGGACTACGGACTGCACACTTCAAAAATCACCATCGCCGAAAAAGTAAAACATGACAAAGCCATTGATTTAGGCTCAAATGTTATGCTCGATCAAGAGCGTTGTGTTTTATGTGCCCGCTGTACTCGTTTTACGGCAGATATTACAAAAACTCACGAGCTTGGAATAGTCGGTCGTGGAGATGATGCAAAAGTTTCCACTATGCCAGGGCGAAAACTAGAAAATGATTACGCTATGAATGTAGTGGATCTCTGCCCTGTTGGTGCACTTACTTCAAAAGATTTTCGTTTTGCACAGAGAGTTTGGTTTTTAGAGAGTAGTGAATCAATCTGTCATGGCTGTGCAAAAGGGTGTAATATCTTCATAGACCACAACAAACTCAAATATAAAGATGCTGTAGTTTATAGATTTCGCCCTCGCAGAAATGATGCAATCAATGGCTTCTTTATCTGTGATGCAGGGAGACTCTCCTACAAAGAGTTACAAGAAAATAGACAAGAGAACGCAACACTCAATGGCAAAGAGATTCCTCAAGAGGAAGCATTAAAAAACTTTCATGATCTGCTCTCTTTACATCAAAACAGCATAGCAGTTGTAATCGATGCAAATCTTTACACAGAGGAGATAGAGAGTATTATAAACTTTGCACAAACAATAGATGCAAAAATCTATGCACCCCTAGATATCTACAAAGATGAGAACTTTGGAGATGATATGCTAAAGTCTTCCATGCGAGCAGCGAACTATAAAACTATTGAAAACTTAGGATTAGACACGGCTGAACCAAGTGATGCAAACCTCATCATAAACTTTAACCATCCGCAAGATTTTAGTGCGCACTCTATGATAAACTTTTTAACACATACACGAGAGAACTCAGCCTTAACACTGCCTATTG
>JALSUU010000162.1 GCA_027071075.1 Sulfurimonas sp. | reverse complement strand
TTTGATGTGTGTTGATGCAGTCCACTTATGTAGGGCTGTTGCAATGCTACGAGTGCTTTAAATGGGAGGAGTTGCCCACCGTGGGTGTGTCCGCTCAGAACTAAGTCCACCCCCTCTTTTACCTCTTCTAAAAATTTTGGTTGATGCGCAAGAAGAATGGTAGGCGAGTCTGCATCTACTCCTTGAAGCGCTTTGTTAATATCAGGCATATATTTTAAAGCTCTATATCCAAAGAGGTCATAAACCCCAGCGAGATTAAAACCCTCTCCACTCTCTCCAATGGTAACATTTTCATTTTCTAAAACTCTAATGCCAAGCTCTTTTACCTTTTGTATGATTTTTTCTATATTATGAAAGTACTCATGGTTTCCTACTATAAAAAAAGTGCCATATTTTGAACGCAGAGCTTTTAGCTCTTGGAGTGTATCGTGTGCCTTATCAACATCTATGTCTACTAAGTCTCCTGTTATGACCACTAAGTCTGGTTTGGTGGCATTGACTCTCTCAACAATGCCTTTTATAAATGATGCATCAATAAGCCCACCTATATGGATATCGCTGAGTTGTAGGATTTTATAGCCCTTTTTGAGTCGTGGTATTTTAATGTTTACTTTTTCCAAAACAACCTCTCTTGCCTCATAAATAGAGCGTGCTGTGAGTGATGATGCAACTACAAAAGAGGAAGCGTCAAGCGTGCTTTTAAAAAACTTTCTTCTTTTCGCTTCAAGTGGAGTATGATGCAGTAAAAGACGAAGAACATCATAAAAAAGCGCTGTACAAAAGAGTAAAAAGAGTACTCCGATAGGTAGAGAAAAGAGAAAATAGAGCCAGTTTGAAAAGTCGATGTAGTATCTCCCTAGGGCATAGAGCAGGATACCAAAGAGATTAAAATATAAAAATATTTTGAGAGATTTTTTTGCCTTTTGAGAGATATCGAGATGTTTGATGAGTCGTTTATAGATATAGTAGCTTAGAAGAGAAAAGGCAGAGAGTAAAACAAGTGTGAAGAGGAGGGGATGCATAGAAGTCCCTCCTAACTCTTATCTTTAGTTTTGTGCTGTAATGGCATTTGCTACACGAAGCATAGTCTCTTCTTTACCAATAACTGCCATAACTGTGTCAAGACCAGGACCACTGAGTTTTCCAAGAAGTGCAACACGAAGCGGTTGACCGATTTTTCCAAAGCCGATTTCCATCTCATTGACAACACTCTCCATCACTGTATGGTAATCAACTGGGAGATGTAGTTCATCTGCTGTAGAGAGTTTTGCTCCAAAGTTATTTAAAACTTCTACTGCATTTCCCTTAAAAGCTTTTTTCACAGCTTTTTCATCATAGCTTGTGGGTGTTACTACAACTTCATTTACTAAAGAAGCTAACTCTTTGAGTGTTTTTGCACGCTCTTTGAGTGCATCAAGAAGAATCTCTTTTTTATCATGGGAAGTAAGCATAACACCATACTCTTCTAAAAGCTCTGCAAGTTCTGCATTTGGCGTACTTTTAATATAGTGTGCATTGAGCCAGTCAAGTTTATCGGTGCTGTAAATAGAAGCAGATTTGTTGATATCTTTTGGATTAAAAAGCTCTATCATCTCCTCAAAAGAGAATATCTCTTGATCGCCATGACTCCAACCAAGTCTTACTAAAAAGTTTAGAAGTGCTTGGGGTGTGTAACCCATCGCCTTGTACTCCATAACATCTGTCGCTCCATCACGCTTAGAGAGTTTTTTCCCGTGTGAATTATGAATCATAGGAACATGATAAAAACTAGGTATATCAAGACCAAGTGCCTCATAGACTACTATCTGTTTTGGAGTGTTTGAGAGGTGGTCATCTCCACGGATAACTTCGTTTATCCCCATAAGTGCATCATCAATCGCCACAACAAAGTTATAAGTAGGACTCCCATCAGCACGAGCAATAACAAAATCATCTAAGATATCTTCTGCTTGAAAAGAGATATCGCCCTTTACTCCATCTTTGACTAAAATCTCACCAGTGAGTGGTGCTTTGATGCGGATAACAGGTTCAATCCCCTCAGGAGGAGTTCCCTCAAAGTCACGGTAACGCCCATCATACTTTGTACGCTCTTTGTTCGCCATCTGTGTTTCACGAAGCTCTGTTAGCTCCTCTTTAGACATATAACACTTATAAGCTTTCCCCTCATCAAGGAGTTGTTTTATGTACTTTGCATAAATATCATCGCGTTTACTTTGGTAAGTAATCTCACCATCTGCTTCAAGTCCTAACCACTCAAA
>JALSUU010000161.1 GCA_027071075.1 Sulfurimonas sp. | reverse complement strand
ATCAGGACAAAAAGAGTGGCTATGTAAAGAAAATCTTCTTATAAAGCGTCCTGTAATTGAGGTTCAAAACAGACTTATAGTAGGGTTTGATGAAGAAAATTATAATAGGAGTTTTTTATGAGTAGTGAAACAGAACAAACAGGTTCTAGCCAGCGATTAGATATAAAAAAATTATTAAAAAGTGTACTTGCGTTTAAGTCATCAGATTTGCACCTTGTTGTTGGGAGTGAACCACAAATACGAATAGATAAAGAGTTGCGTGCGCTTAATCTACCTGTTCTTAATGCAAAAGATATTGAAGAGATGGCATATTCACTTATTGAAGATAAACAGAAAAAAGTATTTGAAGAGCATAATGAGCTTGATTTTTCATTTGAGCTTAAAGATGTTGGGCGTTTTCGTGCAAACTACTATAGAACTATTTATGGAATTGGTTGTGCATTTCGTATGATTCCTATTGATATTCCGACACTTGATGAATATGGAAACCCTCCAATTTTTAAAGAACTGATAAAAAAAGAGAAAGGTCTTATTCTTGTAACGGGACCAACAGGAAGTGGTAAATCAACAACACTTGCATCTATGCTTCATGAGATAAACCTCACTGAACGCCGTCACATTATTACCATTGAAGACCCCGTTGAGTTTGTACATAAAAATGTTAAGTCTCTCTTTTCACAACGAGATGTAGGAAGCAACACTGATTCATTTGCAGCAGCACTGAAATATTCATTGCGTCAAGATCCAGATATTATTCTCATTGGGGAGATGCGTGATGCTGAAACAATTGGGGCTGCACTCACCGCAGCAGAGACGGGTCACCTTGTCTTTGGAACACTGCATACAAACTCTGCTCCAGGAACTATTAACCGTATTATTGATGTATTTACAGGAGAAGAGCAAGCACAAATTAGAGCCCAACTTGCAAGTTCACTTGTTGCAGTAGTTTCACAAACACTTATTCCAAAAATAGGAAGTGGAAAAGTTGCAACACAAGAGATTCTTATAACAAATCCTGCTATTCAAAATCAAATTAGAGAAGATAAAGTACATCAAATTTACTCTCAAATGCAATTAAATCAACAAGAGACAAATATGACTACACAAACACAACAGCTTGTTTCTCTTCTACAGAAAAAGATGATTTCAAGAGAAAATGCCATTAAAAACTCTAACCGTCCAGAAGAGTTAATGAAATTATTAGGGGCTCTTTAAGAGTCCTCTTTCCTAAAGCGTATCATTTTAAAACGCTCACCTAGAAAATTTGGCATTATAAGCATTTTCACTTTTTCAAGCTCTTGCTTATAAATTTTTTCATCAGCATTCTCTCGTAACATCTCTAAAAGTTCTAAAATTCCCATATCAACAAGTGCCGTCATTTGTGCTTTAAAGTCCACAAATGCAACTCCAGCCTCTTCATAAGCATCTTTTACATGAGCAAATGTCACATCATAAGTAATGTCCGATTTTTGAAAGAGTTCTTCTCTTGGCACATAATCCTCTTCCCCTTCTGGCAGAAAAAATGGTATAACTTTATGTTTTGTATAAATTCGCAAGGAGAAATCAGGACGAGCAGCCATCTCTCCATAGTCAAAACTCATAAACTCAAATTTATCACATGAAGTGGCCATCTCTTTTGCAAACTCTTCATATCCAAGAGCTATTTCACCCCTCTCTTTATGGTATTTAGCTGCCTTTTGTGCCACCCATTCATCATCTAAATCAAACTCTACATTATGATTTTGCACACTTGCACTCTTTCCTTTGAAGTACAATTCACAAGGGAATGCATCAAAAATTTCATTTGCAATAAAAAAGGCATTTTTACATTGTAGTTCACTTAAAGATTTATACTGTGTTAGTTTCACAACATCACCAAAACTCTCTTGAAAATAGTTACGCTGTTGCATTTGCAAATCATCAAAACGCTCAATAATAACAAATTCAAAACTCTCAAGCAATTCAGGACGCAAAGTGTAAATAAACTCACAAACATCTGCCAAGAAATAGCCATGATGCGCCCCTATTTCACATATTACGGCGTTTGATGCTAAAAAGCCATCATCTACTAAAGAGATAATATGCTTTGCAATTGTTCCACCAAAAAATTTACTTGTACTTACGGCAGTATAAAAATCGCCACTTTTTCCTATATTTTTATATGTTGCATAGTAACCATCTTTGCCATAAAGCCACTCTGTCATATATTTACTAAATTTTACTCTACTCACCTATTTCCCACCCTTTATATACATTTCAT
>JALSUU010000160.1 GCA_027071075.1 Sulfurimonas sp. | reverse complement strand
GTCTATTTTGAAGATGATAATATAAGAGATATGATATATAAATCATATACTGTGATTTATGAGGTATTTGAGAATAAAATAGTGATAATGACTATTTTTAATCAGAACAAACCATGTAAAGAGGAAATAAAATCTTGAAATATAAAATAGTACTACTTCTAATAGTATCTCTACTCTTTACAGCTTGTAATAAGGTAGAAGTGACTCCTTCTCCTTTAGTAAAAGTTGAAAAAGAACTTCCAAAAACTATAGAGATAAAAAAAACTGTACCAAAACAAAAGCAAAAAGAAACATTTGTTTGGGAAAGTAACTCAAAGATATTCTTCTCTCAAAAAGAGTATGATGATGTGATATTGGCTTATGTAAAAAGTAAGTATCCTGAAGAACTGAAAGCTTATAAATTACAACAGAAAAAAGAAATAGAAAAAGAAAGAAAAAAACTAGCTAGAAGTAATACCTTTGTGTTAGGTAGTTTGATGTGGCAAGATAATAGTGATGCAAAGAGTGTACAAAGAAATTGGCAGGGTGCAATAGATTATTGTAAAAATCTTTCCCTAGTTGGTTATAGCGACTGGAGACTAGGAAATAAAGATGAGTTGAAAAAACTGTATAAATATAAACATAAATTAAAATATTTTAGCTCTAACTACTATTGGTCTTCTACTACTTATGAGGGCTATAAGGACTATGCTTGGATTGTCTACTTCTACAACGGCTTTGTGGGCCGCAACTATAAGAGCACTAACGATTATGTTAGGTGTGTTAGAGACGGACAGTGATTTGATTTTTGATAGTAAGGAGAGTAAATGCGGCAGATAAGAGTAATAATTTTAATAGTATTTTTTGTGGTATCAGTTGAAGCTTCTACCTACGGAGTAAAACTAAGTAGCTTAGAAAAAACAACTGCCTTAACAAACAGTTTTGTAGAGAAAGAATTACATCCAGCGAAGCCGATTTTTCCAAAGCGACCTTTAAAGCCCAAAGTTCCAAAAGCGAAAGAACTTACTAAAGGGAAGTATGAGAAGAAATCTGATTTTGAACTTCGTATTCAAAAAGAAAAAACAGAACGCATAAAGCATATAAAGTCTATGGAAAAAGAGTATGCTCAAAAGGTTAAGCAGTACAATAAAGAAGTAAAAAAACTTACAGATAATTTTAACAATGATTTAGCGAAAAAAAGAGCAGATGTGAAAAGCATAACACTCTCTGCAATGCAAAAAGCGTATGTAGTCGTGTATGGAACTCCCTATCTAGAAAATAGTTTAAAGTATGATGCTGAAAATGAAACTTTTTATGGTGTTATAAAATCAACTAAGGGTGATTTTAGTGAAAAGGTCTCTTTTCGTGTGCCTATAGAGAATGCTCCTCAGTTTGAAGAAAATATAAAAAATGTTACACCACGATTAGTTTTTAAGTATGAAGATGAAAAACTGATACTCAGTGAAGTGACACTCAAAAACTCAGGTGCGACATATAGTGCGGCACTTAACTCTCAAAACTACAAAGATAAGAAAATAGTAGTAGCCATAAACAATGGTAGTCTCAATCTCCCTGCATCACCACTTCTGAGTAGCTCTCTTGATGTGTCAAGTGCTGATTATGCGATTGGGGCTATTAACTACTCTAAAGACCCTGAAATAGCCGCACTTCAAAAAAAGAAATACCTTTTAGAGAAAAATGTCAGAGATAAGAAGAACTCTTTGGCAAGGGCTAAAAAACTCAAAGTACAAAGAGAAGCACTTGAGGCACAGATTGCACTTTTACAAGATACTAAAGGAGGTGTTGATGATATTGGCATACTCCTTAAAAAGTCACAAACTCAGAAAATTGATAAGAGAAAGTGGCTCTTTATAGTAGCCATAGAAAACTACGAATACACAGACCCCGTAGCGTACTCAGCAAATAGTGCTTCTCGATTTAAAGAAGTGATGCAAAAACGATTAGGTATATCTGAAAACAATACCCGAATTCTTATAAACACAGGGGCAACAAGTGGTAAGATAAGCTACAGACTTGAAGATATGTTAGCACATGTAAAAAAAGGAGATACTATCTACTTCTACTACAGTGGTCATGGTATTCCAGTACCCTCTCAGAAAAATGCACCGTACTTACTCGCACAAGATATGAGTCCAAAATATGTAGCAGATGATGCACGGTTTAAACTGCAAAATATCTACAAGTCTTTGAGTAACTCAAAAGCCACAAAAGTAATAGCCTTTGTAGATAGCTGTTTTAGTGGAGGGACAGATAACCAAGCCCTTATAAAAGGTGTAGCCGCTACGAGAATAAAAGCAAAAAAAGTTACATTTGATAAGAAAAAGATGATAGTTCTAAGTGCAGGAAGTGGAACGCAGTACTCAAACAAGTATGATGCAAAAAGCAATAGACTCTTCTCTTACTATGTGATGCGAGGTCTCATCAAAAATAACACTGATTTAGATAGACTCTACACTTATGTAAAATCAAATGTACAAGAAAAATCCTACGAAATGGGTGCAAGTTATGAACAAGTACCTGTCTATGATGGAAATATTAAGATGGGGATATAGTTGCAATATAAAATACTCTTTTCTTTAGCTACTGTTTTACTTTTTGTATCTTGTGCAAATCAAGCAAAAGTGTCTCAAGGACCATCTTGGTATCATTCTCAAATACCACAATCGCAAAGTAGTTCTAAATACTTAGGCTATGGAGATGCAAAAACGCTTTTTGAAGCGAAGTCCATAGCAAAAGAGGAGATAGCTCAAAGTTTGCTGAGTCATGTTGAGAGTAGTTTTGTATCCAAAACAGAAGTACAAAAGAGTAAGAGAGAAGAAAACTATAACACGCAAACGCAACATAATTTAAAAGTTACAACAAAGATAGATTTGCAAAATCTCAGTGTTTTAAAACAAGAGTATGCAAATGGCAGATACTTTGTTCTTTTAGAGTATGAAAACTTGGATTTAGCATATAGAATCAAAAAAAGTATTCCAGAGATAGCGTGTGGTGATGTGAATGAGTACATAAAGAGTACACCACTCTATAAAAGCATTAGAAGTGCACTCTCTTGTGATATAAACTTAAAACTCCAAAGAAAAAATAGTGCTTGGTATTTGGGATATAAAGAGAAAGAGTTTTTGTTAAATGGTTCAGAATTTGAAAAACTGTATGTCCCAAGGCAGTCGAAACTTTTTGATTTTAAGATTAGTAAATCAGTTTTAAAAGATGGTGATAGTTTTTACTTCCGAGTAGAGAGTAAAAAAGAGGGCTACATTACACTTTTAGATGTATATGAAAATGGGATAGTAACAGTTCTCAGTGAGTCACAAAAGATAGTAAAGAGTCTTCAGATACCATCAAAAGAGAGTGATAACTATTTTGAAGCAGCAATAGTGGAAAATAGCCATGATAGTTCTGATTTGTATGTGGCTGTTTTTAGTCAAAAACCACTCGATATGAGTCGCTTCTCTTATGCTGATGATGAGGTACTCTCTAGTGAAGTGGCTTATAAGTTTGATGAACTGATAAATATGTTTAGCAGTTTAGAGTATGCGACATTAGTTGTTCATATCGGAAAATAGTTTAAAATGAGAGTAATGAACTAATGGCTGATGATGCAGAAAAGACAGAAGAACCCACCCCCAAGAAGATAGAGGATGCCCGAAAAGAGGGGAATGTTCCTAAGTCTCAGGATACTTCGGGGGTTATTACTCTTTTTGTGGCTATTTTAGCTGTTTTGATGCTCTTTCCATATATGGCAGACCATATGTTGAAGCTTTTTAAGTATTACTTCTCTCTTGTTGGAACGCCTTTAGATAAAGCTTTTATGTTAGATATCGCAATTGTGACTTTTAGAGAGGCTCTTTTGATGGTTATGCCACTTGCTTTAGCTGTAGCTATTGCTGGTGTTATTGCTGCTCTTGCTCAGTTTGGATTTTTGTTTACAACAAAGGCGATAATGCCAGACTTTAAAAAGATAGATCCGATTAAGGGTACGAAAAATCTTTTTTCTTTGAAAAAGATGATAGAGGGTGTGAAGATAACATTTAAGGCTTTTACAACCTTGGGTGTTGGTTTTATATTTTTCTTTCTTTTTATCAAAGAGTTACCAACAGTTGCCCTTTTTTCTTTAGCAGATCAACTAGATTGGCTCAAAGATAAGATGATTATTATTGCACTTGTTATGCTTTTGATTATATTTATTTATGCTTTGATTGATATTGTGATTGTTCGTAAGCAGTATTTTGATGGTTTGAAGATGTCTAAACAAGAGATAAAAGATGAGATGAAAAATATGGAAGGGGACCCTATGGTAAAGGGGAAAATCAAACAAAAGCAGATGGAGATAGCGAGACAGAGAATGATGGCTGAGGTTCCTAATGCAGATGTGATTATTACCAATCCTACCCACTATGCAGTTGCTATAAAGTATGATGAAGAGAAATCATATGCTCCAATAGTTGTTGCCAAAGGGATGGACCATTTAGCACAACAGATTAAAAAGATAGGACGAGAGAACAATGTGCATATCATCCAAAACCCTCCACTTGCTAGAAGTTTATACGCTGAAGTAGAAATTGATCAGACGATTCCAGAGACTCTTTTTGGAGCTGTTGCTGAAGTTTTAGCATATGTATATAAAATGAATAAGAATTAGTATATAATTGTATAAAAGAAAATAATTTGATAGATGTAGAAAAAATTAGTGAGTTTTCACATGTTTTGTTAGTGGCAGATAATGCATCGTTTGCAAATGCAAGCGTTTTGTATTCATATATTTTAACACTCCATAAAAAAGTTTCTCTGCAAAATTCTACTGAATTAGATGTAAAATTCTCTTTTTTACCTTGGTTTGATAAGAGCCGAACGGTAGTTGCATCATCTGCGGAACTCGTGATAAATGTAGGTAGTGATTCAAAGAAGTTATATGAAGAGTTACAGTCTAAACATATTAAAATAAATCAAAAGATGGCAACATCGCTTTATTGTGGACTTTTTTTACAGTTTGATGGCTTCTCTAGTAATAGGGCTGATGGTACAACTTTTGCTATTGTAAGTGAATTAATAGCACTCAAAGCTGAGTATAAAAAGTGTAATTTATATTTACGAAGAAGAGAGCCTCTCTCCCGTTTTAGGTTGCGAGCTATACTTTTTAAGAACCTACTTTTAGTAAATGATGCACAAGAGGCTGAGATAGAACTCTCTGATGATGATTTAAGTGCATCAGGAGCAACCCTTGAAGACGCTTTTATAGTGATGCAAGAAGCTTTAAATATAGTAAATGTACGAAAAGTCACACTTATTAAATGTGATGAAAATAGAAAAATTTTAAAAATAGTGAAGGAAATCTAGTTGAAAAAAAATAATAATTCGTTTGGTCTACTCTTTGTAATGTTGTTAGTGATTGGAGGAGGGCTATTTGTATACTTCTCTTCTATGTTTGAGCGAAATGCACCGACTGTTTCTATAAACTTGAGTGAGTACTGGAACCTGAAAAAGCCTTTAGAGATAAAGCTTGAGGATGCAAGTGGAATAAAATCGTATAAGGTTATTCTCAAAAGTGCCAAAGAGGAGAAAACTTTAGAGTATGAACAACTTTTAACACCTGAAAAAAGTTTAACTCTTACAGTGAAGCCTCCTAGAAGTGCTTACACAATGAAAGAGAAAAAGATAAATATTATCATTGAAGCACAAGATACAAGTAAGTGGAACTTTCTTTCCGGTAATAGTGTTAAAAAGGTCTATAAGTTTAAAATAGATAAAAAAAGACCTCAAGTAAATATAGTAAGTAACTCATATAAAATCTCTCGTGGTGGTTCTGCTTTAGTAATCTTTAGAATAAATGATGAAAATCTTGATGAGTTCTATATAGAAGGAAACAATAAAAAAAGATTTATTCCGCAACCTTTCTATAAAGATGGGTATTATATCTCTCTTCTTGCATGGCCTGTAAAAGATGATAGTTTTAAAGGAACTGTAATAGTAAAAGATAAAGCAGGTAATATTTCTAAAGAACATATACCACTCTATTTAAAACAGAAAAAATATAGAGTATCAAAAATCAAGATTAGTGATAGATTTTTAAAAGGGAAGATCGCTGATTTAGCAGAAGAGTTTGCAGAGACACAGGGTGTAACAGAGCCTTTAGAACAGTTTAAAATTATCAATGAAGATGTAAGAAAGAAAAATGAAGACCTTATTCATAAACTTACATCTAAGGTGCGTAGTGATAAAGTAAATGATTTTAAGATAAACAGAATGTACCCTCTAAAAAATGCAAAAGTTGTTGCACACTTTGGTGATCATAGGAAATACTACTATGATGGGGAGAAGGTAAGTGAGTCTTATCATTTAGGTTTAGATTTAGCATCAAACTCTATGGCAAGTATTCGACCACAAAATGGTGGTGAGGTTATGTTTAGTGACTATAATGGCTTATATGGAAATATGCCTATGCTTTATCATGGTCTTGGACTTTACACTATTTATGGACACTGCTCAAGCATAAAAGTAAATACAGGTGATATTACAACAAAACGAGAAGTGATAGCAAACACAGGAAAAAGTGGTTATGCTATGGGTGATCATCTCCATTTTGGAGTACTTGTGCAAGGTATAGAAGTGCGTCCTCAAGAGTGGATGGATAAGCAGTGGATTAAGTTAAATATTACGGATGTAATACGCAACGCGAAAAAAATAATAAATAGAAACTAAGGAGTCTTTATGTATCAGACAACGATAAAAAAGAGTGTTGAGTTAGTTGGGATAGGACTACATAAAGGCTCCCCTGTAAAACTACGACTAGAACCCTTAGAGTCAAATAGCGGTATTGTTTTTTATAGATCTGATGTGGATGTCTCTATTCCTCTCATTCCTGAAAATGTTGTTGATACAAAAATGGCTACGGTTATCGGAAAAGACTCTTATGTTATCTCTACGATAGAGCACCTTCTCTCCGCAGTATATGCGTATGGTATTGATAATTTACGGGTAGTTGTAGATGCAGATGAAGTCCCTGTAATGGATGGAAGTAGTGCAAGTTACTGTATGCTTTTAGATGAGGCACAAACAGTTTCACTTGATATTCCAAAAAAAATTATGCGTATTAAAAAAGAGATAGAAGTAAAAGAGGGTGAAAAGTATGTAAAACTTTCACCCGCACCAGATTTACAATATGATTTTACTATCAAGTTTCCCCATC
The DNA here is from genome assembly GCA_027071075.1 of Sulfurimonas sp. Classification (GTDB taxonomy): domain Bacteria; phylum Campylobacterota; class Campylobacteria; order Campylobacterales; family Sulfurimonadaceae; genus Sulfurimonas. The sequence continues at coordinate 19,666 of JALSUU010000160.1, read as the reverse complement.
CTGTTATTCAACAACAAGATTTTGTCTTAAAATTTACAAAAGAGTCGTATAAAAAAGAGATTTCTCGTGCAAGAACATTTGGTTTTCTACATGAAGTGCAGTATCTTCGCTCTAAAGGGCTTGCCCTCGGTGGTTCTTTAGAAAATGCAATAGTCTTAGATGATAAAAAGATTTTAAATCCTGAAGGTCTTCGTTTTGAAGATGAATTTGTGCGTCATAAAATCCTTGATGCTATTGGTGATATGAGTCTGATTGGGATGAATTTTATAGGAAACTATGAAGCGATGGCAGGAAGTCATGACTTAAACCATAAACTCACTTTAGCACTTTTAGCCGATGAAGCCAACTATGAAGTGGTTGAGTTAGTGGGTGAGAAAACAAAAGAGTTAGAAAAAGCATATGCTTAAAAAAGTAGATGTTCTTTTAATAGCTCTTGCTTCTCCTATACAGATAGGTATATATGAGAAAAATAAACTGATTCGTACTATAGAGTCTGAGGAGAAAAGTTCTGATATTTTGCCTCTACTTTTTAAAGATATTTTATCCTCTTATGATGTTGAAAAGATTTTTTACGCAAATGGACCAGGTAGTTTTATGGCGATAAAAGTTGCCTATATCTTTTTGAAATCACTCAGTATTTTAAAAAATATACCACTTTTTGCAACAGATGCATTTTATTTTAATAAAAATCAGCCAATAAAAGCGATTGGTAAGTTGCATTTCGTTAAAATTGCGACAGAAATAAAAACTCAAAAATTAGAAACAGTACAAGAGTTACATTTTACTCTTCCTGATGTACTTGATTATAATGAGTTTAGCACAACTACAACACCACTTTATATGATAGGTGCTGTTGGAATTTAGGATATATAATTGACAATAAGCGTACCAGCAACTTCAGCTAACTTAGGACCAGGTTTTGACTCTCTTGGTTTAGCAGTAGATTTAAGAAATAGAGTTGAGTTTCATCCCTCAAAATTTTTTAGTGTAAGTATTAAAGGAGAGGGTGAAAACAATCCTCGCTTAAAAGGAAATAACCTTTTTATCAGTATCTTTAATGAACACTACTCTCGTTTAACAAAAAAGAAACAAAATTATAAGTTTACTTTTTATAATCAGATTCCGATGTCAAGAGGACTTGGTAGTTCATCTGCCGTAATCGTTGCAGCAATTGCATCGGCACATGAAGCAGCAGGGATACGAGTAAGTAAGAGAAGAATCTTAAATCATGCACTTGTGTATGAACCACATCCTGATAATATTACACCTGCTGTAATGGGTGGTTTTAATGCGGCAACTATTGAGAAAAATAAAGTTTTTTCACAAAGAAAACATCTTCCTAATTATTTGAAAGCTGTTGTAGTTATTCCAAACAAGCAGATGAATACTTCAAAGTCTCGCACGATTTTACCAAAGTCATACTCTAAAGAGAATGCAGTCTATAATCTTTCACATACTGCACTCACAGTTGCGGCCTTTTTTAACGAGGATTGGGAGATGTTAAAACTTGCAGCACAAGATAGATTTCATCAAAAAGCAAGAATGAAAACACTTCCAGAACTTTTTGCAGTGCAAAAGGTTGCGTATGAGAGTGGTGCTCTAATGAGTACACTTTCGGGGAGCGGAAGTACATTTTTTTCTCTTGTATATGATGAGGATGCATCAATGATTGCAAACAAGTTTTCTCAGAAATTTCCTGATTTTGGTGTAAAAATCTTGGATTTTGATAACAATGGGCTTATAATAGAGCGATAAAGCCTATTAAATAAAGTAAGATTTAGATATAATGGCGAAAAATTTTCATCAACCAACTCGAATGTGTGTTTCTTGTCGTCAAAGAGAAGAGCAATCTAAGTTACTTAGAGTTCGATGTGTAGATGGAGAGTTAAGTTCATTTAATGGAGTAGGCAGAAGTTTTTACTTCTGTACTGCTTGCTTAGAAGATGAGAAAAAAATCTCTAAAGTGTTAATGCGTCAATGCAGAAACAACCAAAGAGAAAAACATTTGAACAAACTAAAGGAGATCATCACTGATGACAGATAAAGTTAGCGTTAAAGAAATTGCAGACGAGCTAGGTATTGCTTCTAAAGATGTTGTAGAAAAAGCAAAAAGTTTAGGTATCGAAGTCAAAGCTGCACAGAGCAAAGTTAGTATGGAACAAGCAGAAGAGATAGCGAACTTCATTATGAATGGTGAAGATGAGAAAGCAGCTCCTGTGAGTAAGCCTAAAGTTGTGAAAAAAGCTAAAAGTGATACTCCAAAAGAAGAGAAGGTTGAAGCTAAAGAAGAAGTTGAAGCTAAAACTGAAGATTCTACACCTAAAGAGAGTGAAGTTGCTGAGAAAATTGAAAAAGTTGAAGTAAAGCAGGAAGAAACTCCTAAGGTTGATGCAGAAGCAAAAGCAGAAGAACCTAAAAAAGAAGAGGTTAAAAAGGCAACTCCTAAGACTACACTTAGAGTTGTTACACCAGTTTCAAGACCAGGTTTGAAAAAGTCAGGACTCAAAATTGTTAAGAAGAGAAAGCCTAAAGTTGAAGAAAACTATAATCTTCCTCAAAAACAAGCTTCTGTATCTTCATATGGAAAAATGAGTGCTGAAGTTTTAGAAGAGTTAGCGCAAAAGAAAAGATCACGCGGTTCATCTGTGAGTGCTAAAAAGCAAGATCAGGGAAGACGCTTAGATATTTTTGGTGGTGCAATGTCTGATGTATCTATGGATATGGATGGACAAGTAACACTTCTTGACTTAAATTCGACTGAGCGCGCACCTCTTCCAGTAGAAGAACCAAGAAAACCTCGTGCACCTAGACCAGCAGGTAGAAATGCTAACAAAAAGCAAGCACCTCGTGGTAGAAAAGTTCGTAAAGACAAGCGTAAAAAGTATTCAAAAGCTTCTCATGAAGAAGAAATAGTAACTCATGTAGAGATTCCTGAAGATGTTCGTGTTTATGAGTTTGCAGAGGCTCTAAAGCGTCCTATAACTGATATTATTAAAGTTCTTTTTGATCTTGGAATGATGATGACGAAAAATGATTTCCTTGGAAATGATGAGATTGAGATACTAAGTGAAGAGTTTGATGTTGAAGTGACTATAGTCGATCCTAAAGATGAGTTTACTCATGAAGAAGAAGATATCGAAGAGGATCCAGATGCAACTGAAAGAGCTCCTGTGATTACAATTATGGGACATGTTGATCATGGTAAAACATCACTTCTTGATGCAATTCGTAAAGCGAAAGTTACAGATGGTGAAGCTGGCGGAATCACACAACATATTGGTGCTTATACAATTGATCAACATGGAAAAGCAATCACATTTATAGATACTCCTGGTCATGCTGCTTTCTCACATATGCGTGAAAAAGGTACAGAGATTACAGATATTATTGTTATTGTTGTTGCTGCTGATGATGGTGTGAAACCACAAACTCTTGAAGTTATCAAGCTTGCAAAAGAGTCAGGTGCTCCAATTATAGTTGCTCTAAACAAAATGGATAAAGAGACTGCACAACCAGATATGGTGAAAGGTCAAATGGCTGAGCATGGTATCTCTCCTGTTGATTGGGGTGGAGATATAGCATTTGTGCCTGTTTCTGCAAAATCAAATATGGGTATTGATGATTTACTAGAAGAGATTCTTACAACTGCTGAAATTTTAGAACTTAAAGCAAATAAAAATACTCTCGCAAAAGCGGCTGTTATTGAGTCCTCTTTAGAAAAAGGTCGTGGTCCAGTTGCTACAGTAATTGTTCAAAACGGTACTTTAAAAGTTGGTGATTATGTAGTGTGTGGTGCTGCTTATGGTCGTGTTAAAGCGATGTTAGATGAACATAACAAACAGATTAAAACGCTTTTACCATCACATACAGCAGTTGTTGCAGGGCTTAACTTAGTTCCAGCATCTGGTGAGATTATGACAGTTATGGAAGATGAAAAAGAAGCAAAAGCGTATGCTATAAAGCGTCATGAGTATGATAGACATAAAGAACTTTCAATCTCAACTAAATCTTCATTAGAAGATATGACAGCTATGATTGCAGAAGGGAAATTGAAATCTCTTAAAGTGGTACTTAAAACGGATGTTCATGGTACTCTTGAAGCTATTAGAACCTCTATTCTTGCACTTAGAAATGATGAAGTTAAAGTTAATATCATTTCAAGTGGAGTTGGTGGAATTACTGAAAGTGATGTAGAACTTGTAAATAACTCTGAAAACTGTGTACTTCTTGGATTTAATGTGCGTCCAACGGGTGCTGTTAAAGCGAGTGCAAAACAAAAAGGTGTTGAGATTAAAACATACTCAATTATCTATCAACTTATAGATGATATCACTGGTATGCTTACTGGTATGATGTCTCCAAAATATACAGAAGAAAATACTGGTCAAGCAGAAGTTAGAGAAGTGTTTAAGATTCCTAAAGGTCTTGTTGCTGGTTGTGTTGTTGTTGATGGTCGTCTTATCCGTGGTGGTATGGTCCGTGTTATTCGTGAGGGTGTTGTTCACTATGAAGGTGAACTTACTTCACTCAAACGCTTTAAAGATGATGTTGAAGAGATTGGTAATGGTTATGAATGTGGTGTTGTTATCAGTGGATACGATGATGTTATTCCTGGTGATGTTCTTGAAACATTCAAAAAAGTTGAGCAAAAAGTTAGTTTATAATGACAGAAGCAGAGATAAAACTTAAAAGGACTGAATCAGTTCTTTTAGAGTTGGTACCTCAGGCACTTGGTTCTTTAAATGATAAAAGACTGCATGAGTTAAACATTTTAGAAGTCAAATGCTCTCGTGGAAAGAGTGATGCAAAGGTTTATATTAACCCTGAAGAGTATACAGAATCCGAGCAGAGAGAGTATCTTAAACTTTTAAGAAAAGCTCGTCCAATAGTTGAGACATTTTGTCTGAAAGATCAGGGTTGGTTTCGTTGTCCAAAGTTTACATTTGAATTTGATGAACAGTTAGAAAAATCAAGAAATATTGATGCACTTTTCAAAAAGATAGCACAAGAGAGAAAGGGAGAAGATTCATGAGTTTGCAAAGTGATATAGAATCAATGGTAAAATCAGTAGATTTAGAGCTTTATGATGCATCTGTTGTAAGTGAAAATGATGAAACTATATACAGAATAAATGTAATCTCTTCTGAGATAGAAAATGGAAAAAGAAAGGGGGTTAGTTTAGATGAATGTGTAGAATTAACACACCTTATATCTCCACTTTTAGATGTAACTCCTCCTGTGTCTGGTGAATATCGCTTAGAAGTTGGGACTGCTGGAATTGAGCGAAAACTAACAAATATTAATCACTTTAAAAAGAGTCTTGGTGAAAAAGTTTCATTACTTCATAGTGGAAAAGAGAAAACTAGAGGTACTTTAGAAAAAGTAGAAGGCTCTAAAATCTTTGTCAAAACCGATGAAGAGACGGTAGAAGTAGAATTTAACGATATTATTAAAGCAAAAACATTCTTTGAATGGTAATTGATAACTCCTTTTATATGCGTCTCGCTTTAGAAGAAGCTTGGGTGTATCAAGGTTTAACCTATCCAAATCCTGCTGTTGGATGTTGTGTTGTCTCAGAAGATGGTGCAATCCTAGCAGTTGAAGCACACACTCGTGCCGGAACTCCACATGCAGAAGTGAATGCTCTTAAATTTGCCTATCATAAACTGACTCAAGATGATTATATTTTAGCACTTGATGATGCGGCAGATATTCACACACACCTCTTAAGTAATCACAATAATATTTTTCAAAATCTGAAACTCTACACAACTCTTGAACCTTGCTCACACTATGGCAAAACTCCCTCTTGTGCATCACTGATTAGTGAATTAGGGATAAAAGAAGTTTTCGTTGGTTCTTACGACACAAATAAAATCGCTAAAAATGGAAATATGCGACTGCAGATGAATGGATGTGAAGTCTATAGTGAGCTTCTAAAAGAGGAGTGTGATGCTTTGCTTTATCCATTTAACAAATCTCTTAAAGAGAATTTTGTTTTTTTTAAATGGGCACAAAGATTGAGTGGAACTACTGATGCAGGAGTTATTAGCTCAAGCGAATCACGAAAAAATGTACATGCTATGCGTGATGTTTGTGACCTCTTAGTTATTGGTGGTGGAACTGTTCGTGAAGATAGACCAAGACTTGATGCAAGGTTAGTAGATGGAAAAGCTCCTGATATTTTGATACTCTCTCGAAAAAGAGATTTTGATAGAGAGATTCCTCTTTTTAGTGTAGAGGGAAGAGAAGTATTTATTGAAAAAGATTTTAAAAGATTATCGGGTTATAAAAATATTATGATTGAGGGTGGCGAGGGAATGTACACTCTTACTCGTGATATAGTTGATTATTACTTATGCTATGTAGCACCTAGTTTTGGTGGTCAGAGTGGAATCAATTTTGAAGATGATAAGTTTGAGATTTTAAACCAAAGAAAAGAAGAGAAAGATATAATTATGTGGATGAAAAGGATATAAACAGATGAGCTCTCAAGGTAAAAAGAACATACAAAAGCAAGAAAAAATCGTATCAATGTTTGATGATATCGCACCAACATATGACACTGCAAATCGTGTTATGAGTATGGGTGTTGACAAGAGTTGGAGAAGAAGAGCCTGTGATTTGGCGTATGAGTACTCTGCAAAAGATTCACTAGATAGGATTGTTGATGTAGCTTGTGGAACAGGTGACATGATGGAGTTTTGGCGTGACCGTGCAGAGAAGTCAGGTATAGCTATAGGTGAAATAGTTGGTGTTGATCCATCTGTGGGTATGGTTGATGTTGCTCGTAAGAAGTATCCAAAATTTAATTATCATATCTCTAAGGCAACCGAAATTCCATTAGAGTCAGAGTCTGCTGATATTTTAAGTATTACTTATGGTATACGCAATGTTGTTGAGAGAGAAGAGGCTCTAGCTGAATTTAATAGAGTTTTAAAAAAAGATGGACTTGTCGTCATCTTAGAGTTTATGAAAAATGAAAACCCCTCTTTTTTAAGTAAAATAATGAACTTTTATACAAATAAAATCTTACCTAAAGTGGGTGGATTTATTTCCAAAAATCTTGAAGCGTATGAGTATCTACCAAACTCTATCGAAGAGTTTTCAACGGTAGCAAATATGCAAAGAGAACTAGTAGAAGCAGGGTTTGAAATGCTCTATACAAAAAGCTTTTCTATGGATATCTCAACACTTCTTATCGCTCGTAAAAAATAGAGTTGAGCAGTGTATACTCTTAGTGTCTCAGGACTTAATGAGCAGATAAAAGGTCTTTTGGAGACAAGTTTTAATCAAGTCCTCGTAGAGGGTGAACTCTCTCGCATTACATTTCACAACTCTGGACATATCTACTTTACACTCAAAGATAGTGCATCATCTATTAGTTGTGTGATGTTTCGAGGAAATGCCTCAAGACTCAAGTTTCGACTCGAAGAGGGGCTGAAAGTTGTCATAAATGGTGCTATAACTCTGTATGCTCCTCGTGGATCGTATCAGATAAACTGTTTCTCTATTGAACCATCAGGACAGGGTGCTTTAGCCTTAGCCTATGAACAACTCAAACAAAAACTCTCAAATCAGGGGTACTTTAATCCTGAAATTAAAAAACAACTTCCCTAGTTTCCCTCTCGCATAGCATTAGTGACTTCTGCCACTGGTGCTGCCTTACAAGATATGCTAAGAGTGGCAAATAGTAGATATAGACTTTTAGAGATTGATGTTTATGATGTATTAGTTCAAGGTGATGATGCAAAGTTTGCTATAAGTGCTGCGATTGATAGAGCAGATATAGAGGGGTATGATATTATAATTGTTTCTCGTGGTGGTGGAAGTATAGAAGACCTTTGGGCTTTTAATGAAGAGATGGTGGCTGAAGCCATTTTTAGAGCTACTACACCTATGATTTCTGCTGTTGGTCATGAGATAGATTGGTTGATAAGTGATTTTGTATCTGATGTAAGAGCGGCAACTCCAAGTGCAGCGATGGAGATAGCACTTCCCGATACAAATGAGTTGTACCAAACTATAGACTCGTTATCCTCAAATCTCACACATAATATACATCAAAAAATTTATAACTACTCCCAAGAGTTAGAACACCTCACAAAATCGTATGCGCAACACTCTGTAGAAAAAAAATTGCTACAGAAAAAAGAGGAAATTCAGGCTTTTAAAGAAAACTTTTCACAAACTATACTTTTTAAACTACAAGGTTTTTCTAGAGACTTGGAGAGTCTGCGAAGTAGATTTCCTCAAGCTATTGATTCTCGAATAAATATTGCTCAAAATCAACTTTTAAATCTGAAAAATGTGCTAGAATCAAACAATCCAAAATTAAAAACAAAAAAAGGCTTTGCACAAATCTCACAGAATGCTCAAGTTATTGACATCACTTCTTTAAATGTAGATGATACCTTTGAACTGCAGAGTAATAGTGTTGTTGTTAGTGCAAAGGTTTTAAAAAAGGAAACTATACAATGAATTATCCAAAATTTTTTGACACTATTGAAACTATAAAAGTAAAAGATCCTCTCTCTCAGGTTCTTGGTGCTTTTGAAATGGGTGAGTATGAGTTTAATTATCTTGATGTTGTAAAACAAGCAGGGCACTCTTGCCCAACAGTTGCAGGTGCTTACATTATAACTTTAGCAGGATTACATGCGCTTTATCCAGATGAAAGAGCTGTGCGTGGAAACATTAAGGTAGAGTTTGAAGAGGCTTTAGAAGATGGTGTTGCTGGAGTTATAGCAAATGTAATCTCACAAATCACTGGTGCAACAGATAAAAGTGGTTTTAAAGGACTTCAAGGACAGTTCGCTCGTCACTCTTTGATGTTCTTTAGTGCAGATATTGATGCAAGTGTTCGCTTTACAAGAGTAGATAGTTCAAAAAGTGTAGATGTAACATATAATCCAAACTCTATTAATCCAAATCCTAATATGATGCCACTTATGCAAAAACTAATTTCTGGTAATGCAACACCCCAAGAGGTGAAAAAATTTGGTGAACTGTGGCAAGATAGAGTAGAAAGAATTTTTGAAAATTTAAATGAAGTTGTACAAGTGAGTGAAATAGCCTAAGGCTATTTCATAACGATAGATGGAAAGTAGGTATGGAGTGTTACAGCTGTAGTTGCTGAGAGTTTTTTGATAAGTTTATCAAATTTATCCTCTTGATTCCAAATAGGATTTGTAACTTTAGAGAGTTCTATAACCCTTTTTTTTGCATCATAACTTACACCTATGGCATCAATAAGACCAACTTCTTTGGCTTGTTGTGCTGTAAAAATATGTGCATTTGCATAGAGATCTCGTTTTTTAATATCTAGACCTCTTGCATTCGCTACATCTTGACTAAACATATCGTATGTTCCTTGAATGACTTTATTAAGTTCATTTACTTCAAAGTCAGACCATTTTCTGTCAGGTGTGCCAATTTGTTTATACTTTCCAGCTTTTACAACCTGTGTTTTGACTCCAATTTTTTCCATAATACCACTTAAATCAGCACCTTGCATAATGACACCAATACTTCCAACCATACTTCCTGGATTTGCTATAATTTCGTTTGCCCAAATACTAGCGTAGTAACTTCCACTAGCCATAGTTCCTTTTGCATAAGCAACAACAGGTTTTTTTTCTCGAAGTCTTTTAATAGCGTATGCAATTTCAACAGAGGGAGCAACAGCCCCACCTGGGGAGTCTATGTTTAAAAGCACACCTTTGACATTTTTGTTTTGAGCTGCTTTATCTATCTTCTCAACAATCTCACTTGCATCCATAATAGGTCCTGCAAGATTGATTTGAACAAGATTATGTGGTGTAAGTTCTTCATTACTTCTAGGTGCAAAAATTAAAAAAAGCAGTAGTAAAAAGAGCATAGCCTTGAAGTGCTCTTGAATAAATTTCATCGGTAGCGTAATTGGTAAGAAAAGTTTTTTTAGAAAGTCCATCTATTGTTCCCCTTTTTTTAGTTTACCATTTATGTAAACTTTTGAGATATTATACCTTTGTAAGATTAAATGAATTGCTAACTCTTGAGTTGGCTCACTCTCTAAATCTAATATAAGCATATCTGCATTTTTCCCCTCAGCAATTTCACCTGCATTGACTCCAAGTGCCTCCGCGGGGTGAATAGTTACTCCATCAATGAGTGCTTGAGCAAATGGGAGTAGAGGAATATCTGGATGTGTAAAAAGAGAAATCTTCATCTCTTCAAACAGATCAAGTTTATAGTTTGAACTGAGACCATCAGTTGCAACTATCCAGCGAATATTTTTTGCATCAAGGGCTTGAATATCTAAAGATTTGTTTCCTAAAAGTCTATTTGAAATGGGACAGTGAATAACGGTATGCTTATTTTTTACAAGTTTCTCTAGCTCTGCATCATTAGCATTTGTAACATGTGTCATGAGAGTAGGTGTGTTGTTGAAGTTCTCTAAAAATTCATCTGCATTGGATACATTTTGTTTCTGTTTTAAAAGTGTTTCAAAAAATTCTTGTAATTCACCACTACTATCATCAAGCCAATTTCTCTCAGCGATACTCTCCATAAAGTGTGCAGTTAAAGGAAGGGACTCACTATTTACTATCTCTAAAGCTTTTCTAATTAAAACTGGATGGACAGAGTAAGGTGAGTGAATGGCTACACCAGAAGAGAAACCTTCTCTCTTAATAGATTTACTTGCATCAAGACGAGATAAAAAGTCTGTAAAAAGTGTATCTGCCATCGTTGCTTGTGAACCAATAAGTTCATTAAAAAAGATAACATTCTGTGCGGCATTCGCACAAGCTTCTAAGTCCATACCATGAGAACTTATCGCTCCAAAGGTGGTGATACCCGACTCAAGCATAGAGTCAATCGCTTTACTCATACACTCTCTATTACAGCCACCGATTAACTCTTCACGGTTTTCTATAACACTATAGAGCCACTGCATAAAGTCGCCATAGCTTAGTTTTGTTTTATTTGCTGAGAACTCTATGTGTACATGTGCATTTATAAGTCCTGGCATCAGCAGAGAATTTTCTCGTAGTGAAGTGACTTTCGCATCAGGGTAGAGTTCTAAAAGTTCCTCGTAAGGGGCAATTTTTACTATTGTTTTCTCAAAGGCTACTGAGAGATTTGTAGTGACTTTATCTCTCATTAAAATATAATGTGGGTTGATTATTTGCATATAGATTATCTTTATTTAAAATTTGAATTCTATTATACAATTTTTTAATATTAATTTCGATAAAATGACTTTCTAAAAATTAAAAACTGATCTTACTCACTTCTAAATATACTATAAGTGTGTAAAGTCAGTTAAAAAAGGTAAATTATGAAAATAGTAGTAATCCAAGGTCCAAACTTAAATATGCTCGGTGTAAGAGAACAAAATATTTATGGTCCAATGAAACTTGAGCAGATTCATGCACAAATGAAAGATGTTGCAACACAAAATGGTGTAGAGATAGAGTTTTTTCAAAGTAACTTAGAGGGTGAGATAGTTGATAAGGTGCAAGAGTGTTATGGTGATGCTCAAGGGATTATTATTAATGCTGCGGCATATACACACACTTCAATTGCTATCCGTGATGCAATTTCTGCTGTTTCTATTCCAACGATAGAAGTACATATTTCAAATATTCATAGACGAGAAGAGTTTAGAAAAGAGAATATGCTCGCACCAGTATGTGCATCATCAATAGTAGGATTTGGTCCATTTGGTTACCACTTAGCAATGATGGGGATGCTACAAATTCTAAATGAGTTAAAAGCGGCTCAAGAAGCACATCAAAAAGCTCAAGAAGAAGCTCAAGCATAAGTAAAGATAGATGTATATAAAGCGTAAATTGAGTAAAAGTTTAGAGAGTTACTCCTCTTTGCGTTTTGGCTGTAATTTTAAAAGTAAAAAAAGATTTTCTCACCAAGCTACTGTTGGAATTGGTGGAAATCTTGGAGATGTGAAACGAAGGTTTGAACATCTCTTTTTTGCTTTAAAAAGAGAAAAACGGATAGAACTTATCAAAACATCGTTGATTTTAAAAAATCCTCCTTTTGGGTATCTCGCGCAGGATGATTTTTTTAACTCAATTATGATTATAGATACTTCGATGCAAGCAAAAGAGTTTTTAAGATTTTTACAAAGAGTAGAGAAAAAATTTGGGCGTAAACGAAGTTTTGCAAATGCTCCAAGGACATTAGATTTGGATATTATTTTTTTTGATAAACAAGTTTTAAATACACCAACACTTACCCTTCCACATCCAGAGTGGTATAAAAGAGAGAGTGTATTGATTCCATTAGCGAGGCTCAAGCGATGAATATTTTATCATTTACAGGTAGAACTCCCTCTGAAGCACTAAAAAAAGCAAAAATGGAGATAGGTGATGAGGGTATGCTTATCGAGACCAAAGAGATTCGTAAAAAATCTTTAGGGCAAGATGGACTTTATGAGATTATCATTGGAGTTGAAGGCGAGAATTTACAATCAAGCTATAAAAAGCCAAAAAAACCGCTCTCCCAACAGAGAAGTGTCAAAAAAGAGAGTGAAGAGATTCTTTTAGACATCTCAAATGCTGCCCAACAAATAGCTAAGGTTTCAAATGTCACAAATGATCCAATCGCTGAATATATGTCACCTCCAAAATATTCGCAACCTGTATCGAGTGAACCAAAAGAACTTAAAGAGATTCGTAGCGAGATAAATAAACTCACAGATAAAGTGAAAATTATTCAAAATATGTTTTGGGATGAAAAAGCACCCAATACGCAAGTGCAAATACCCTCTGAGTTCGCAGAGATTTATAGACTTGCACATAAAAGTGGGATGAATAAAGAACATTTAGATGAATTAATGCAAATTACTTTAGAGTTGATGCCTTTTAAGATGCGTGAAAATTCGACTACTGTAAAAAGATATTTTCAAACAATATTACGAAAGATGGTACCTATTAGACGAGAAAGTACCCCTATCGTAGGTGCAAAAAAAGTGATGATGCTTGTTGGTCCAACGGGTGTTGGAAAAACGACAAGTATTGCAAAACTTGCAGCACGATACTCTTTTTTAATGCAAAAAAAATATAAAGTTGGTTTAGTTGTTCTTGATACTTATAGAATTGGAGCAGTGGAGCAGTTGATGCAGTATGCAAGAATGATGAAGCTAGGTATTGAAACTGTTGTTGATCCCCCTGAGTTTACGAGTGCTCTGAATTCTCTTCGTTATTGTGATTATATTTTGATTGATACTATGGGTTCTAGTCCTTATGATAAGGGAAAAATAGAGAAAATATATGAGTGTTTAGAAGCAAATACAACTGAGTATGAAGTTGAAGTTGTTTTAGTTATGCCAAGTTCTATTAAGTATGAAGATCTTAAAGTCACTTATGATAATTTTTCGAGCTTGGGAATAGATACTTTAATGTTTACAAAACTTGATGAGACACTTGGCTTTGGAAATATATTCTCTCTTGCTTTTGATACGAAAAAGCCAATAAGTTATTTTTCAGTTGGACAAGAGGTTCCCGAAGATTTAGTCTGTGCAAGTAGTGACTTTTTAATTGAGTGTCTGCTCAATGGTTTTAATAGGAGCAAGGTATGATAGGACATCAGGCAAAAAAGCTTGAAGAGTTAGTATCAGCAAGCTCAAAAAATCAAAAGAAGAAGTCTAAAAAAACACGCTTTATCGCGGTTACTAGTGGTAAAGGTGGAGTTGGTAAAAGCACAATTAGCTCAAATCTCGCATACGCTCTTTCACAAAAAGGTCTTAATGTTGGGATATTTGATGCAGATATTGGTTTAGCAAATCTTGATGTAATGTTTAATGTAAAGATTAAAAAGAATATTTTACATGTCTTAAAAGGCGAGGCAAGTGTGAGTGATATTTTAATTCCAATCACTAGAAACTTGATTCTGATTCCAGGCGAGAGTGGTGATGAGATTTTAAAGTACTCTGATATGGCACTTTTTGAGCGTTTTATGGAAGATGCACAAGTCTTAGATAAATTAGATGTAATGATTATAGATACAGGGGCTGGAATAGGGGAGCATATTCAGATGTTTTTAAATGCTGCTGATGATGTAATAGTTGTAACAGTTCCAGATCCTGCGGCTATTACTGATGCATATGCGACTATTAAAACTATTGCTTTGCTTCGTGATGATGTGAGTATGATTATGAATCAGGTAAAGAGTGAAAAAGAAGCAGTTGCTGTTTTTGATAAGATTAAAAAAGTAGCAAATGCTAATATTGCTGGAAGTTTAAACTTACAGTTGATGGGAAAAATAAATGAAGATGTGAAAGTTTCTTCCTCTGTAAAAAAGAGAGCACTCTTTTGCTCGGAGTATCCAAACTCCCAGCCTGCCCGTGATATAGAGCTTATAGTGGGGAAAATCACGAGTAAATTGGAACGAAATGTGCTAGTTACATCAAACGATAGTGGTCTCTCTGGGTTGTTTAAGAGATTGATGCAGCACTTTTAAAATAGGTTTGGGGTAGTAGATGTTAGGTGAAAATTTTGTTTATTTTTTTACTGTTCAGGGTTTTTTTGTCGGAATCATTTTTGGCATTTTAAAATCATTTGATGCAGATGGACTCTTTTTGTATACATTTTTTATTACTATATTTTTCTATCTGTTTTCTCATATAATTATTGCATTTTATTATAGAACGCTTACTGCACGCTCTTATAAGTTTCCAAGAGATGCTCATGAAAAAGAGTTAGATTTTTTTGTAAAAGAGATTAATAAGCGTGAAAAGCTTATAGATTCTGCGATTAAAATTACAGACATCGCTGCTAAAATGAATAAAGATGATACAGTTGGACAATTATCATGATACGAAATGCTTATGCTGCAGATATAAAACATAAAGAAGATGAACTAGCAATTCAGTATTTACCTGCTGTAAAAGCGATGGCATTTAGACTCAAAGAGAGACTTCCTAGTTCTATAGACTTTTCAGATCTCTCTGCTATTGGGACAGAAGAACTTATAAAATTAGCAAGAAGATATGATGAGTCTCTAAATGATTCATTTTGGGGATATGCAAAAAAAAGAGTGTATGGGGCTATGCTTGATTACTTGAGAAGTTTAGATATTTTAAGTCGTGCAAGTCGTAAATTAGTTAAAGCCATAGATTA
This sequence comes from Sulfurimonas sp., assembly GCA_027071075.1. GTDB lineage: Bacteria > Campylobacterota > Campylobacteria > Campylobacterales > Sulfurimonadaceae > Sulfurimonas. The sequence continues at coordinate 4,541 of JALSUU010000160.1, read as the reverse complement.
TGCAGTGGAAGAGCATCTTTTAACGCATGATGAAGAACCAACAGATCAAGAGCTCTCTATTAAGCTGAATGAGAGTGAAGATAAGGTGCATGATGCAAGAATTGCTTCAACTATTTACACGGTAATGCCTCTACATGATCAGCTGCAAGTTGGTGATGAGGGGGCTGCTTTAGCGCAGGTTGAGAAAGATGAGCTTGTTGGAGTTATTAAAAAAATTCTTTCTCATTATAAGGAGCGAGAGCAGATGATAATTCAACTCTACTACTTTGAAGAGTTGACACTTAAAGAGATTAGTGATGTTTTAGATATTACGGAATCACGAATATCACAGATTCATAAATCTGTAATTAAAAAAATTAAAGAGAGTATAGGAGCATAATATGGCAGATATACTTTCACAAGAGGAGATTGATGCACTCTTGGATGTTGTTGAAGACGAGGGTGATGATGTCCTAGAGAGTGGTGAAGAAAATTTACTTCCTCAAAGACAAGTAACACTTTATGACTTCAAGCGTCCAAATAGAGTTTCAAAAGAGCAACTTCGTGCCTTTAAAGGTGTGCATGACAAGATGTCAAGAAGTTTAGCTTCACAAATCTCTTCTATTATGCGTTCTATTGTTGAGATACAACTGCACTCTGTGGATCAGATGACTTATGGTGAGTTTTTGATGTCTCTTCCAAACCCAACTTCTTTTAATGTTTTTTCTGTAAAACCTTTAGAAGGAAGTGGGATAATAGAGATAAATCCCTCCATTGCTTTTCCAATGCTTGATAGGCTATTAGGTGGAAAAGGGGAACCTTTTGATGCAAGTCGTGAGTTCTCAGATATAGAACTTTCACTTTTTGAGACAATACTGCGTGTTATGATGAGTACGCTCAAAGAAGCATGGGGTCCAGTTATGGATATTTACCCGACGGTAGAGTCCAAAGAATCAAGTCCAAATGTTGTTCAAATTGTTGCACAAAATGAGATTGTTGTTATGGTTGTTATGGAGATAATTATCGGACACTCTTCAGGTATGATGAATATCTGTTATCCTGTTATCGCATTAGAACCAATCTTGCCTAAACTTGCATCAAGAGACTTGATGTTAAATGAAACAAGCTCAAAAAAGAGTAGAAATACAGAGTTGCAAGTGCTACTTGGTGGAGCTAAAGTTGATGTGGAAGCAAATCTTGGAGATGCTGATTTAACCATGGGTGATATTTTAGATTTGCAGATTGGAGATGTACTGAGACTCTCTAGTGCAGCAGATGATATTGTAAGAGTAAGTGTTGATGGAAAAGAGCGTTTTAAGGGTGAAATAGGTCTGAGACGCTTTAGAAAATCTATTCAGATTACAGAAGTGATAGATACAGAAAAAGATGCTGTGAAGCGTGCACTAGAGAGTTTTGAAAAACAAAGAAAAGAGAAAATTTCTGGTGTAAAAGAGATTATAGATGATAAGCCTGAGGAGGAAGATGATGAGTGATTTTATAAAACTGTTTGAAGATGAAACAGTCGGTACCATTGAGGCACTAGTAGGAGTAGCCCCATCTCTCTCTTTAAAAGAGGAACAAGAGTTAAGTATTATCTCAAATATAGTGCCTCCTATAGTACTTGTAAAAATACAAGTAAGTGGTGATATTGATGCTAATATAATGGTCGCACTCCCACCGAGTCTTGCTGCATCTCTCTCCGATATGATGATGGGTGAAGAGGCAAGTGATAGAGAAGATGTGAGTGAAGATGATATTGATGCAACCAAAGAGATAGTTTCAAATATCTTTGGTGCGATATCAAATACTCTCTCTGCGCAAAAAGAGTTGCCAATTCTTTCTTTTAGTGTTGAAAGTGTTGACAATATTGCAGATGATTCTGATGTCAGTTTGGAAGATTTTAGTCGTATGTTCGTTTATAATTTTTCTCTTGATACTTTTAAATCTTTACTGATGTTTATTATTGATGAAAAAACTTATAATGCTATCTCTGGTGAACCTACAACTGAAGCTGTGAGTGAAAGCTTTGAGACTTCAGGGGCTCCATCTGCATCTAATTGTGAAGAGGATATTCAGTTAACTAGTGAAGAGATGAATAATATATCTTTAATTATGGATGTAAAATTACCAGTGAGAGTAAGAATTGGTAAGAAAAGAATGCTCTTAAAAGATGTGCTTAATATGGATATAGGTTCCGTTATAGAGTTAAATCAACTTGCAAATGATCCTTTAGAAATTTTAGTAGACAATCATGTTATTGCAGAGGGTGAGGTTGTTATTGTTGATGGAAACTTTGGGGTTCAAATTACAACAATTGGTTCAAAAAAAGATAGATTACAAAAAATGAAGGCGTAGTTGTGAAAGATCAAGGAAATGCAGTAACAAAAAAATATATAAGAGATATAAAATCCGCAGATATGTGGAGTGTTTTTAAAATAATTGCAGATTTTGTAAAAGGTTTTGATGAACTTGGAGATTTAGGACCAACTGTAACTATATTTGGAAGTGCGCGTACGAAAGAAGACAAAAAGTACTACAAAGAAGCTTCAAAATTGGCTTCAAAATTAGGTGAATGTGGTTTTAATATTATGACAGGCGGTGGACCGGGAATCATGGAAGCTGCAAATCGTGGAGCGCATGAACATGACAAGGTAGAGTCAATAGGACTTAACATTGATTTACCAATGGAGCAAGTTCCTAATCCATACACAAGTAAAGAGTTAACTTTTGATTATTTTTTTTCTAGAAAAGTAATGTTGGTAAAATATTCAATGGCATATGTTATATTTCCAGGTGGTTTTGGAACACTTGACGAGTTATTTGAATCACTTACCTTAGTGCAAACAAAAAAGGTAACAGGAGTAAAGATATTTTTAGTAGGAACAGATTTTTTCCGTCCTCTTTTGAGTTTCATAGAAGAAAAACTTGTTAAAGAGGGAATGATTGATAAAAATGATATTAAATTAATGACTTTAACAGATGATTTAGATTTTGTAGTCAATGAGATTAAAACATCTTTAGATGAGCAGATAGAAGTATTAGAGTCAGTTGGTTTAAAAGATACAACATATTACAAGTCATTATCAAGTCTCAAAGGATAAAAGATGAAAGAAAAAGTTCTTGTTGGAATGAGTGGGGGAGTAGACTCTACAATTACTACTCTTATGTTATTAGAAGAGGGGTATGAAGTAGAGGGTCTTTACATGAAACTTCACTCAAAACCAGGATATCATGAGATTCATCAAGCCCGTGCCCAAAAAGCGGCAGATAAGATAGGTGTAAAGTTACATGTATTAGATTTACAAGAGAGTTTTAAAAAAGAAGTTTTTCAACCTTTTATAGATACTTATGAAGCAGGAAAAACTCCAAACCCTTGTGCCTTATGTAATAGAACAATGAAGTTTGGAGAGATGATATCTTTTGCAAATAAAATAGGTGCTCAGTATCTAGCAACTGGACATTACATTCAAACTGATGGTGAGTACTTTTATCAAGCAGAAGATGATACAAAAGATCAAAGCTATTTTCTATTTTATGTAAACAAAGAGATATTACCAAGATTAAAGTTTCCTCTTGGGAGAAAAAAGAAAGTTGATATCAAAAAAATAGCTGCATCAGTAGAGGGATTAGAATCATTTTCATCCCAAGCAGAATCGAGTGAGATATGTTTTGTAGAAACAACATATACTGATTTGCTCAAAGATTATGTTCAAGTAGATAATCCAGGTGAAGTATTAGATAGTGAGGGAAATGTAGTCGGTACCCATAAGGGCTATATGCACTACACCATAGGAAAAAGAAAAGGTTTTACCGTTCATGGTGCACATGATCCTCATTTTGTATTAAGCATAAACCCAGAAAAAAATCAAATAGTTGTAGGTAAAAAAGAGGAACTTTCATGTACACGAGTAGTTATCAATAATCTAAATATGTTTAGTGATGCAAAAGAGTTTGATACAACTGTAAAGCTAAGATATAGAACAACAGCCGTGCCTTGTCATGTAAAGATAGAAGATGATAAAGCGTACATAGATTTAAAAGAGAGTGTATTTGGTGTAGCCGTAGGCCAAGCAGCGGTCTTTTATGATGAGAACAAGCTCATTGGTGGAGGCTGGATAGTAGAAGTCTAATGAGACTTTTACTATTTATCTCAATTCTTTTTCTTCTTAAGCAATCTCTAAGCAACACTCCCCTATAATTCCCATCCACAAACAGAGACACCTTGTTTAAAAGGTTACGAATCTTCGAGTCGAAGGTTAAGAGAGAATGTTTGAGATCATTGAAAACTAAGCAAGTAAGAAGGACTAGTTCAAACGAACAAGTTACTATTACTTAGAAATAACTAATATAACAACAACCGTCTATTCTATTTTGAAATCCAAACATTTATTTGTTTGGTTTCCCTATAGTAATAGATAACTATACTCTAATAGAATAATTTCTATTAGAAGCTCTGATTAAAGACTTTAAGCAGTTTTAATACGAGTAAAAACAAAGCCAATGATGAATAATCTTGGGCAAAAGATCAGTAATTAAATTTATTTATCTTTTCATAATTAATT
>JALSUU010000159.1 GCA_027071075.1 Sulfurimonas sp. | reverse complement strand
TCAAGTTGTTTTTCATAGCATCGTTCATAAGCTTTTTGATGAGCGGATGCTCTGATGAAAAAGGTAGTAATAATTTAGCACTTGGGGTAAGAACTCAGGTAGAGAGTGGTGATACTTATTATGCACTCAGTGATAATGCTCTTGTGACTTTTGAGCATAACCTCACAACAAATAAGCGTTATATCACTCTCACTCAAGGAGAGGGGCAACTGATTGCTAGTACAAATCAGAATTAGCTGATTTTTGGGTAGTAATGTAATTATAAACATCTTTTTCTTTTAAAAGAATAGAACATTTTTATGTTAAAATGCGAGAAAAAAGAGAGAAGAGATGCGAATACTACTACTGTTGCTCTTTATGATTACATACTCTGAGGCAATTATTACTGTAAAACCAATGGCTATTGGGAAAAAACCAGGAATTTCTGGAAAAGTTGAGGGTTCTTTTCAGACAAAAAGAGGGAATACTGAAAAAGATGAGTATAGTTTAGGTCTTAAGTTTCAGTATGATAATAATAGCTCCTATACAACCTTTTTAAATCTAATAGGTGTTTATGGCAAAGCGAATGGAGTAAGAAATACAAATAAAACCTATGGACATGCGCGTTTTATTCATACACTCTATGGAGATACAGATTATGAACTCTATCTTCAGTCGGAGATGAATGAGTTTACAAGTATTGATAAAAGAAGACTTGGTGGGGCAGGTATTCGGTACCATTTACAAAGAGATGATTGGGGAGATCTATTTTTTGGAATAGGAGCTTATTATGAGGGGATTACCTACACTACAGCGCTTGATCCAAATGAGAGAAATACGCGTCTAAATAGTTATATAGCCTATGTAGTAGATATCACTAAAAATACATCTTTTTCTTATGTTGGCTACTACCAACCAAAAGTAGATGATATAGGAGACTTTATTACATCCAATGCGATAGAGTTAAAGATAAATATCTATAAAGAGTTACATTTGAAACTGCGTGTTTTTTATGACTATGATGCAGCTCCTGCTGTGGATAGAAAGAAAACTGATTTTACGCAAATAACATCTTTTAGTTACGATTTTTAGAGCTGTTTATGAAATAGACTGCGAACATACTAATCGCTCCACCGATAATGATATGGGTTTGCATCTGCTCATCTAAAATAAGCCAAGCAGAGAAAAGAGCAAAGATGGGAACTAAGAACATAAAGGAACTTGTTCTTTGACTGCCTAGTTTTCCTGAAGCCATGAAAAAGATGGTAGTTGCTATGGTCTGCCCAAAAACTGCAAGATAGATAAGTGAAACCCAAAACTCCCAACCCTGCTTAAAAACTAACATCAAATCTGCATCATAAGCATAAAAAAAAGAAGCAACAGTTGCCACTACAGAGATAAAAAAGCTGTAATGCACAGGATGAATATGTGGTGTTGATTTTTGAGAGAGGATTGTGACTCCTGCCCAGATGATAGCACAGAGTAAAAAGTAGCTATTTGAGCCATTGAAAAAGAGTGATAAATCATTGAGCTCTAAGATGATATACCCACCCACTAAACCTAAAAAAAGTCCAATAGTTTGAAACTTGTTTATATGGTTTTTAAAAAGAAGTATCATTAAAATTACAGTCATAAGAGGAGAGAGTGAGGTTATGATAACACTCCCTGCTCCTGCTAGCCCATACTTGATGCCAAAAAAAGAGCTGACCATAAAAGCGATGTTTAAAATAGAACTACTCGCTATAAACGAGAGTGATTTTTTTGTAAGTTTTATTGGCTCTTTAAAAAAGTAAAGCAGAGGTAAAAAAGAGAGACTCATCAAAAAAAACCGCCAAAAGATGATGATGTCCATAGGCATCTCTTTTGTTAAAATCTTCAGAGCCGTCCACCCACCACCCCAGAGTAACATGGCTAAAAGCAGAAGCCATGAGTAGAGTCTATCTTCTTTTTTCGTGTTCATCTATGATTTTTGTAACGATGAGATCTGAGGTGACATTGAGGGAGGTTCTACACATATCTAAGATTCTATCTACGGCTACTATAAGTGCCATATACTCAACAGGAAGACCAAGTTGGTTAAGTATAACTACCATCATAACCAGTGATGCACTAGGGAGTGCTGCCACGCCGACACTGAGAGCCACAACGGTAATACCAAGAAGTAGTTGATTTCCAAAACCTAAGGGGACACCCGCTAAGTTTGCGATGTAGAGAACGGCAACAGTAAGATAAGCAGCAGTCCCATCCATAGAAACAGTTGCTCCAAGCGGCAGCACAAAAGAAGCATTTTTTTTATCAACACCCCCTACCTCCT
>JALSUU010000158.1 GCA_027071075.1 Sulfurimonas sp. | reverse complement strand
TAGAATGACTTTGAGAGAATTGGAACTGTTTTACTATTTGGTAGAAGACCCACACATATCTCAACTGGCAAAAAAAATAGGTATAAGCCAGTCAGCTATCTCTTTAGCTATAAAGTCTTTAGAAAAAAAGTTAACAGAGCAACTTTTTGATAGAATCGGGAAGAAGTTGATACTCAACGAGAGAGGAAGAGTTTTTCAGATGAAAACTTATAAACACTACTTAGCACTCAAGGAAGCACAGGTGATGTTTAGTGAAAATAGTCACTCTGGTATCTTAAAAATTGCGGGCAGTAAAACCATAGGTGATTATATTATGCCTCAAATAATATTTGATTTTTTATTGCATAATCCTGATGTTGAAATAAGAAGAGAGATTTTAAACTCTTCAAATATTGTCAAAAAAATCTTAAATGGTGAGATAGATATAGGGTTTATAGAGTCTTCATATCACTCATTAGATGTTATAAAAGAGCAGGTCGCTAAAGATAAACTTATAGTTGTCTCAGGAGATAAAAAGCTTGCTTCTCGAGAGTTTTATATAGATGAACTTTTTTGTAAAAAGTGGATTTTAAGAGAAGAGGGGTCTGGAACTCGGGAGATATTTTTAGAGAGTTTAGGGAGTTTGGCAAAAGAGATTAAGATTTATATGGAGTTTTCTGAGTTTGAGGAGGTGAAAAGTTTGCTTGAGAATAATCAAGAGGCTATTACTTGTATCTCTCGCTTTTCTGTTAAAAAAGAGTTACAAAGAAGGGAACTTTTTGAAGTAAAATTAAAAAACTTCTCTTTTGAGAGAGAACTTTTTCTTGTCTATCATAAAAATAAGTATCAGAGTAAAGTTTTTAAAGCGTATAAAAGTTTTGCGAAGAGTTACTTCGAGAAAATATTACAAATAAATTCTTGAGCTATCAGCTTCTCCTATAAAATTTATGTTACAATAACTCATGATAAATAAACGAATTTTAATATTAGAAGTGAATGAAAAAAATTCTCAAAAGTTGACATCTATTTTAAAAAAAGATGATTTTGAGGTAGTTCCTATCTTTGACAAAAAAGAATTTTTAAAGTGCAAAGATGAGATAAAGAACTTTGAGCTTATATTTGTAAATACTCAGGTGGAGTATATTGCTTTTTCTGATCTATTTGAACTTGTAAACAGTGTGCATCGTTTAGTAGATACAAAAATCCCTATTGTATTTATAGAGGGTTCAAAAAATCAAGATTTAGAGACTTTAAATGAAAGTTTGAGATTAGGCGCAGCTGATTATATTAAAAAACCTTTTGATAAGAATGAGATTCTGACTCGTGTACGGTATCATTATAATCAGTATCAAAAAATGTATGAGTTACAATCAAGAGTAGATAAACTTACTCATTTGGCAACAATTGACCCGCTTTCAAAGTCTTCATCAAAACTGCATATGCAAGCACTTTTAAAACATCATATTAGTAGTTCTCATCGTTATGATGTAACTACATCTCTTATCTATATGAGTTTGATAAATGTTGATAAACTTGTAGGTATCTTTGGTTTTGAGAGAGGTGAAAAGTATATATCTGGATTTTCTAAAGAGTTAAAAAGTGTACTGCGTGAGTCTGATGTAATGGCTCGTTGGGCTGGATCTGACTTTTTGCTACTTTTAACAAATACAGATGTCAAGTCAACGAAAACAGTTGTAAGAAAAATAAATACACAAATGTCTAGTTTAGAGATACTTAAAAATACAAAACCAAAAATGGCATTTTCCATTACAGAGATACAAAAAGATGATAATCTTGAGGATATTATAGAGAGATCGAAAGTGACTCTCAAAGAGGCTAAAAAACAAGAGTACGATCGTATTCTTGTCTGTTAGTAGCTAGTCAAAGTGAAGTATATCTTTGGCTTGAATCATATCCTTATCACCACGACCAGAGAGGTTTACTATGATAAGTTTGTCTTTTATATTTGGTATTTTCTTTAGATAAGCTACCGCGTGAGAAGACTCAAAAGCGGGAATAATTCCTTCTTTTTGACTTAACCATACAAAGGCATCAAGTGCTTCTTGATCTGTGATATTTCCATAACTTACATTCTTGTTTTCTTTGTGAAAAGCGTGTTCTGGTCCTATTCCTGGGTAGTCTAGTCCTGCACTAATAGAGTGTGCTTCAAGTATCTGTCCATCTTCATCTTGTAGTAGGTAAGACATTTGACCATGTAGAACACCGGGACGACCTTTTTCTAAAGAACATCCATGTTTATCTGTTTCAACACCAAGTCCACCAGCTTCAATTCCTATACACTCAACACCCTCATCTTCTAAAAAGTGTTGGAACATTCCGATGGCATTACTCCCTCCACCAATACAAGCGATAATATGATCAGGAAGTCGATCTTCTTTCTCTAAAATCTGTGCACGCGCTTCCCATCCAATGATCGCTTGAAAATCTCTTACCATCATAGGGTAGGGGTGTGGTCCTGCAACTGTTCCTATGATGTAAAAAGTATCACGAGCATTGGTTACCCAGTGACGGATTGCATCATTCATAGCATCTTTGAGTGTACGAGAACCACTTTCAACTGCATTTACTTTTGCACCAAGAAGTTTCATACGAAAAACATTAAGTTCTTGTCTCTCTACATCTTTAGCGCCCATAAATATCTCACACTCTAAATCAAGAAGGGCACAGATAGTCGCTGTTGCAACTCCATGTTGTCCAGCACCCGTTTCAGCTATGATTTTTTTATAACCAAGTCTTTTTGCCATAAGCCCCTGCGCGATAACATTGTTGACTTTATGAGCACCCGTATGGTTCAAATCTTCTCTCTTAAAGTAAACCTTTGCACCAAGTTCATTGGAGATATTTTGTGCAAAGTAAAGTGGAGAAGGACGACCTACATAATCTTTTAAATAGTAGTGTACTTCAGTCCAAAACTCTTCATCAAAGCGAATGGACTCATACTCTTCTTTGAGCTGTAAGAGAGTAGGCATAAGTGTTTCTGGGACATAGCGTCCACCAAAGATTCCAAAGTGTCCATTTTCATCTGGATCAAATTTACTCAGCTTAGGAACATACATTAAGCAACCTCTATAAGTGTATATACTGGAGTTTTCTCTTCTAACTTTTTGATACCATCAAGAAATGTAAGACCGATGATAAAACAAGCTTCTACGCACTCTGCACCTGTTTGGTTTACAAGAGTAGCAGCAGCATTTGCAGTTCCACCCGTAGCAATGAGATCATCTATGACTAAAACTCTAGCTCCTTTTTCTGCACCAAATGCATCAATATGCACTTCAATCTCATCAATACCATACTCAAGAGCATACTTCTCACTAATGGTAGTGTAAGGAAGCTTCCCTTTTTTACGAATGGGCACAAAACCAATTTGAAGCATCTGTGCAAGTGCCGCACCAAAAATAAAACCTCGTGCATCAATACCAGCTATATACTCTAAGTCATACGCTTTATATTTCTGATAGAGGTGGTTCATTAGAACACTATAGGCTTCTTTGTTATTTAAAAGTGTAGTGATATCTTTAAAAACTATTCCCTCTTTTGGAAAGTCTTGTATATCTCTGATAGAGTTTTCAAGTATTTTTCTTTCTGTTTTGCTCAGTTTCATTCTGCTTATCCTTTATAATAGTGCGTCGATTCTACCCTCGAGGGCTTTTATCTTACCGTTGAGTCTATCAACTTCTTGTCTATGTTTTGAGTTTCTACTTTTGAGAACTTTTAGCTCATTTCTGAGTTTTGTAAGTTCCTCACTTAAAATATCTACATTTCCAAGTGCTCGCTGGAGTTGGATTTGATACTTTCTTATGAGAATCTCTGCTTCATGAAGTGTAAGTTTCATAAGGTCATTACTTCTTTGTTCTTTGTTAGTGATACTTTTAAAGTAAAACATTTTTACAAAAAGATAAACAGAAACAATAGAAAGTATAGTTAAAAGTGACCATTCCCAAAACATGTATTTAGTTTCCTTAGAGTTCTATTTTTGCAACACGGCCAGTGTGGCGACCGCCATCAAAACTTCCAGCAATCCACGCATCAAGTATAGACTCAGCTACACCCTTACCAACGATGCGCTCACCAAAACATAAGATATTTGCATCATTATGTCCACGAGCAACTGTTGCTGTGTATGCATCATGACAGAGTGCCGCACGGATACCCTCATGGCGATTTGCAGCCATACTCATACCAATACCACTTCCACAGATTAAGATACCATGAGCAGAACTATCTTCTAAAACTGACGATGCAACCTTATGTGCATAATCAGGATAATCAACTCTATCTTTAGAATATGGTCCAAGATCAATCACCTCGTGACCCTTCTCTTTGAGTAACTCAACTGTATAATCTTTTAACTCGATGCCTGCGTGATCTGTCGCAATATAAAACTTCATTTTTTCTCCTAAGAAAGTAGTAAATTCAGTATAGTTCTAACGGGAAGGAATAGAACATAATCTTTTAATGGTGTCATTATAACAATTAAAACTATAATCATCCCATAACGCTCATTTTTATAAAAAAACTCTGCAACAGAGTTCACTTTGTACTTCAGCGCCAAATGCATCAAAAAATGCGCTCCATCAAACTGAGGTACAGGGAGTAAGTTAAATACTCCAAGCACTACATTTATGATAAGTATCTGATAAACTAAAATATATGCAAAAACATAAGTCAGTGAATCAGCAGTTGTTGGTTGACTCATAGCAACTAAAGCTATTGATGCAAAAGCAGCAAGTGTAAAATTATAGACTATTCCCGCTAAATCAACCTGCATAGCAGCATTGTATCCACCGTTTCTTATAACAGTAGAAGTATTGATAGGAACAGGCTTCGCCCAACCAAATAAAAACCCACTATCAGCACCCATAAGCATAGGTAAGAAGTACATAGCAGCAGGGACAATAATAGTTCCCACTAAATCAATATGGCTTATAGGGTTTATAGTTAAACGACCTGCATTTTTTGCAGTTGTATCACCATACATATAAGCAACCCAACCATGCATAATCTCATGACCTATGATAGCAATAGCAAGTGCTAAAACAGCTGCTACTAGCTTTATAATATCAAGTGATTCCATGGTAATCTCTGTCTGTTCTTTTTCTCTCTTGTATCGCTTTATTAAGATGAATAGGTTCTTCTAAATCAGTAGGTGTTTTTCCGATTCTATCCCATCTGATTTCCCAGTTTTCATCAATAGAAAAGTAAATAAACCAAGGTGTACCTTCGATATTATCATAAGGAACAACACCCCAAAAACGGCTATCATTTGAGTGGTCACGATTATCACCAATCATATAGTAACTTTTTTCTGGGATTTTTTTATAGAATCCATTAAATGGAAGGTTATATTTCAGTGATAAGCTTGGTATAGTAAGTGGCATCATATCTACAGCACTATGCTCATAAAGGTATCTTTGGAGATAATCTTCATAGATGTTATGGTTATCATCATTATGAATCCCTGGATGTTCATGAGACATAGGAGATTTGACCCAAAGTCTATCTAAAAGAGTAACGATTTTTTCAGCAGGGTAGTGTGCTTTTATATAGGCATCACCCTCATGTGGTCGTAAATAGAGTTCATTACTATCTGTGTAAAGTACTTCATCACCTGGTAGTGCAAAACATCTTTTTACAAAGTGTTGTTTTACATTTCCTGGGTATCGAAAGATTACTATATCTCCACGATTTGGCGTGTCACCATCTACAAGACGGAGTGAATCGCTCCAAGGCATGATAGAAGTCTCTATAAATGGAATATGGGGCATGGAAATACCATAGGCAAACTTTTTAGCAAAAAGATGATCTCCAATAAGAAGTGAGTCTTTCATACTTCCACTAGGGATTCTAAAAGCTTGTGCTACAAAAAAGATAACAAAAAGAACTATTATGATAGTTCCTGTCCAAGAGTTTGACCATTTATATGCTCTGTGTAGAGATTTCTTCATCTAGTTACTCTTCTTTTGTTGTGCATTCATTTTAGCAGCTTTGAGTGTATTACTTAAAAGCATAGCGATAGTCATCGGTCCAACACCCCCTGGGCTTGGCGTAATGTAAGAACTTTTTTTACTTACATTTTCAAAGTCAACATCACCAACAAGTTTTCCCTCTTTGGTTCTACTCACACCTATGTCTACTATAACTACATCATCTTTTACCATATCTTCTGTTATGAGGTTTACTACACCTACACCACATAAAACGATGTCCGCATTGAGTGTATGCTTTTTCAGATCATCTGTAAAAATATGACAAATCTCAACAGTTGCATCTGCGTTTAAAAGAAGAGAGGCCATAGGCTTACCAACGATGTTAGAAGCACCAACAACGACACAGTTTTTACCCTTTACATCGATGTCGTACTCTTTTAAAAGTTCCATTACCCCAAGTGGTGTACAAGGTACAAAACCATCAAGATTTGTAACAAGACGACCTACATTAAAAGGGTGAAAACCATCTACATCCTTTTGAGGAGCTACAAGTTCTAAAAGTTTCGTAGTATCAATATGCTCAGGAAGAGGAAGCTGTATTAAAATACCATCAACATTTGTATCATTGTTAAGCATAACAATAGTCTTTTCTATCGCTTCTTGGGAGATACTCTCTGGCATATCATGGGTAATAGAGTAAAAACCTGCACGGTCACAAGCTCTCTTTTTCATCCCAACATAAGCTGCACTCGCAGGATCTTGACCTACTAAAACAACTGCTAAACCAGGTGTACATCCACAACTCTCTTTTAGTTTCTTTACATCTTCAGTAATTTGAAGCTCTATCTTTTTTGAAAGTTTTCGTCCATCAAGTAATTGCATTTAAACCCCATAAATAATATTTTTGCTATTATACCTTTTTTAAATAATATTAGGCTAACAATGAAACAGATACTTTTTTTTACATTACCACTTTATCTCTATGCCACAAGTAGTTTTATCACTCCAAAAGAGTATGCTGCACAACTATATAAAAACCCTCGTGGAATAGGGTGTAATCTTTGTCATGGTGAAAATGGAGAGGGAAAACTTATAGCAAAATATAAGCACAAGGGTGTAGAAAAAAGTTTTCGTGGACCTCAAATAAATAATAAAACTTACGAAGAGTTTGCAAAAGCACTTAATAGAAGAAAAAAGGGAATGCCGAGATACTTTTTAACAAACAAAGAGGTTGAAGCACTCTATCTGCACCTGCAAAAAGATAAAGAAGAGAAAAAGAAAGATGACAAATAGACTAATAGAACTCTATAAAGCAAGAGATTTAACGGCACTTGATGCATTAGCTACTCCTACCTTTAGAGAGATAAATAAAAACAACAATTTCAAGTCAGCACTAATGCTCTCGGCAAATAAAATAAAACACCTTTCTAAAATAGCCTCTCTTGACGCAGAGTGTGTCATGATTAACCTTGAAGACGGAGTAAGTAGGGAAGATAAACCTTTTGCCCTTGTTTTGGCTGCAATTTTTTTAAGTCAACTCAAAAAATGTGATAAAAAACTTGTAGTACGCGTAAATGCTTTAAATGAGGGTGGATATGAAGAGATTACTTATCTCAATCAGTTTATGCCTGATGCCATTCGTGTACCAAAGATTAAAAATGCAAAAGAAGTTCAAAATGTTTTAGCTCTTTTAAATGATGAAATAGATCTGCATCTCTCTATAGAAACAGCTGAGGCGTGGCATAAGCTCTCAACACTTGGCATCAGCCCACGAGTAACAACATTTTATCTTGGTATACTTGACCTCTTTGCAGATATGAAACTACCACAGAGCCTTATCAACCTAGAAAACCCAACGATGCACTATATGCTTTCTCATTTCCTCATCACCACAAAATCAATGGGCATCAAACCTGTCTCTTTTGTATTTCAAGAGTTTAAAGATGAAGAGACTTTTATGCAGTGGTTAGTGTTAGAAAAAAGTATGGGCTACGATGCAAA
>JALSUU010000157.1 GCA_027071075.1 Sulfurimonas sp. | reverse complement strand
CCTTTTGTAGAAAAAGTTGCACTCTTTGTAAATGTAACTGCAGAGGAGATAGATGCAACATGTGTAGAAGTTGGTGCAACACTTGCACAGCTCCATTTTGAAGCAGATGAAGAGCTTTACACTTCTTTGAAAACACCCCATATAAAAGTAATTCGAGCAAAAAAAGCAGAAGATATACTAAAGTATGAAAATGAGTATAGACTTGTTGATGCATATTGCGAAGCTTATGGTGGTGCCGGAAAAAGGATCAATATCGAGTGGTTTGAAAACATCAACTGTTCTAAAATCATCTTAGCAGGTGGTTTAGATGCAAGTAATGTCTCTTCACTTAAAAAATATAATTTTTTCGGTGTGGATGTTAGTAGTGGTGTTGAACTAAGCCACGGAAAAAAAGATAGTGCAAAAGTAAAGGCCTTTATTCAAAATGCTCAATAAAAGTTTCCCTCTTGATGCAAAAAGTATCTCAAGATTAGCAACAAGGGGATTACCCCTCGAAGTGATGAAGTCCCAAATAGATAATAGTCTTGATATGTTTATAGAAATCTCTCGTGCACAAGGAATAAATATCATCAAAAGACAGGGCTATTTTTACTTTGATACAAAGTTTAAAAAACTACATAATGCAGAGTTTTGCATCGTTGATATCGAAACAAATGGTTCAAAGATAGAGAAACATCAAATTATTGAAATTGCTGCTGTAAAAGTAAAAAATGGTAAAATTATCGATAAGTTTGATACACTTGTTTATACAAAAGAGATTAATCCTATAATCACAGAACTCACTGGAATAGCCGCAGAAGATACGCTTAATGCACCTGATTTAAAGACAGTTATGATGGAGTTTAAACTTTTTTTAGATGATGCAGTCTTTGTTGCACATGATGTAAAGTTTGACTACACATTCATATCTAAAAGTTTAGAGAAGGTTGGTTTAGAGTCTATTCTTAACCGTCCTCTCTGTTCTCTGGCTTTAGCGCAAAGAACACTAGTATCTTTTAGGTATGGCTTAGGATACCTCAATGACACTTTTCATCTCAATCCAAATCCATCACACCACAGAGCGATGAGTGATGTTATGACCACATACGGCCTCTTTCTATTAAGTCTAAAAAGTTCAAAAGAGAGTTTAAATAATGTTGAAGATTTGATAAAGTTTTCTAAAGAAGCTCCTAGACTCAAAAGACCTAAGTTTGATCCTTTTCTTGAGAATATAGAGAATTTAAATGAAGAAGTGAAAGAGTAGTATACCTACTCTTTAAAAGCACCTGGCTTAATTAATTTAGCATATCTAGCATCCATTCTTTCCTCTTCACTCATATTTTTTAAAGCTTTTACTTGCTCTAAAAAGTAATCAGAAATAGCATCTGCGGCTGCCTCTTTTTCACGATGTGCACCAATAAGAGGCTCATTAATGATATCATCAATTAAATCTAACTCTTTTAAGTCGGCACTTGTAATCTTCATAGCATTTGTTGCAGCTTCTGCTTTTGCTGGATCACTCCATAAAATTGCTGAACAACCCTCAGGGGAAATAACACTAAATACCGAGTAACGCATCATAGCAAATCTATCAGCAACACCAATAGCAAGTGCCCCACCAGAACCACCCTCACCAATAACTATTGAGATTGTAGGTGTTTTTATCTCTGCTAACTCTAAAAGATTTCTAGCAATAGCCTCTGATTGATTACGCTCTTCTGCACCTAAGCCAGGATATGCACCCGGTGTGTCCACTAACATTAAGATTGGCATACCAAATTTTTCTGCCATTTTAGCAGCACGGAGTGCTTTTCTATAACCCTCAGGATGTGGCATACCAAAGTTACGCTTGAGCTTATTTTTAGTTCCACGACCTTTTTGCTCACCAATAACCATAACTTTTTCATCACCAATATAACCCATATAGCAGAGAATAGCAGCATCATCACGGAAGTGTCTATCTCCATGAATCTCATACTTATCTCTCATTATAATATTGATATAATCAAGCGCATAAGGGCGGTCGAGGTGACGCGCTAATTGTAATTTTTGGAAATCAGAAAGATTTTTATAAGTCTTTTCAACCTCTTTATCTAAAGCTTTTTTATACTCTTCTACTGCTGTATAGTCATGACGAACTTGAGCAGAGATAATATCTTCTTGAATAAATTTTATTTTCTCTTCAAAGTTTAAATATGTAGCCAAATTAAATCCTTTAACTAGATTTTCTTGAAGATTAGAACACCATTTGTTCCACCAAAACCAAATGAATTACTCATTGTAATATTCAACTCAGCTTTTCTCGCACCTTCAGTTACATAATCAAGATCACAATTCTCATCAGGAGTTGTATAGTTGATTGTTGGAGGAATGATCCCATCACGCATTGCCATTAAACATGTAACAGCTTCAATACCTCCAGCAGCACCAAGACAGTGCCCAATTTGACCTTTAATAGAACTCATTGGAGGAGTATTTTCACCAAGTAAATCTTTTACTGCTGCCGTTTCATTCTTATCATTGATAGGTGTTGAAGTACCATGTGCATTTACATAATCAATCTTTGGTTTACCTGCCATTACATAAGCAGCTTTCATAGCTCGTGCGGGACCATCTAAAGATGGTGTTGTAATATGACTTGCATCACCACTCTCTCCAAAACCAATAATTTCACCATAAATATGTGCTCCACGAGCAACCGCAGCTTCATACTCTTCGAGAACAAGAGATGCAGCACCCTCACCCATTACAAAACCATCACGATCTGCATCAAATGGACGAGAAGATTGTTTAGGATTGTCATTGTTTGTAGAGAGTGCCTTCATTGCAGCGAATCCACCAACCCCAGCACCTGTAATTGCTGACTCGGCAGATACAACTAGCATTTTATCAGCACCATTACAGATAATAGTCTTACATGCTTCACTAATCGCGTGAGTTCCTGCTGCACAAGCTGTTACACTTGAAAGATTTGGACCTTTTGTTCCATGTGCTATAGAAACGAATCCACCAAGCATATTTACTAATGCTCCTGGAATAAAAAATGGAGAGATACGACGAGGACCACGAGTCTCTAAAATAATAGAGTTTTTCTCGATTGAAGGAAGACCACCAATACCCGATCCAGCACTTACACCAAATCTTTCATAATCAGTATCTTCTGGAAGATTTGCATCAGCAATAGCTTCACTTGCAGCTTTTAAACCAAGATGAATAAATCTATCCGCTTTTTTCACCTCTTTTGGAGCCATAACAGTAGCAGGATCAAAATCTTTCACCTCTCCAGCTATTTTTACGCTATATTTTTCTGGATCAAAAAGAGTAATAGTGTCAATTCCACACTCACCATCACAAATCGCTTTAAATGCACTCTCTTTATCATTACCAACAGAATTTATCATACCTAAACCAGTTACTACTACTCTTTTCATTAAAAACTCTCCATAATATTGTAAATACTTTTAAAAATCAATAATCATATTAACTTATAAAAGTATTAGGTTCTAGCCCGAAGGCTAGTAACTAAAGCTATTACTTGCTTTCTACGTAAGTAACAACATCCGCAACAGTTTGAATCTTTTCAGCTTCATCATCAGGAATTTCAATATCAAATTTCTCTTCAAGAGCCATTACTAATTCAACAACATCAAGGCTATCAGCACCTAAATCTTCTACGAATTTTGCATCGTCTTTTACTTCATCAGCGTTAACGCTTAATTGCTCTACTACTACTTCTTTAATATCATCGATAAGTGCCATTATAGCTCCTGTATTTTAATTTAATCGGGTAATTATAGCAAATTTAGCTTAAAAAAAGCCATTATGCCATATTCATTCCACCATTTACTTTGAGTGTTTCTCCGGTTATGTAACTTGCATGATCTGAGAGTAAGAATGCAGTTGCTTCTGCTATCTCTCTTGCTTGACCCATTCTGTTCATTGGGATTTTAGCATTAAGTGCATCTTTTATCTCATCACTAAGTACTTCTGTCATCTCTGTTGAGATAAAGCCTGGTGTTACTATATTATAACGGATGCCACTTGTTGCAGCTTCAAGTGCAAATGATTTTGTCATTGCAATAACACCACCCTTACTCGCTGTATAGTTAGTCTGCCCAGCATTTCCTGTTTCACCAACTATTGATGCAATATTTACAACAGATCCAAATTTCTTCTTTCTTGCTGCTTTAAAAAATTCACGACTTCCTATAAAAGTAGATGTTAGATTTGCATTTATTACGGACATAAAATCTTCTGTTTTCATGCGAAGTGCAAGTTTATCGTTTGTAATACCAGCATTATTTACAAGGTAAGAGAGTTCGCCATCGCTATCAACTATAGTTTTGACTGCATCAATAAAGGCAGCCTCATCACTTACATCAAACCCAATAACAGCAGCACTTCCACCAGCAGCTTCTATCTCTGCTTTTACAGCATCTGCTTCAACCGCTCCACTTCTATAATTTACCCATACTTTCAAACCAAACCCAGCTAAAGTTCTTGCAATCTCTGCACCAATACCACGACTTGAACCTGTCACTAAAACATTTTTACCACTAAATTTCATATATTTCTCCATTTTAAATTTTCTTTTACTTTGTTAACACTATACCAGACTATGATCCATCTCTTGAGGAATTTCAAGACCCATAAGTTTTAAAACAGTTGGAGCAATATTATTTAAACCCCCTGCTTCTACTTTTGTAACACCATCAGCTTCTACAAAACACCATACTTTACCAACAGTATGATTTGTAAGAACATTTCCCTCATCATCTTCCATCTCCTCACAGTTTCCATGATCAGAGGTAAGAACAAGTGCATAATCCTCTTCTTTTGCCTTTTTAAGAATCTTTCCAAGTTGTGTATCAACAGCAGTAACAGCAATTTTTGCCGCTTCAAAATCTCCAGTATGTCCAACCATATCACCATTGGCGAAATTTACAACGATAAAATCATACTGCTCACTCATAGCATCTAACACAGCTTTTCCAACCGCTTCACAACTCATTTCTGGTTTCATATCATAAGTCTTTACATTAGGAGAGGGAATAAGCACTCGTGTTTCATTCTCATAAGGCTCATCAATTCCACCATTTAAGAAAAATGTCACATGGGCATACTTCTCAGTCTCTGCCGTATGAAGTTGTCGTAAACCTGCTTTTGAAATCACTTCTGCCAAAGTATTTTTAGGTGCCTCTTTTCTAAAAAGCACTGGGTATGTAAAACTTTTATCATACTCCGTAATCGTTGCTATATGTAAGTCTGTAACTGCTCTTGGAAATTCTGAAAAAGTATCAGAGCCAAGTGCTGTAACCATCTCACGCATTCTATCACTTCTAAAGTTGATAGTTAGTACCGCATCACCCTCTTGCATTCCATCATAGCCATCAAAAGCTGTCGGTTCTACAAACTCATCCGTTTCACCAACCGAGTAAGAGTGCCCAATATATGAAATAGGATCTTTAGAAGTTTTTGGTTCTGCACTCACTATTACATCATATCCTCGTTTTACTCTCTCCCAACGATTATCTCTATCCATAGAGTAAAAACGCCCTGAAATAGTAGCTATTGTTACATTTTCACTTATATGCTCATTCACTTTTTTAAGATACTTTTGTGCCGATGTAGGAGAGACATCTCTTCCATCTGTTATAAGGTGTAAGAAAACTTTTTTACCCGCTTTTGCTGCGATATCAGATAAACCCATAAAATGGTCTATATGTGAATGTACACCACCATCGCTCATCAGCCCTATTAAGTGTAAACGATCTGATGATGCAAGGAGTTTTTGTAGTTCTTCATTCTCACCCAATCTATTTTCACTTAATGCTAAAGAAATTTTCACTAAGTCTTGATAGAGAACACGACCACTCCCTATGCTCATATGCCCAACTTCAGAGTTCCCCATCTGTCCTTCAGGAAGACCAACACTTAAACCAGAAGTATTTATTAAAGCGTGCGGTGTATTTTTAAAAAGTTTATCATAAGTTGGTTTTTCTGCATTGTAAAATGCATTATGCTCTACCTTTTCAGAGTAACCAATGCCATCTGTAATGACTAAAATTGTTTTTTTACTCAATTTTATTCCTATTGTACTAATTTTGTTTTACTATTGTACTATAATGTCACTTCTAATTTGTAAATAAATTAAATAATAGGAAAAACATTGTTATATTGGTTACACACTTTTTTAGATATAAATATTTTAGGCTACATTACAGTTCGAGCTGGTATATCATTTTTTCTTGCACTCTGTTTTACACTCTTTTTACTTCCAAAATTTATCCGTTGGGCACAAAAAACATCAAGTGTACAACCCATAAACGATTGGGCACCAGAGAGGCATAAAAGTAAAGCTTCTACGCCAACGATGGGCGGTATCGTATTTGTTAGTGCTACTATTATTGCATCACTGCTTACCGTTAAACTTTCCAATATGTTCGTCCTTGGTGGATTACTCACTTTAGTACTATTTTCACTCATCGGTTTTCAGGATGATTATTCCAAAATCAAACAAAATGCAAACTTAGCTGGTTTAAAAGCAAGAACAAAACTTTTTCTTCAAATAAGCTCTGCCCTCATTATCTCTCTTTTTCTCTACTATATAGCTAATTTCAACACAGACTTATACCTTCCTTTCATTAAAAGCCCAGTTGTAACCATGGGGATATTTTCATTTATTCTTTGGATTTTAGTCATAGTCGCTACATCAAACGCTGTCAATTTAACTGATGGACTAGATGGTTTAGCAACCGTTCCATCCATCATAGCCCTTGCAACTTTTAGTATTATTATATATATTACAGGTCATGCAACTATCAGTGCATATTTACTTATGCCAAATTTTAATGTAGGGGAAGTAGCCATTATAGCGAGTGCCTTAGCTGGTGCTTTGATAGGTTTTTTATGGTATAACTGTCACCCTGCAGAAATCTTTATGGGAGATAGTGGTTCTTTGACTATAGGAGCATTTTTAGGCTACTTAGCCATCATCTCTAAAAGTGAGTTCTTACTTCTTCTTGTAGGTTCCATCTTTGTTATCGAGACACTCTCTGTTATCTTACAAGTTGGTTCTTTTAAACTTCGTAAAAAAAGAGTCTTTTTAATGGCACCCATACACCACCACTTTGAGATGAAAGAGTGGGCAGAAAACAAGATAATTGTCCGCTTTTGGATAATCGCCATTCTCTCTAACCTCTTAGCACTTATGAGTCTGAAAATTAGATAATATTTATTTATTTTCCATTCTAAGCTTACATTCAGAACCTAGTAGGTATAATTCTGCTCTTTAAAAGTAATGGCCAATTAGCTCAGTCGGTAGAGCAACTGACTGAAAATCAGTGTGTCCTTGGTTCGATTCCGAGATTGGCCACCATCACTTTTAAAGATTTTTACTTATACAAATATTTACCGTGGCCAATTAGCTCAGTCGGTAGAGCAACTGACTGAAAATCAGTGTGTCCTTGGTTCGATTCCGAGATTGGCCACCACTTCCATTGACTCTTTTTCCTTTATGTTTCGTTGTCGACAAACTCACGAACAAAAGTTCGCTTCGTTTATCTCCGCCTTACCTAAAGAAAAAATAGCCTATGCAAGAAATTTATACATTTTTTGTTATAATTTTTTTGTATCAAATTATGGGGACGATTTGGCTTCGACTGGAGCTAGTAGTTTATGATTGCATGTCGGACTGAGCAACTCCGTTATACGGCTCACAATTGCTTAAATGCAAACAATACAAATTACCGCCCAGCTTTAGCAGTAGCTTAAGTTTTACCCCCTCTTAGAGGACGGGCTGCTTCACCTATGGACTCTAGATAAATAGGATTCGAAGTATAACCCTTATGTAGATATATTTTGAGTCTGTCTCAGCTCAAAATGAATCCCGAGACTGGTCTTGTGTAACTTTGCAAGTTGTGTGAAGCAAGATAAGATTAAACAACTTCTCTAAGCATGTAGATGTCATAAAAAACTAGTTTCAGGACTGCGGTTCGATCCCGCACGTCTCCACCA
>JALSUU010000156.1 GCA_027071075.1 Sulfurimonas sp. | reverse complement strand
ATAATTTCTATCACTTATCAACCTTTGTAATCATTTTATTAACTATCATTCCTGTAAATACCCATAAGCCAATACCTAAGAGTTGAAATCTTCCATATTCAGAAGTCATAAAATACTCATGAAGTTTTCCATCAAAGTTACCATTCATAGAAAAATATAAAAATATTGCAATTCCAACTACTATGTATGAGCCAAAACTACCCTCACGAGTAACAACATCAACTTTTTCCTGCATCTTCTTTCTATAGTTAATGGTCTCTTCAACTTTTGCTAAGGTATTTGAAAACTGTCCACCACTTGCGCGACCGATTTTAATAGCAAGTGCGAAAACTAAAAGCTCTTTAGACTCTACATATTTGTTTAAGTTTTTAAAAGCCTCCTCTTCACCTATGGCATTTTTTTCTTGAAAGAAACGACTGAAGATATCTTTAAACATTTTAGAGCCTGACACTTCTATTGACTTTGTTAATGCTTGTTCAAAACCAATACCATTTTTCATCATTTTAACCAGTACAGAAATAGCAACAGCTAAAAAACGATTGAACTCTTTTTTTCTATTTACTATCAATGTCTGTAAAATCATCCAAAAAATCAATATTGCAAAAGGTATACCAATTACATAACCAGACCAATGCTGTAAAAAGAGAGCAAAAAGAGAACCTATCACACTTATAAAGAGTAAAAAAATAGTAATGAAAATATAAACAGAGAAATTAAGTCCTGCTAGTAACATTAGTTTTTCTAGTTTTGTTAGAAAAGAGGCTTTCTCTAGTTTCTCATTTTTTTGTGACAATATCTCATTTGTATCATCATTTTTAGAAGAGATAACCTCTTTTATATAAGCGAGATGCTGTACTCTTTTGTACTCTCCAAGTAGCACATACAAAAGTGCTGTTGCACTGAAGCTTATAAGAAACAGTAGTAAGATATCTATTTGTAATGTGTTCATTATCGTAGGTTAGGCCATCTTTCTATAAGGTTTCCACCTGAAGAACTATAGGATGATTGAATAATTTCTGCCATATAGTTCGCTTTCCATCCACACATTCGCTCAGGATGGAACTGCTTTAACTCTTCAACCAACATCTCTTTTGTTACCACAAAATCATTATCAAAGATGCGTTTATCTAAAGTAACTCCATTGTGTAACATTTTTGTCACAGATCTCGTTGATGCAGAGATAGATGCAAAGTGTCCACTTGAGTCCATAGGATTTTCTACATTTTTTGCTCTTTGAAACTCAAAAATATCAAGCATAGAGACTACACCATTCTCTTCTATCCTTTTTTCTGGTTCAGATATTTTAATAATTCTCCGTTTTCCATCAGGAAAACGAATAATTTGCACAACAAGATCAACGGCAGAGACTATTTGTGAACGAACAAAAGTCATATTTGCTGTTGGTCTTGCTTCTAAGAACATGTTTTCTATACGAACTATTGCCTCTTTTGTATCATCTGCGTGAATAGTAGTCATAGATCCAGGGTGACCTGTATTCATAGCATTAAGCATTGTTACAATTTCTGCTCCACGACACTCTCCAACAATAATTCGTCTTGGAGAGGAACGAAGAGCAGTTCTTAAAAGTGACTCAATACTTATAGCTCCGGCACCCTCTTCATTTGGTGGTCTTGTCTCAAAAGAACGAATAGCATGACAAGGCATTTGAGGTTTCATCTCTTTGGTGTCTTCAATAGTTAAAAGCTGATCACCCTCATCTATAAAACGAGTAATAGCATTTAAAAAAGTAGTTTTACCACTCGAAGTACCGCCGGAAACAACTATGTTCAACTTACCTGTAATAGCTTTCAATAAAAAATATGCCATTTTTAAATCAATCATATTTGAATCAATAAGAGACTCAAAAAGAAGCGGTATATCACGAAATTTTCTAACAGTGATGTATGAACCAGGATTACCATCTTTATCTAAATTTGCTGCAACGGGAGGAATTTGAATCTCTATACGAGAACCATCAGGAAGTTTTGCTGATACAATAGGACTAGACTCATCAACTTTTCTATTTGATGATTGTAGCATTCTATTTATGATATGCTTTAAATCATCTTCACTTCTAAAGCGGAAAGGAGTAGCAATAGTTTTTCCATCATAAATAACATCTACAAAATCTTTTGTATTTACAATAATATCATTTAATCCACTTCCTGCTACTCTCATTATCGTAGAGAGTGGACCATAGTTTAAAAGGTTATCAATAACAAAATCTGCTATCTCATTTTTAATAGAAAATTTTGGTATTGAAAACTCTGAAATATGCTTTAAAACTACTTCTCTAATCATCTCTTCTGTTAAAGT
>JALSUU010000155.1 GCA_027071075.1 Sulfurimonas sp. | reverse complement strand
CCTGCGGAAGCTACAGGAATATGATTTAGGTCAGTTGGAACACTCCCACCAGCTGAAGTAATTGCATCGTTTAGTCTTTTTCGTGCTTCTTCTTCACTTACAAGCGTTATACCCAATGCTGTTTCAATGAGTGTCTCAAAAGATGCACTACTAAAATCTATACTAGAGGGTATCTTCTGTTCTTTAAGTGTATCTATGACTATTTTTCCATTTACACTACCCGTATCTATAGACTGTATAAGTCTCGCGAAGTTTAATGCTGCCTTATAATCATTTGGAAATAACGAATAAGGAGTAACCGCTGTAGTTTGTGCAGAAACACTGCCGATAACTACTCCGTTTATGGAAAATGTGACATCATCTCCCACTTCACAACTATACTCTCCATTTACATCTGTGATGCCTGTTGTACCTGATGAACAAGTATATCCAAGACCTTGAACAGGGTCATCAATAAATGTTCCTGTTACAGCGGAGTTACTACCCCCTCCATCACTACAACCACTAAAAATACTTAATACTATTAATAATAATACATTTGTAAAATACTTCATATGCCACCTCATTAAATAAAATTTACATTAAT
The DNA here is from genome assembly GCA_027071075.1 of Sulfurimonas sp. Classification (GTDB taxonomy): domain Bacteria; phylum Campylobacterota; class Campylobacteria; order Campylobacterales; family Sulfurimonadaceae; genus Sulfurimonas. Next base: position 1,739 of record JALSUU010000155.1, on the reverse strand, counting down.
TATAACTAAATTATTTTTAGATAATTTTAAGGTACCCCCCCCCTAGTTCAATTTCTTGTTAATAGTGATACAAACAGTAACTATTTTAGATTATTGATTTTCACGCATCATATGCTTTTTAGTTTTACTCGTAGCGATAGCTTCAAATGGGTCCTCTGGCCAATAGTGTCGTTTATACTTCCCTCGTACCTCTTTTCTCACCTCAGCATAAGAGTTCTCCCAAAAGCTTTTTAAATCGTAAGTTATCTGCATAGGTGTCATTGCTGGTGTTAATAGATGAATCTGTAAAGCCAAGGTATTATTGAGTACCTTTGGTGTTTCATAGAGTCCGAAAACCTCTTGTATTTTGACATGCATCGATGGTTTTTCATACTCTGAGTAATCTATATGTATCTTTGATCCACTGGGAACTTTCACACTTGAGGGGGCTAGAGTCTCTAAAAGTTGCTGTTTTTCCCAAGGAACCAAAGAGAGTAACATGGTGTAAGTGTCTAATGCTTGAAGTGCTTTTACACTTTTTACATCTGAGAGATAGGGTTCAAGCCAAGTCTCAAGAGTTTGAAGCAGTCTTTTTTCACTAAAGTTTATAAACTCTTGATGATGATTTACAAAATTTACTCTTTCTCTTAAACTTCTCGCCTTTTTACTCCAAGTGAGTATCTCTAAGCCCTCCTCTCTTACTAAGTCTAAAAGCAATTTTTTAAAGTTATGGGTAGCTGATACTTGGCTTGGTTTTGAGTCAAGCAGTAGTTTTAAAAAGTAACGATTTTCTCGAATATCAAACTTTTTTGCCTCCTTGTTATACTTTATGGACTCTCTTTTTTCGATGAAACTAGAAAAACACTCCTCTATCTCTGCCATATTTATACTCAAAGCTAAGTTTATTACAGAGTCTCTCTCATGTGCATGTAAGTTTGCCACTACTAAATACTCCTGATTAAAAAGAGAGTCTTCCACATGAAGTAGTGCACCCTTACCATTACTCAGTATATATTTATTATCATTTTTCACGCGTAATTTAGCAAGTCTATCAGGGTACGCAAAAAGAAGCAACTGACTTAAAACATCACTCACTAGCGGTATATTCTTCTTTTCTACTTGCTTAATAGCTTTGAGTTTTTTATAAAACAACTCCGCACCACGAAGCACTTCTAAAGCACTCTGTCTATTTATGTAAGCAGACTCAAAATCTTTTTGTGCAAGGTGCATAAATCGTGAAGACAAATCACTGTCTTTTGCACTATTTTTAAAAATATCTCTCTCACCTAACAATGATGCAAGTAAACAGGCTTCATAAGCAAAACCTAAATCATTTGCTTTTAAAATCATATACGCAAACCGTGGATGCAGACCTAAACTCAAAGCCTCTTCTCCAAACTTTGTAATCTTGAGTGATGTATCAAGCATCGAAAGCTCTCGTAAAAGTTCTTGTGACTCCTCTATAACATTTACATTTGGAATATCTAAAAACTTTAGCTCATCAAATGATGTAACGCCCCACAAAGCCAAATCTAAAAGCAGTGCGCTCAAATCTGCTCTGAGTATTTCAGGCTTGGTTGACTGTTGGAGGATTTTTGACTCATGCCAAAGTCTATAGCAAACTCCATTTGAGAGTCGCCCTGCCCTTCCTGCTCTTTGCACAGCCGAATCTTTTGAGATAAATGTCAGGTCTAAATGATCCATACCATTTGCATAGTTATAGCGTGATTGTTTTTCTAAACCAGAATCTATGACGACTT
>JALSUU010000154.1 GCA_027071075.1 Sulfurimonas sp. | reverse complement strand
TGGGTTTATTCTCAAGTGTGAGTCCGATTTCTAAGCTATTTATATCTGTGGCAGCTAAGTAAGAGAGTCTTGAGTAGGCACTATAAATCTTTGCATCAAGAGTAGAATTTTCAATGCTCAAATCAGCAAGAGAGAGTTCAGCTTTCATAATTCCCATATGTTGATTCTCTGAGACACTTGTATAGGCTTCAAAAAGTTCTATATTTTTCTGTGTAAGTTTGATATACTCGTTGATGATGCGTTTTTGTTCACGAAGTTCCCAAAGTGTATAAGCTTCTTGTTTTATCTCACCAACTAGTGCCACTTTAGCTGAGTTTAATTGTTCTTTTAGGAGTTCCTCGTTTGCGAGCGAGACCTCTTGTTTTGAGTCGCGTTTATTGTAGTACTGAATCTTCTGCTTTATTGTTAGAACTGTTTGACTCATAGCTTGAGAGGAGTCAATAGTGTTAGATGTGAGACTCATCTCAGGGTTTGTAAACTGATTGGCTACATCTATGTTTTGTTTATTTGCTTCAAGTCTTGCTTCTATTACATCCAGAGAAGGGTTTTTAGAAAGAGAAGATTGTATAACCTCTTCAAGAGTGAAGGCATTGAGCGAGGCACCCAGTAAGAGTGCACTCAGGAGTAAGGTTTTCACTTCTATCTCCTTAAAAATTTATTGTAGTTTTCACACGAGATTTCTTCCCTGTTTTAGGTGTGATAAAAATATGGAGTTGCCATGTGCCACTCATCGCTAAGTTAAGTGTAGCTTCATAGGTACCATTTCCAAGACTTTTTGCATCCACTTTAGAAACCATAGCTGGCATACCAGGCATTGCTGGCATAAATGCTTTGAGAGATACTTTTGAATCTTGCAGTGCTTTTCCATCTTTTTTGATAGTGAATTTCAGAGTGTTTGACCCAGAGGTAATAGGTTTATCTGCAGTGATATGTACTTTTGTTGTCCTATATTTTGCATCTTTTGTATATGCAGCCGCTTGGATAAGTGTTACCCCTAAAGTAAGGATAAGGAAGATTTTAGTTAAAGTTTTCATAATGAACTCCTGTTCTTTGTTTTGTTAAGAGAAGTATACTCAGAGTATGTGGTAGGTTTGTGAGAAGAGAATTTTTGCTACAATACTCTTATGAAAATATTACTCCTAGAAGATGATACAGCCTTAGCAAGTATATTAGTTGATTATTTAGAAGATGATTATGAAGTGGATCAGACTTATAGTATGAAAAAAGCACTGAGTTTGAGCGAAGAGGGAAGATATGATCTGTATATTTTTGATATCAATGTTCCTGATGGGGATGGGATATCACTCTTAAAAGAGTTACGAAGTTTCTCTGATACCACGCCTGCTATCTTTATCACTGCCTTTCACGATACAAAGTATCTGAAATCCGCTTTTGAATCGGGTGCAAATGATTTTATCAAAAAACCGTTTGATTTGGAAGAGTTGGGACAGCGTATATTAAATATTAAGAGGCAGTTTGGACTTGATAGTAAGATAAATATCGATGAAAATATTATCTTTGATATGCAGACACATACTGTTCAAACTCCAGAGAAGAGTTATACTATGACGCATAAAGAGAGTGATTTTTTGCATTATCTTTATAAAAATAGAGCGAGAGTTGTAAGTAGTGATGAGCTTTTACAAAATATTTGGGAGTTTGAGGAGATGCCGAGTGATGATGCAGTACGGACTGTTGTGAAAAATCTGAGAAAGTATATAGGGAAGGAACATATAAAAAATGTGAGAGGCGAGGGGTATAAATTTGAATGATTTAGAAAAACGCTCCTTTTACTCTTTTCTAGCACTCTATCTTTTCTCTTCGCTCTTTTTTGTTCTGCTCTCTGGGTACTGGTACTACTCATCTCAAAAGGCATCTTTAGAGAATGAAACTTACTATAAACTGACACACATAGCAGATACTCTCTCAGGAAAGATAATAAATGCGCAGATGAAAGGGCTCATCTTAGAGTTACCAACTGAAGAGGGGTATGAGTATAGACTTATACCGACCAATGAGAAAAATGAGTATGCTGATGCCTATTTTGAGTCTGATGGAAAAAAAATCTTAATCTCCTCTGCACCTCAAGAGCATTTGGGTATTGAGTATGTTATGGTAAGTACAAATCTTTATTTTAAAAGATTACAAAGACTTCAAGAAGAGGTTTTAGGGATGATGTTTGTTGTTTTTATACTCATCGGACTTATCTCCTTTTTACTTGCAAAAATATTTATGAAGCCTGTGAGAAAACGCATCGAGCAGATAGAGTCTTTTGTGCAAGATGTAACACATGAGCTGAACACTCCCATCACAGCGCTTGGTATGAGTGC
>JALSUU010000153.1 GCA_027071075.1 Sulfurimonas sp. | reverse complement strand
TAGAACTAATGATGCCCTTAGCTGTAGCAAATGTAAACCTAGCATCATTGTATGAGTGTAAACCAAAAGTTGTAACTGCCCTTGTCTTTCTCTCTTCACTTCTTTTTTTAGGTGTTATTTTTATAGGGGTAGAAATATTAAAATATTTATAATCACTCACTCTTATTACTTAAACCCTCGAACTTTGTATACGCCAACTCTCGAATCCAATCATTAAACTTCACATCATTTTTGATGCAGTGTGTAGCAAACATTTGTAACTCTTCGGGAGTAAGCATTAACTCTACTTCGATTAGTGTTGTATCTTTACTCATTAACTCTTCTATAGTTTGAAACCCTTTTTCTAAACTCATGAAGAACAACTCAGTTTGATGTTTTTTGATTCAAGAGGTGCAGCTTTACATAAATACTCTAACTCTGTATGCTCTCCAAAAGGAGTTTGTGCTACTTTTAAAAGTTCGTTTACCATACTAAAGTTATGTTTCTCTGCTTTTTCTATAGCCTCTTGAAGAATATGATTTTTTAAAATATATTTTGGATTTACTTGAAGCATCTTTTCATGACGCTCTGAAGTAGTGAGACTCTCTTTTTCAAGTCGTTTATCGTATGATGCAAGCCACTCTTCTAAGGAAGTCCTATAGACACAGATATCTAAAATATCGGACTTGTCTCCATCATATCGTGAGAGTTTTCTAAAGAAGAGTGTATAGTCTATAGTAGCACCCTCTAAGGCACCTAACATCCAGCTAAAAAGTTCTTTGTCATTCTCATCTTCACTCTCTAGTCCCATCTTTGCATACATTATCTCAGAGTAAACACTCTCATATGTACTACCATATATCTCATCCAAAATCTCTAAAGCACTTTGATAGTTTACTATAGGAGAGAGTGCACGCGCAAGCATAGTTAAATTCCAGTGTCCAATGCTCGGCTGATTTGAGAAGCTATACCGCCCATCTCTATCTGTATGGTTACAGACATAATCCTTCTCATAGTCATCCAAAAATGCAAAAGGTCCATAGTCTATAGTTCTTCCATCTATGCTCATATTGTCCGTGTTCATTACACCATGGTTAAAGCCAACACTCTGCCATTTGGCTATTGTAGTTGCAGTATTTCGTACTATCTCCGCATACATTTTAAGGTACCTATCTTCAGCATTTTTCAGATGTGCAAAACTCTCATTTATCACATAGTCAGCTAAAACTTCTAGCTTATCATGTTCACCTTTCGCATTAAAGTACTCAAATGTTCCAAAACGCACCCAAGTCGGAGAGAGTCGTAAGACTATAGCACCCTTCTCCCATCGCTCTCTAGCCACATCAGTATCACTCCCTATCAGGGCTAAAGCTCGTGAGGTACTAATACCCAGTCCATGCATAGCCTCACTCATCAAATACTCTCTAATGCTAGAGCGCAGTACGGCACGACCATCACCTTGACGGGAGTAAAGCGTTAGTCCTGAACCTTTGAGTTGTAAGTTTTGACCATTGACCTTACCAAGATTTATAGCCCGTCCATCTCCGAGTCTTGGTACAAAATAGCCGAACTGATGCCCAGCATAACACATAGCAAAACTCTCAGATCCCTCTAATAGTTTTTTACCATTAAGAATATCTATTAAGCCCTCATCTAAAGAGAGATTTTCATCTACTCCTAAAAGTTTTCCTGCATCATTTGATGCAGAGATGAGAAATGGCTTATGCAGAGGTGTAGGTGAAACTCTATCAAAAAAGAGCGCAGGAAGTTCTAAGTATGGTGTTGTAAGTTTTAAAGAGGAAAATTTCATAAGAGGTTTTTATCAGAGTTCTCTGTAAACTCTGCCAAAAAAGAGAAACTAAACTCTTTTTTGGAGAAATATTTAAGTTATTAGAGTCGCAAGTTTCGCATAAAATTCCCAGCGATAATGGTACTTCTCTCTTTAAATTGATTTGCTATTTGAGGGACATAAACAGTGTCTAATGTTTGAGCAAAAAGCTCTAACCATCTACTAAATGCTTCTCTTGAGAGATTTTTTATATCTGCATGTGGCGCAAAAGGGTTGCCTTTGTATGCAAAATCTCCTAAAGCTATGGAAGCCCAAAAGTTTGTCAACAGTTCAAGGTGAGGCACCCACTGCTCATTTTTCATATCATCCCCTAGCTTCTCTATGAAAAAAGGTCCTACTATCTCATCTTTTAAAACTTTTGTATAAAAAAGATTTACCATTTGTCCTAGATTTTCTTTTGTTACTTCATTTGCTTGTTGCATCTATCGAACTCTTTTTTTAACATCTAAAAGAATCTCTTTTGCATTTTTTCCACTTGTATCAACACCACCATAAAGATAAAAACTTTTCATCTC
>JALSUU010000152.1 GCA_027071075.1 Sulfurimonas sp. | reverse complement strand
TCTTTTTGTGACTCTACAGTCTCAGGTCTTGCTTGAACCATATAGAGCTTGCCATCGATGCCATCTTTTGCCCACTCCATATCCATAGGTTTATGAAAACCAGCTTTTTTGGAGTAGTGTGCTTCTACTTTCATAGCATACTCAGCGAGAACCATTACCTCTGCATCAGAGATACAAAATCTATTTTTTTCTTCTTCAGATATGGGAATATTTTTTGTGTACTCTACAGCTATACTTTTAGTATTGATCGTATCTGTGAAAACCATTCTTTGTTCTTTTGAGCCAAGTGAGCGTTTGAGAACTGTACGAAACCCTTTTTTAAATGTTGGTTTATGGACATAAAAACTATCGGGATTTATGGTTCCTTGGACTATGTTTTCACCTAAACCATAGGCCCCGTTGATAAAAACTACATCTTCAAAGCCTGTTTCTGTATCGAGTGAGAACATTACACCACTTGAAGCGATGTCACTTCGCACCATCTTCATCACTACAACGGAGAGATAGACTTTGAGATAATCAAAGCCATTGTCATATTTGTAGTGGATAGAGCGGTCTGTGAAGTTTGAGGCGAGACAGCGTTTGTATGCATCAAGAAGTTCTTCATCTGTAGATATATGTAAGTATGTATCGTTTTGTCCTGCAAAAGATGCTTCTGGTGAGTCCTCCGCAGTGGCAGAGGAGCGAACGGCTACAGAGAGAGTCTCACCATACTCCTCTTTAAGCTTTTTAAATGCAGATAAAATAGCTTTTTGTAAATCTTCTGGAATGGTGCAGTTTTGCACTATCTCTCTACAGGCTTTTCCTGCTTTTTGTAAGGCATTTACATCATCTATCTTGAGAGTATCGAGTTCTTGATGCAGAGAAGTCCATGCATCATTTTCATCTAAAATATAACGATATGCAGTAGAAGTGATAGCAAAGCCATTTGGAACTAGTACATTCTCACTTGTAAGGTTTTGATACATCTCACCAAGGGAAGCATTTTTTCCACCAACTTCTTCTACATCTTCTATAGTGATTTCTTTAAACCATTTAGTATATCTCATCATAAACTCCTCATTTGTCACTAATTATACTCCGCTGAGAGTAAATAAATGTTAAAAAGTATATAATAGCTTTAATTAAATGTAAGGATAGTTTTATGGCAAGTGTAAAATCGTATGGAGCGACAGGAGAAGTGACAGGTTCTTGTCATGTCTTAGAAGTTGATGACAAAAAAATTATGATTGATTGTGGTATGTTTCAAGGGCTAGAAGAGGAGATGAATAAAAAGGCTTTTGGCTTTAATCCTAAAGATATTGATTATCTTTTTGTTACACATGGGCATCTTGATCATATTGGTCGTGTTCCTCGACTTGTGAAAGAGGGCTTTAGTGGTAAAATCTATGCAACAAGTGCTACTATGGATTTGGCTGAGATTATTTTACACGATAGTGCGAAGATAATGTCTGAGGATTTTCAAACGCGGTATAGAAAAGTCTTGCGAAAAGGAAAAGAGTCTAAACTTACAAAACCTATGTATGATGCACTCGATGTGGAGAAGACTTTTGAAGTGATAGAGTGGGTAAATCCTGAGTATGATAAGTACTATGATTTGTGCGAAGGTGTGAGTTATAGGTATCGTAATGCAGGGCATATTTTAGGTTCTGCTTTTATTGAGATAGCGTACATGGAGGATGGGACTTCCCATACTATTGTTTTCTCTGGAGATATAGGAAATGACAATAAACTGATACTTCCAAAGTTAGCAGAGTGCACGAAAGCCCAAACTCTCTATGTCGAAACAACCTATGCAAATAGAGAACATCAAAGTATAGAACTCACCGTTGAAGAGTTTAAAAAAACGATTATAGAAACACTCAATGCTGATGGAAATGTTTTGATTCCCTCTTTTGCAGTAGAGCGAACACAAGAGCTTCTTTGCATCCTTCGAGAGATGTATCATAGTGGAGAACTTCCAAAATGTAAGGTCTTTTTAGATTCTCCTATGGCTACAAAAGCAACAGAGGTCTATAGAAATTATCCTGATGAACTCTCAAAAAAATGTCAAAAAAACATAAAAGAGGATGACACAGTGTTTAACTTTGACTCGCTCTTTTATACTGAAACACCAGAGGCCTCAAAAGGGATAAATGAGACAAAAAATCGTGCAATTATTATCGCTGGAAGTGGAATGTGTAATGGTGGCAGAATAGTGCATCACTTTAAACATAGAATCTGGCAGAGTAAAAATGTGCTTATCTTTGTTGGATACCAAGCAGAGGGAACACTCGGTCGTGAGATAGTCAATGGAGCAGAGTGGATAAATGTCTTTGGAGAAGATATCATAGTCAAAGCTTCTCT
>JALSUU010000151.1 GCA_027071075.1 Sulfurimonas sp. | reverse complement strand
TCTCACTTTTGATAACGGAAGCACTCTGTTTGTAGTAAACATTTGCAAAAGTACTGAGTGGTACAAAGCCTAGTTTTGTTTTAATCTGAATGTTTTTGATAGAGTCAAGACTTCTTCTCTCATCACCTTCTAAACGCAGGGCAATAGGGTAACGCTCTAAACCTTTGTACATAGTAGAGACTTTGAGCCCTCCGATTGCTATTGAGGTGTACTCAAGCAGTGTTTTTTTATCCATGCCATAGCGTTGCATCTTCGCTTCATCTAAGTCAAGATAGATAAAGTAACCCGTACTTGCTTGATCGGCAAAGACTGAGAGTGTTTTATCATAGGCTCTGAGTTTCTCTTCGATGATTTTTCCATACTTCTGTAGCCCTTTTGCATCTTGTCCATAGAGTTTTATCCCGATAGGTGTACGGATACCACTTAGAAGCATATCTATACGCCCACGAATAGGGTAAGTCCATGAGTTTGTAAGTCCGGGAACTTGGAGTGCATCTTCCATCTCTTGACGCAGAGAGTCATAAGTAACACCTGCTGGCCACTCACTTTTTGGTTTGAGGGTGATGATAGTCTCAAGCATACCGAGTGGTGCAGGGTCCGTAGCTGTTCCGGCACGACCAGCTTTTCCAAAAACCATCTCAACTTCTGGAAATGACTTTATAATAGCATCTGTTTTTTGCGTGAGTGCCTTTGCCTGAGAAACAGAAATACCATAAGGCGTTACTGGCATATACATAAAAGTTTGCTCATTAAGCATAGGCATAAACTCCCACTTCAAAGAGTTAAAGAGAGGGAACATATATCCAAGTGATGCAACAACAGCTACAATTACAAGGTACTTTAGTTTTAAACCATAGACAATGATAGGATGATAGAGCCAGATAAAAAACCTATTGAGAGGATTTTTATTTTCAGGAATAATTTTTCCCTTTACAAAAAATATCATAAGCACAGGAACAAGCGTGATGCTTAAAATCGCCCCAGCAGTCATAGCAAAGGTCTTTGTAAAAGCGAGGGGTGTAAAGAGTAGTCCCTCTTGCCCACTCAGTGCAAAGATAGGTAAAAAAGAGACAACGATGAGAGCAAGTGCAAAGAATATAGGACGCCCAACAAGCTGAGAAGATTTTAAGATAACCTCTATACGCTCCTCATTTGTCGGTACTCTTTTATATTTGTTTTCAAATTTATGCAGCATCTTATGGGCATTTTCTATCATCACAATCGATGCATCAACCATAGCACCGATGGCAATGGCGATACCTCCAAGACTCATGATGTTTGAGCCAATTCCAAAGAGTTTCATCAGTGCAAAGGTAGCACCAACTGTGAGTGGTAGCACTATGAGCACGATGAGTGATGAGCGCAAGTGAAGTAAAAAGAGTCCAATCACGATGATGACAATAATACTCTCCTCGATAAGTGTCCCTTTGAGTGTCTCAACTGCTCCATCTATAAGCCCAGAGCGATCATACACAGTCGTAACATCTACACCCTCAACTTTTAAAGAGTCCATCTTCTCTTTGATGCGTTCAATGGCAGAGTAAACATCCTCTCCATAACGGACAAGAACAATCCCTCCAACAACTTCACCCTCACCATTTAAGTCAGCCATACCACGACGAGGTGCAGGAGTAAGTTCTACTCTTGCTATGTCACCTATGGTAAGTGGAACACCCCCTTTTGTAGTAATAACAAGCTTACGGATATCATCTAAATTTTTGACATACCCTTTGGCTTGGACTATCCACTCAAATCCATTCTCAATGACTATCCTACCACCGGTATCGTTATTGTTATTTTTAAGCACTTTTTGAATATCTTGAATGCTGAGGTTATACTTTACAAGGTTGTCATTGTTTACAGTTACTTGGTAAGTTGGCACAAAACCACCTACTGATGCAACCTCACTCACCCCATCAACACCCATAAGAGCATACTTGTAGTAGTAGTCTTGGATAGTTCGAAGCTCTGCTAAGTTTTTTGTTTTTGAGCTGAGCGCATACTCATAGACCCACCCCACACCACTTGCGTCAGGACCGAGTGTAACGGACATATTTGATGGGAGAGAAGATTGCACGGATGCGAGTTGCTCTAGTACACGACTTCTTGCCCAGTAAAGGTCGGTGTCCTCTTTAAAGATGATGTAGATAAGTCCTGTCTCATAAGTAGAGTATCCTCGAACAGTATCTATATTTGCGATAGCTAAAAACTGTGCCACCAGAGGATATGTCCCTTGCTCTTCTACAGTTTGAGGAGACTGCCCATTCCATTTTATCTGCACTATCACTTGCGGTGGTGAGAGGTCAGGGAGTGCATCGAGAGGTGTATTTTTCATACTCCAGATACT
>JALSUU010000150.1 GCA_027071075.1 Sulfurimonas sp. | reverse complement strand
ACGGTATCTGGGAATCAACTGCTGTTGTAGTTGAAGTAACAGAATAATTAAGAGCTACTTAGCTCTTAATTATTCTCAAACACTAGAGTTCTTTCATTCTCTTTATTTAAACTCAGTGAAATAGTCTTTACTACACCTTCTGGTATTTTCATCAATTTTTCTTCCGTTTTTACATCTACAAAAATTACCTTTGTTTGCCCATTATATCTAGTATGCAGTATAACTTTAGCATGAAGATCATACTCTTCTAACTGAAGAAGTTCCTCTTTAATCTCTTGTAGTTCACCCTCTTTTATCTTCAACTCTTCACTTCTTTCTTGAAGTTTCGCTGCTGCTTTTTTATATGTTTTTACTCGTAACACATCTTGCTTCATTGGTGCTTTTTTAGCCTTTATGGCTTTTTGAACTCTCATTTGAAATGTTTGGATTCTAGGAAGTAACTCAGAGTGACTTTGAAGATCAAATGCAAGACTCTCTTTAAATCTTTCAATTTCTTCTTCTTTGTGTTGTAATTTTTTTCGTACTAAGTCAAGTTTTTCATGGTAACTTTCAATGGAAAGAGGATCGATTATAAGACTACAGTTTTCTCCATGAAGTGTTTTAATTTCTATGAGTTCTGATGCAATAATTGTACTATTGGAAAGTAATTCATCAACTCTTACAATAGGAGCGATAGCCTCACCCCCTAACATTTTTTTAATATGTATCGACTCAGTTGCAGTAACCTTTCCTGTTTCTAAGATATTTATCTCAGCATTTGCTGCCTTTAAATCTCCACGATGCAGTTGAATATTTGCATTGTTTTGTACCTCTATCTTTGAGTTTTTATGTGTCTGTGCATCTACATTTAATTCATTCGTAGTTATATTTACATTTGAACCTATAGAACCATCTACATCAAGATTTTTAACATCTATACTCACACCACTACCAATAGCATCATCACTTTGCGATTTTTGATGTTTAATGTGAACAGAGATATCTTTATCTCTATCTCCAGCATCAATATTACCAGTAGATTTAAAATCAGCACCTGAGATGCTAAGTGTTTGAGATATACTTAAATTGCCATTTTGAAAAAGAACAAAACCATTTTTATTTGCAAAGTACTCTATCATCATTTCAGACTCTTTGATATAAATAGTCTCATCTATTTTTGGTTTCAGTTTTGAGTTTCTAGGCTCTCGTACTTTTATAAAGCGTCCACTGCAAGAGCGTCCATTCTCACCTTTTTGGGCTTTGTGAAACTTCAAAACGAGTTCATCTTTATCTACACCCTCTATGAGGCTTTTATTTTTATTTTTCTCTTCATACACTTTTTCAACTTTCGCATCAAGAGGAGCAACGGGATCTACTCCAACCCCTACACTAAACTTTACATCTTTAGAAAGCTTTTTTCCTATAGGTAAAACTTTTAGTAGCTTTTTAAGCTGTAAATTTAAGCTCTTTTCAAACAATCCTATAAATATATTTGAGCGTAATTTTTTATACCATATAATAGACTTTAAATTTTTAAGAAGATTTTGATCTTTTTGAAAAACACTTCCCTTAGAAATAGTCACAGAAATACGAGTTTTTAATTTATTAGCCGATAAGGAGAGTTTAAAAGGAGCACTGCTTTTTTCTGCGTTGAAGGGAATAATTTTGATAGTATACTCTTGTGCAAATTCTACTGTAGGATTTAAACACTCTTCTTGTGTTATGGAAGCAAAATCATCTATTTTTTCATACTCACCAAACTCCTCTTTTTTCATATATGTTTTATACGAAACAAGTTCAAAATCTAATAACTTCACATCAATATCTCTCACTTTTGAAAATTCTTGAAGTGTTTTAAAAATTGATACTGACTCTTTAATAACAGGAGTAAATTGCATAAATAACCTATAATTTATTTCTTTGTAAATGTATCATATCACAAAATCTTAAAATTGTGTATTTTTATTTTCTATTAGTTCAAAAATTCTAATAATTCAGCTCTCTTTAATATTGATTTATATATCATTTAACTGTTTAAAAACAATATAAGGAAAACAAATGAAAATGAAATTAGCTTCAATCGTAGTATTAAGTGCAGCAGCACTTTTCAGTGGATGTGCAATACAACCAAATAAGGCTCTTGTGTATTCTAATGCTTCAAGTGCAGGAATGGCAACAAATGCAAAAGGTTTAAAAACTGGTGTGTCTGGTACATGTAAAAACCTTTTAGGTTTTATTGCAACTGGTGACTGTAGTATCAAAAATGCTGCTAAAAACGGTAAGATTAAAACTATCTCTACTGTAGATTATAAAGAGACTAATATCTTATCATTTATCTCAACTAGACAAACTGTTGTTACTGGTAACTAGTTA
>JALSUU010000149.1 GCA_027071075.1 Sulfurimonas sp. | reverse complement strand
GCTACAGCTTCACTTATATTTTTTATAATTATTATAAAGTTATTAAAAGTAAAGATATGATTAACAATTTAGTTGTATAATACTTCACATAAATTAAAACAAAAGGATTTACGAATGGGTAAATATATAGAATTAACTGGTGCAGATTTCAAAGAGACTCTTTCAGAGGGTGTATCTTTAGTAGACTTTTGGGCTCCATGGTGTGGACCTTGTCGTATGATCGCTCCTGTTATTGAAGAGTTAGCAGAAGATTTCGATGGTAAAGCGAAAATCTGTAAAGTAAATACTGATGAAGAGCAAGATATTGCTGTTGAGTTTGGTATTCGTTCAATTCCAACTATCATGTTCTTCAAAGATGGTGAGATGGTAGACCAAGTTGTTGGTGCGCAAAGCAAACAAGCTTTAGCTGACAAAATTAACGCTCTTTTAGGGTAATCTCCTAAGGATTTACTTATGGCTAAAAGAAAAGGAAAATCCCTTTTTTCCTTATCAACTCTTTTAGCCTCTTTTTTTGGAGCAGCGATGATCGCTATCTCCTTTGCTTACTTTAACTACAAATTTTCAGAATACAAATTTATCAACTTCAAAGAGTGGACTTTTTATGAAAAAAGTGATGTTTTCACCCCAAAAGCCGATAAATATATAGTAGTTTTCTACTCATCAAGAGAAAAAGGAACTATGGATCTGCTTGCAAAAATTGATTTACATCTCCCTATTTTAGCTATAGATTACTATAACAAAGCAAGAGAAAATACTGAAACAACTACATTTTTACGCAGTGGCACCAAAAACTCTTTAGCTTTTATTCAAAGATTTAATATTTATGACTCCCCCTCTATTTTTTTTATAAAGAGACAAAAAGATTCTCTTTATAAACAAGATAGTATGATTAGGAAACTCGATAATTTAAAAGAATTATCACAACAGATTAATAACTTATAAGGAAAATATATGTCAATTTTAGATTGTGCAATTGTTGGTGGAGGACCTGCTGGTCTTACAGCAGGACTCTATACTACGCGTGGTGGTTTAGAAAATGTAGTTATGTTTGAAAAAGGTATGCCTGGCGGGCAGATTACCAACTCATCAGAGATTGAAAACTACCCTGGTGTAGTAGGCGAGATTACAGGAATGGACTTGATGATGCCATGGCCTGCACAGTGTTCTAAGTTTGGGTTGGTGCATGAGATGGTAAATGTTACTCGTGTAAGTAAAAGTGGTGATGTTTTTACTATTCATAAAGAAGATGGAACAACTAGCGATGCACATAGTGTTATCATTGGAACTGGTTCATCGCCTCGCCGTGCTGGATTTTCTGGAGAAGAGGAGTTCTTTGGTAAAGGTGTAAGTACTTGTGCAACATGTGATGGTTTTTTCTATAAAGGAAAGGATGTTGCAGTTATCGGTGGTGGGGATACTGCCCTTGAAGAAGCACTCTATCTTTCAAAGATTTGTAAAAAAGTTTACCTTGTGCATCGTCGTGACACTTTCCGTTCTGCTCCTAACACAGTAGAGAGACTCAAAAACAGTGAAAATATAGAACTCGTACTTAATTCAGTTCCAGATGAAGTCTATGGCGACAACATGGGTGTAACAGGACTAAGAGTAAAAAACAAAGAGGGCGAAACTCGTAATATCGAAGTGCCTGGTGTTTTTACTTTTGTAGGAAATGATGTAAACAATCAAACGCTTATCCAAGAAGATGGAACTTTTCTTTGTGATATGAATGAGCAGGGACAGGTCATCGTAGATATCAGTATGAAAACTTCAGTTCCTGGTCTTTTTGCAACTGGAGATATGCGTATAGCTGCTCCAAAGCAAGTTGTAAGTGCTGCTGGAGATGGTGCAGTTGCTGCACTTCAAGCAATCTCTTATGTAGATGAACTACTGAATTAACAAACATTTCAAGTATGAGTAAAATTTATACTTGAATGTAGCATAAATGTATCCTTTTTTGGTTAAAATACTTAATATATTTTAACTTAAAGGATTACTTTATGAAACTGCTACTCTCTCTACTACTAACTTCCCTCTACCTCTTTGCTACTGATGCATTTGTAAACTCTGAATACCTACAAAAGAATCTTCACAATAAAAATCTTGTTCTTTTAGATACTACAGACCTTAAAACCTTTAAAAAAGGGCATATCCCTACAGCTCGACAAGCTGATATCTCTCTCTTTAGACACTGGGTAGATAAAACATACCTTTTAATGAACTCTTCAAAAAAGATTCAAGAAACAGCAAGAAACCTTGGAATAAATAATGACTCACAAGTCATTATTTATGGGCACAACAAAAATAAAGAGCTTTTAAAGTCTAGTTATATTGCTTTAGCCCTTATTGCTAATGGCTTTCATAATGTATCTCTTTTAGAGGGTGGTTATGGTGACTGGTCTTATGAGTTTGAAGATGAAAAATCAGCATTTTCAACAGCTATGCCAAAATATAAAAAAGGAAACTTTACAGCAAAATTTAATCCAAACATCTTGGTAGATAAAGAGTATGTTCAAGCACGAATTAACAAAGTTCCTATGATAGAAGCAAGACCAAAAGTTTACTTCACTGGGGAAAAAAAGTCTAAGGGTGTTAAAAGACTAGGGCATATTAAAGGGGCTAGTAGTAGTTATTGGAGAGATAAATTTAATCTTGACGATACACTCAAATCTGACAAAGATATAAATGCGATTTTCTTAGGAAAAAACAAACTCAATCCTAAAAAAGAGGTGATTGCTTACTGTACAGGTGGATTAGAAGCTTCTATGAACTGGTACATCTTAACGCAACACCTAGGCTATAAAGATGTCAAAATCTACGATGCTTCAATGAAACAATGGGGTAACTTAGATGATACTCCAATGGAAAAATAACTTTTAGAGATTTTATGAACAAACTCTTTACACACTCTCTTTTAGCTCTGACTTTAGCGATTTTTGTCGCTTTAGTCCCCATACTCTTTATTTCTCATGATGGCACTACTCTTGTTTGGACTATACTTATTCCCCTCATGCCGATTGGTCTACTAATTATAGGATTTTCACGATGGAGAGATGTATGTCCCCTTGCCTTTATCTCCAAAATATCGCAAAGTATGAATTTTATAAAAAAGAGAAAAGTACCTGCATGGTTTGAAGAGAACTTTTGGTATTTTCAGTACGCCTTTCTTTTTATAGCACTCACTTTAAGACTTATTATTTTAAATGAAGATAACCAGCTTCTAGCCTATTTTTTTATAGTAGTCATTCTAGCAGCTTTTTTTACAAATCTTTTTTTTACTGGAAAGAGCTGGTGCAACTTTTTGTGTCCAGTGGGCACAGTTGAAAAGATATACACGATTTCAAATGCAAAGAACTATATACTCAACTCAGCATGCAGTACATGTACAGCTTGTAAAAAAAATTGCCCCGATATTGATTTAGAGAGTAATTATTGGAAAGAGGGAAATCTCAATCAAAAAACTTTTGTATTTTACTCTTTTGCAGGAATGGTACTCGGATTTTATCTCTACTTTTATCTCCAATCAGGCAGTTTTACTTACTATTTTGAAGGGACTTGGACACAAGATAAGATTACACCTTTTTCAAACGGATTCTTTTTTGCTCCCTATATACCCACTATTATTGCTGTACCCTTCACACTTGCATTTTTTTCATACTTAAGTTATTTTTTATTTCAATCTCTTGAAAAATATTTATGGAAAAAGCAGTTTTTCAAAAATGTAAATCAGGAAACAAATGCTCATAGAGTAAAAACATTTGCGTCTTTTGTAGCCTTTAATATTTTTTATATCTTTGCAGGTGCTCCAGCATATCACCATTACCCTATAGCCTATGCTGTTTTTTATTTTGCAGTTGTTTCAATATCTTCAATTCTTTTTTATAAAGAAATATTTAGAGAAGAAGCCTATTTTATCCAAGAGCGTTTCGCCCTCAAACTGATAAAAAGGTGGAAATCAACAAAAGTTATCCCTTCAAACTTAAAAGAGATTTATTACACATATATCAATGAAAACAAAAGCCAAAAGGAGAGACTTAAAGCCTATAAAAATAGCATCATTGACTTAATGCAAGATGGTATCTTAAATGAAGGAAGTATGAAAGTTCTTGATAAATTACGAGATCAAATAGGTATCTCAAACAGAGATCATAACAGTGTAATGCAGTTAATAAAACTCAATAATCAGCATCTTTTTGATGATTCTATAGATAAATCAGCCGAAAAAAGATACCAGCAAAATAGTTATAAAGAGGTCATAGAGAGTGCTCTTGATGAGCATAGAGAGATTGATGCGGGTTATCTTAAGTCTTTACAAAAACAGTTCTGTATCTCCGATGATGTCCATAAAGAGATTATGGATAAGATACTTAACACAAATGAAAAAATCACAGGAGATATTCTTAATCTTCTTGAGCATATTCATAAACTTATAAAACTGCGTAACTCCATTGGTTTAGATGGTACACGGGAGATAAACTTCTTAAAATATAGCATCAAAAATGAGTTTAAATTTACTTCAAAAAATCTCTTTTCCATACTTTTTACAATCTATAAAGATAATAAAAAAACCCTCAAAGTATTACTCAATATGGCAAAAGGTAAAGAGATAGATGCATCGTTTGTTATGAATGAGCATACCCTTTCATTTATGCATGAAACTATCTCAAGTAAAATGCTTGAAGTACATAAAGACTTTTTTGCAGATGAGAGCAGACTCTCTCCTGAGGATAATAAAGAGATTATTAAAACACTTCTTTACCATGAGTCCATACAAATTTCAGTAGCAGCCCTTTTAAATACAAAATTTGATACGAAAGAGTATTTAACAGAGGAGATTTTAGAGCGATTTTGTAACACCAACGATATTGAGATTCAAAGTCTCCTCTATAAACTCAAGTATAAAACACAAAGAATTACTACTTATGAACGAATGATGTATCTTAATAGCATCCCTCTTTTTAATAATCTTAAATTTAACGACCTTCATCTTCTTGGGCGGTGTACTAAGGTCGTGCACTTCAAAAGTGACACTTATATCATCAAACAAGGTGATATTGGAAAAACACTCTATGTCCTTATTAAAGGGGCTGCCGTTGTTGAGATTGATGGTAAAGAGGTTGCAAAAGTTGGACACAGAGAGTATTTTGGGGAAATCGCTATTCTTGGTGATACTACGCGGACTGCCTCTGTAAAAGTTACTATACCAACAACAGCACTTACTATCACGAAAAAAGATTTTAAGCACTTTTTACAACACAATCCTAAAGTCAGTATCAAAGTTATGAAAGAGATTATTAAAAAACTACTCTAAGTAAACATATATTCTCTATTAATTTGGTATCATTTTAAAAAAGGCTTTATAATGATAAAAGTAGGTGTATTTGGTGCAAGTGGACGCGTTGGGAAACTCCTTCTTGAAAACCTCAAAGAGACTCCTGACATGAGTGTAAGTAGTGTTTATGTAAGAAAAGAGTTAGACTTTTCTATTGACCCTTCTGTTTTAATTACTACAGATATGAAATCATTTTTAACTGCTTGCGATGTTGTTATAGATTTTTCTCTTCCTGATGCCTGTGAGATGCTTTTAGAGGCTGCTATAGCTACTCCTAAACCATTAGTAATTGGTACAACAGGATTAAATGTACATCAGCTTAACCTTCTTAAAGATGCAAGTCAAAAGATGCCAGTTTTGTATGCTACAAATATGAGTCTTGGAGTGGCCCTCCTCAATAATCTTGTAGAACAAGCTGCAGCAGCACTCAAAGATTTTGATATAGAGATAGTTGAAATGCATCATAAACATAAAAAAGATGCACCTAGTGGAACAGCTCTCACACTTGGAGAACATGCGGCTCGTGGTCGTGGTGTTGCACTCGATAAAGTAAGAGTAAGTGGAAGAGATGGAAATATTGGAGAGCGTACAAAAGATGAAATCGCTGTAATGGCACTGCGCGGTGGTGACATTGTCGGTCGTCATACTGTAGGTTTTTACAATGATGGAGAGTTTATAGAACTTAACCATACAGCTACTTCAAGATCTACTTTCTCTAAGGGTGCTATAAGAGCGGCAAGTTGGCTTGCAGATAAAGAGACAGGTCTTTACTCTATCTCAGACTGTTTAGGTCTTTAAGCAGCTTTTAGAGCCTTTTAAAGCTCTTTAGCACTCTGTGCTAGTTTTGCCCAAGATGAGTCTTTATCAGCTTCTATAGCTGCATCAAAGGCTTTATCGGCAGCATCATTTCTCCATAACTTATTTAACACAGTTCCAAGTAGATATTTTTGTCGTGATCGGTCTTTCTTATTGAGTTCTACCTTTTCAAGTATCTCTATCGTCTCTAATGCTTTTGCATACTCCTCTTTATTCATATAGGCTTGATAGAGTGTAAACTCAACATAGGGACTCTGGGCATAAGAGTTTGAACGCTTCTGTATTTTTTCAACCTTTGACCCATAGTTTATTACTATGTTATCATCATTTCTTTCACTCCCAATACTCATAACTGAAACATAGCGTTCTATATCTTTATAACTTAATCCAAATACTTTTTCTATCTCTACAATCGCCTCAAGCATCTTATCTTTCATCTCAAGTCTATCATAGGTATCAAATAGGTATCTATAAATACCATTATACTCTCTCTCTTTATCCTCTTTTATAAGCGTAATAAGATCCTTACTAGCACTCAGTACATCACTATAGTTTCCAGTAGCAAAATCAACTTTTATGTATCGGTAGAGCCATTTTTTTCTAAACTCCAAATTTTTACTCTTAAAATTTTTCTCGGCTATCTTTTTACTCAGTTGATAATCTCCACCCTTCATAGCACAAGTGTAAATACCATCATCCCAATCATCAGAGAGTGTAATATTGTACTCATGAGAAACTTTTAACACACGCGCACACTCATGACTTTTGAGTGCCTCTTGCATCTCACCTGTGGCTGCATCAACTATGAGATTCTCTTTATCTTTAAATATATCCATATCTAAATGAATAATATCCTCTTTCATATCGAGAACTTCTTTGTACTTCTTAACGCTTAAGAGTAGTTTTGCCTTTTCATACTTTGCACGAGCGCCAATAGTATCATTACTATACTCTTCTATTAGCTTATCATACTCTGCAAGTTTCACGCTACTATTGGCATCATTTGTATCAAAGAAAAGCTTATCTTTTGCAACTTGCACTTTATCTATATAATCTCCATCGGGAAACTGCTTAATATATTTATTTAAAGCACTAAGTGCTTCTTTTTTCTCTTGTGTCTGTGCTAACCAAAGCGCTTTTTCACTTAACAATAGCTCATAATCATCATAAGTCGGATTTATTGCATCAAGTAGTGCCCCCGCAATTTTTGCAGCAGATAAAAATTGATTATTATCAATAAATGCTTCCATCATCTCCTTAGAAGTTTTATATTGCTCTTTAAAGTAAGATGGTTTTGCACTTATTATTTTGTCAATATATTTTCCTGCCTCTTTAGGGGAAGTATCTAGTTTTAGCTTTGCTAGATTAAAGGCAGCGCTAACCGCTACATTTATATTTTGTGTCGAATACAGTACCTGTTTATATATAGCAACAGCTTTAGATGTAGCAGCATTTTCTTCTAACATTTCAGCCTGATAAAGATGTCCCCACTCACTAAATACGGACTCTCTATGTTCACTAAAAAGTCTATCAAAGAAGTACTTTGCATCACTACTCATCCCAATTTTAGAGTAGGCTTGAGCAATTAAAGAGAGTACCTCTGCTATATTCTCATTTGCGGAATACTCTTGCAGATATATTTTTGCATTATCTACAACATTATCATAATCTTGCATACCTGCATAGATTTTGATTTTATAGTAGAGGAGTTCTGCTTTAAAAAGCGTATTTGGATACTCATCTAAAATAGTATTAATTACATCCATACAATTTTCATACTGTTTGGCTTTATAAAGTTTTTTTACTCTAAGATAATCAGTTACATCGCCAACTTCTTGAAGAAAAACAGGATTTCCTTTAATATCTAAGCTTCCAACAAAAGGGAGTTTATCTTTTGCTAAAAAAAATGGAAAATTTATACTATTATCAGGCTTTTTTCGTTGCTCTATTAAAGGCAATTTATTTTTATACCCTAAGATTGTCCAAGATTTTGAAAGATCTACATCTGCTGTATATATCTCATCATCTTCACTCAAATCAAATATATTTGCTATAAGTTTGATTTTATAAAAAGGTTTTATTGAGATAAAAAAAGTATCATTTCTGATGAATGTAATAACCTTAAAAAAATCATTTTGTAACTCTTTGATATCAGAAGAGGGTCTTTTTGAAAATGCACATATTACTTCTGTAACATTTTCAAAATCATCCTTTATCTCTTGACACACAAAACTATTTTCATGAGTAATATTGAGGGTGGAGTATCGGGTGAAGTTCTCTTTTGCGATGTTAATACTAACTTCAAGCGCAAAAGAGTTGATACAAAGGAGAGCTAAGAGTATCCACTTAAACAAATCTCTTCTCCCTTTGTGAAAAGTTTTTAACTATTAATATCCACTATTGTATACAAAAGCTGTAATAAACTCTAAAAGTGGATCTACTGCTAGAAAAGCAAAAATAGTTCCTATAATAGCAAAACCAATAATTGATTTGAGTGCTAAGGTAGCATTGGCTACATAGAGCTTACCATTGTTGTCTACATTACTAACAATTGGATCTTTCATAAACATATAAACAATAAGTTTAATGTAGTAGTATCCAGCAATTGCAGAGTTAAGCGCCATAATAAGAGCAAGAACAGTATAACCACCAGTAACCGCAGAACTAATCATATAAATCTTACCCCAAAAGAGTGCAAAAGGAGGAATACCCGCAAGACTTAACATAAAGATAGCCATAATAATCGCGGCCATTGGTGATGTAATAATCATACCTGAGAACTTCTCAAAACTATGGTCAGTTTTTTGATATCCTGGAAGCTCTTTTTGACGAGAAATCCACAGCATAGAAAAAGCACCAAGGTTTGTGAAACTAAATAAAATCCAATAAAGGAACATTGCAGAGTTTGACTGAGTACTACCAATTAAGATAGCTGCCATTACAAAACCAGCATGAGAAACAGAACTATATGCAAGCATACGCTTTACATCTGTTTGTACTAAAGCCCATACATTTGCAGCGGTCATAGTAACAACAACAAGTACCCAAAGAACTACTTCTAACCAAGCTATACCACTATGAATAAGAAATTCAAAAATTCTCATTGCTACTACAAAGGCAGCAATTTTTGGAACGATTGACATATAACCAGCCATTGCAGCAGAACTTCCCTCATACACATCTGGTGTCCAAGTATGAAAAGGAACAACTGAAAGTTTAAATCCAAATGATGCTAACATAAATACTACACCAACAAGAACATATCCAATATCAGCATACCCATTTGCAGCGAGTACTGTAGCAATTTGATTAATCTCTATACTTCCTGTAAGTGCATAAAATACCATCGCACCAAAAGAGTAAAAACCAGCTGCTAAAGCACCCATTGTAAAGTACTTAATAGCCGCTTCAAATGATTTATCACGGTTGTGCATAGCGATAAGTGTATAGAGTGCTAATGATGCAGTCTCAAGTCCAACAAAGATAAGAATAAGGTTATCAGATGCAACCATAAACTGGAATCCACTAATCATAAACAAAAAGAGTGCAAAGAACTCTGGGTAAGAGAACTCATGAAAACGCTTGTTAGTCAGTGCCAATGGAATAAAAAGTATAGATGTAGCTACAATAATAAACTGTGCTAAAATTGCTATACCATCAACCAGCATCACATCAAAGACACCAAGCATAATGCCATCTTTAGAGAAAATACCTGCAGAATCTAAAAGAGCACTAAAATCAAGTGCTAAAAATAGAATGCTCAGAACAACATAAAGTGATTTATCAAGACCACCCTTAATAATATCGATAACTAAAATAAGTAATGCACCCACAACCGGTATTAGCATTGGAGCTAAAGTTATTAGGTTTAAAGATTCTAAAGAAACATTTATAGGACTTAACATTAGTGTGCCTCCCTAGTTGAAGTTTTGCTAATTACAACACCAGATACATTTGGTATTCTACTTTTAGCTTCTTCTGTTGTTGATTTGTTATGCATTAACTGCACAACTGCTTCAACAGAATTATTAATTGGTTCTAATACTGGTTTTGGATAAACACCTAACCAAATAGTAATGATAGCTAATGGAATAAGCGCAATTAATTCGCGTTTATTTACATCTGGTAAATTTCTATTTTCATCTTTTGTAACTTCACCAAAAAACATTTTTTTGTAAGCAGTAAGCATATAGATTGCACCAACTACAATAGCAATACCCGCTAAAAGAGTTAAAATGTGTGACTGCTCATAAAATCCAAGTAGACTTAAGAACTCACCAACAAAGTTGATAGTTAAAGGCATACCAACGGAAGCCATTAACATAATTCCAAAGATAGTTGCATATCTAGGCATAACATGTGCTAAACCACCAAACTCACTCATAAGTTTAGTATGTCTTCTATCATAAATAACACCAACAAGTAAGAACAGAGCACCTGAAACAACACCGTGAGCGATCATTAAGAAAACTGAACCTGTGATACCCTCAACATTCAGTGCGAATGTACCAAGAATGATAACACCCATGTGTGATACTGAAGAGTACGCAACAACTTGCTTCACATCTTTTTGAGCATATGCAACCATTGCAGTGTAGATAATCATGATAATTGCAATAACTGCAATTGGGTACATGAAAAACACTGAAGCATCTGGGAAGAGTGGTAGTGAAAAACGAATAAATGCGTATGTACCCATTTTTAATAATATCGCTGCTAATATTACAGAACCAATTGTTGGTGCTTGACCGTGTGCATATGGTAACCAAGTATGAAATGGAAACATAGGAACCTTAATAGCAAAACCAACAAAAAATGCTGCAAATAACCATAACTGAAACGATTCAGGTAAGATAAGTCTATACCAATCGAGTATTGCGAACGACCATGTGCCTGTTGCTTGATAAAAGAAGTACGCCATAAAAAGCATACCAACAAGCATAACAAGAGATCCAGCAAATGTATATAAGAAGAACTTAACAGATGCATAGATACGCATAGGTCCACCCCATGCACCAATGATGTAAAGCATTGGCACAAGAGAGAGCTCCCAAAATACATAAAATACAATTGCATCAAGAGCAGAGAAAACACCAATCATTGTCATTTCTAGGAAAAGAAGTGTGATAATCATGTTTTTTTCATTTTTCGTTTCAGTTAACGATGCAATACCAATCATAGTAAAGAACGCCGCTAAAATAATAATGAAAAGTGAGATACCATCAACACCAAGAATATAGTTAATACCAAATGATGGAATCAGAGCGATATTTTCCATAAACTGCATACCAGATACATTTGAGTCAAAAGCAAACCATAACCATAGAGATAAAGCAAATTCTACAAATGCAACAGCTACACCGTATGCACGAATACTCCCTTTATCAATCATAAATCCCATAACACCCGCAAGTGCTGGAAAGAAAATTAAAATACTTAAAATATGATCTAACATATACTAAACTCCTAAGCCTGATAAGATACTCATAATCTCACCAGAATATCTAGCTGCTAATCCAAAAACTACAGCTAATGATAAGAGTACAACAGTACCCACTACCATCCATTTTAACATAGTAGATAAATTTCCACTCTGCATATCTCTTGTGTTTTCACCAGCGCTGTAGAATATACTTGCTATTCCATCAACACTTGCATCAACAACTTTTTTATCAACTTCCCAAAGGGCAGCTGATAACTCATTGTATGGTTTTACAATATACTCTTCATAACCATAAGGAATATAGTATTGATTGTAAAGTAATTTATAAATAAATGAGTTTTCTATTACTGAGCTACCATCTGGTACAGAACTCCATGATGCATATTTCTTATACGCATATAAAATTGCTAAACCAACAAACATTTGTGTACCGACAAGCATAATCAATAGCGTAGCATGAGAATGGATATGATACTCTGTTGCACCAAGTATCTCTTCAACCATTTCAAAGAACGGAGTTTGAAATATACCTGCAATCATCGCTAAAAATAGTAATGGGCTCATTGCTATAAGCATAAATTTGTATGCTTCATGTGGATGAATACCAAAAATTTTGTAACGCTCTTCACCATGGAATATAAGTGCTACAAGTCTAAATGAATAGAAAGCTGTTAAACCAGCAGTGAAAAGAAGGACACCGTAAATAACCATATGGTGTTCAGCGAATGCAGCTTCTAAGATTGTATCTTTTGAGAAAAAACCTGCAAACGGAAAGATACCTGCTAAGGCTAAAGAAGCGATAGTCATCATAATCCAAGTACCCTTCATAACCTTTTTAAGTCCACCCATTTTAAATGGATCAAGCTCATCATGCATAGCATGCATAACATTACCCGCACCTAAGAAGAGCAGTGCTTTAAAGAATGCGTGTGCCATAAGGTGAAAGAGTGCAACCCAGTAAGCACCAAGCCCAGCAGCTGCAAACATATAGCCAAGTTGTGAAAGTGTAGAGTATGCAATGATACGCTTCATATCACGATTTACTAGTGCCATTGATGCAGCGAAGAGTGCAACAAATGCACCAAGACTTGCGATAAAGAGACCTACATGAGGGATTAAGTCATATAATTCATTTGAACGAATTACTAAATAAACACCCGCTGTAACCATTGTCGCTGCGTGAATAAGCGCAGAAACAGGTGTAGGTCCTTCCATCGCATCAGCAAGCCAAGTATGAAGTGGGAACTGTGCTGATTTACCCATTGCACCAATGAAAAGGAAGATACCCATCCAAGTGAGTGTTGCACTGTCTAAGTGCGCCATTGCAGGGAATGCGATATCATACTGCAGTGAACCAGTGTTCCAATACACTAAGAAGATACCAATTAACATTCCAAGGTCAGCAATACGGTTCATAATAAATGCTTCATTTGCTGCCCAAGTTGCAACCTCTTTATGGAACCAAAAACCGATAAGACCCCATGAACAAAGACCAACACCTTCCCAACCAATGAAAAGACCTGCAAAGTTATCACTCATAACAAGAATCATCATAGAGAAGACGAATGCTGATAGCCAAGCAAAGAATCTGTTAAAACCTTTGTCATGATCCATATAACCAATAGAGTAAATATGAACAATAGTAGAAACAAGTGTAACAACCATCATCATAGTAACAGAAATCTGATCAACTACAAATCCAAATGGAATGTAAAGATTACCAGTAGCCATCCATGTCATCATCTCAACATGAACAATATCCCCACCATCTAATATATGTGTTAGAAGTATAGAACTTGAAACAAAAGCAGAGAAGATTAAAAGACTAGCAATAATTCCAACAAACTGCTTCTTAGGCGTGTTTGTAAAAAGTGCTGAGAACATAGAACTAACTAGTGGTGCAAACAGCGCAATATATAAATATTTTTCCATAATTTATCCTCTCATACTTGTCATAGATTCAAGGTCAATATTTCCATGGCGTTTGTACCAAACAATAAGAAGACCAAGTCCTACAGCAATCTCTGATGCAGCGATTGCAATTACAAAAAATGCAAACATCTGTCCAGTAAGATCACCATAGTAGTGTGAAATCGCAGCAAAAGCGATATTTACAGAGTTTAGTAATATCTCTGTTGCGAAAAAGAGTAACAGTAAATTCTTTCTGCGCATAACACCCACTAAACCAATAGCGAATAGAATCGTAGATAGAATTAAATAGTGATTTAAACCAATTTCCATCATGAAAGTACCTTTTTGTTAATTTCTTCATCCATTTTTTCAATCTCTTCAGCATTTAAAAGAGTAAGAGATAAATCCATTTTCTTTCCTGCTAAAACAATACCTGCCACCATAGCAACAAGAAGCATAATAGCTGCAACTTCAAATGGAATAAGATACTTAGTAAATAGGACTAAACCAACACTTTGTGTATTACCAGCACCCTCAAGAGCAGGATAGAGAGACAACATATTGTCAGAAACTATTGGAGCTGCAAAAATTGCAACAATTATTACAGCACAAAGAGTTGCAAGACCAACAATGATAAACTTGTTACCCTTTTTCTCTTTTACTTCTCTTGTAGTATCAAAAAACATCATACCAAAAGCATAGAGAGCCATTACAGCACCTGTGTATACGATAATCTGCACCGCACCTAAAAAATCAGCACCAAGTATAAAGAAAAATGCTGATATAAAAATCATCCCAGCTGCTAATGCACTCAGTGCATAGAGAGCTTGAGATGTCGTAACCGTTATGAAAAACATTGCAATTGTTAAAAATGCAAATAAGTAAAACGCTACCGCTTCAAACATAATCCAATCTCCTTAATAAGCTAGAGGTGTTTTCTTAACACGCTCATCTTCATGTGGTGTGATAGCACCATAACCTTCAAACTCTTTTTGAGCATTCTGTTTCATAACATCTATCGGTGTTAACATATACTCATAATCTACAAAATGCTCACGCTGATCAGAAGCATTTTCATACTCTCCACCATGTGTAATAGCAAGTTCTGGACACACTTCAGCACAATACCCACAAAAGATACAACGCCCAAGATTAATCGTATACTCTGAAACCTCTTTACGAGAATTTTCATCTATCTTTGTATCCATACGAATACAATCAGAAATACAAATTTTTTCACAGAGTCCACACCCAATACAACGCTCAGTATCTGATTCCCAAAGACGCTTCATCTCATGGATAGCACGATAGCGTGGTCCAATTGGCATCTTCTCCTCAGGATAAGAGATTGTATGAAGATCAAATCTAATCATCTCACGAAGCACTACCCAAAGACCAACAAAAAGCTCGCCTCTAAAAGTTCTCTTGACAACACGCTTAAATTTACCCCAACCATCTGTTGGATAATCTTCAATATCTACTAAGTAGTAACCACCTTCGGCTACATTTCTATTATTAAACTGTTCCATCATTATCCCTTAAAACATCATCACTAAGCCAGTGATAACAACATTTACCACCGCTATTGGCATAAGTACTTTCCAACATAACCACATAAGTTGATCTGGTCTAACATCTGGCCATGCAGCTCTTGTCCATAAAAAGAAGAAGAAGAAAAATGCCATTTTTCCAAGAAGTGCTACTGCACCTAAGAAACTACCATCACCGAAACCACCAAGGAAAAGAATTGGAATTACAAATGAGATAAAGAACATATTTGCATACTCACCGATGAAGAAAAGACCCCATCTCATACCAGAGTACTCAGTACCAAATCCATCAATAATTTCGTGATCATTTGCAATCAAGTGAAATGGTGTACGACCAGTTTCAGCAAATGCAGCAATCCAGAAAAGTACAAAAGCAACTGGTTGTGTCCAGAGTATCCATCCATTTTCTATCTGATAATTATTAAAATCGATAAGAGAAAGAGATCCTACCATCATAATTGGAGCTAAAATCGCAAGTCCTGTAACTACCTCATACGAGATAAATACAGCCGCCGCACGAGCAGCAGAAAGCAGTGCAAATTTATTTGCAGAAGCCATACCACCAAGCATAGGACCAAAAAGACCAACTGCCATCACACCAAGAATATATAATATACCTACATCAATATCTGAAACGATTGGGTGAACCGTATATCCAAATATTGTAAACTGTGGTAAAAATGGAATCGCTGCAGCTGCCATAAAAGCAGTAGCTGCAGTAATAACAGGTGCAATTTTAAAGATAGGTGCTACAACATTTGAAGGAATAATATCCTCTTTAGTAAATAGCTTAATACCATCCGCACCAACTTGTAAAAGTCCAAAAGGACCAACATTCATCGGTCCCAAACGACGCTGCATAAATGCAAGTATCTTACGCTCAAAATATGTTCCTATACCTGCTAATGCTGAAAACACTAGTAGAATAACAACGACTTTGATAACCGTTTCTATTAAATATGCTGTATCCATATATTACACCTTTTGTATTGAAGCTGTTGCAAAACGGTAACCATTTACCAAAGCTTCTGAGTTTAGATTTGAATCAAAAGTAGGCAACACCACTATGTTACCTCCAATTTTATTATCACTTACTATTTTTGATGTTAGTTCCCCATTTGCTGATTTCACAACAACAGTGTCCCCCGCATTGAAATCAGATTTAGATAAGCTCTCTTCGCTCATGTAAATTCCACTCTCTTCATCAAGATTAGTAGTTTTGTTTGTAAAATCTGTAAATTGTCTTACAGGATTAGCTAGGTATATTATATCATTTTCTATGATAAGTGACTCATTAATTTTGCTTACACTTTCATCAGGTGTTACTTCTACGCTCTGTGACTCTAAAAGATAGCCACGAACTTCTTCACCAGCATTTGTATAAAAATTATCTAAATCATCAAATGCAAGAGCAGTAAATCCAGCAATAGAACCTAACTCTTTTGTATAATCAATAGTATACTCTACTTCTAAACCTAAAGCATTTGCGATATCATTAAGAGTATATCCATCGTATCCAATCGCTGCATTTGTAGGATTTACACGCTTGTTAATGCTTGTAAGTGTCCCCTCTTGTTGATTGATAGCTGGCATATCTAAGTCGCCATCACCGAGTGCGCTTAAAGTGAAATCAGCTTTAGTATTATAACCAATAGTGTACTTACCACTCTCACTTGAGAGTTCATTAATAAGTGCTACACCAAGTGTATTTGTAAGTGTTGGAATCATTACGATTTCAAACTGAGAGTACTTCTCAACCAAAGCAACTAAACGCGCTAAGTTTTTAGAGTTTGGATGATTGTATAAATCTGGTCCAACAATCAGAGAGAAAGTATCTTTTTTCTTAAGTAGTTTTTCTAAAGTTTCAGGAAATTTATCATTGACACCTAAAATAGTAGCAAGTCTGTTGTCATCAACTTCAACCTCTTTACTTACTTTTTTAGAAACCATTTTAGATTTTTCTATTTCTACTTCTTCCTCTTCACCTGTCTCTTCATTGAGTTTTGTCTCTTTAAGAATTTCAATAACTTTTTCTTTAATAGTTTCTGTTATAGTAACTGTTTTTGTAGAGTGAAATGATGCAAGGTACTCAACGATATCAGTTGGTAACTTACTTTTATCAGCAAATAGATCTAAAATGAAGTAAAGTGCACTCTCCTCTTGTAAAGGTTTGTGATTTATACTCACAATATTTTTACTTAAACCATCAATAATAGGATCTACTACTGGGTGAAAATAGAGTGCAGCACCCTTATTTACTGTTAGTGCATTGTTTAAAGAGTATCGTGCATTTGGATTATCTGTTTTTATAGCCGTACCAATACTTACAATAAAGTTAGAGTTCATGCTCTCTTTTAAATCACTTCTGTAAAGAGTAGAACCACTAATCTCTGAGTAATCTTTTAAGAATGTCTGAAAAGATTTTGCTTCATCATTTACAAGCTTATATCCAAACTTCTCTTTTAACTTCTCTAAAATAAGCGCTTCTTCATTTGTAATAGTAGAAGTAAACTTAATAGTATCTGCTTTTTTGAAAGCCTCAACAGCATTAGCAAAGGCAGTCTCATCTTTTGTAGCTTCAGCATTTTGATAATCAAATCCGTAACGACCAGCACCACAAAGAGATACATAGTTCCACTCATTCATAACACGATAGATTTTATCTTCAGGATTTTCAATACTTGCATGTTTCACATCATAAGAGATTTGACATCCAGCAGAACAGTGTCCACAAGTTGCAGGAACTTGTTTTAACTCCCATGCATTTGACTTATACATAAACTGTGTATCCACAAGTGCTCCAACGGGACAAACAGCAGCACACTCACCACATGATGTACAATCTAAAACATCCGTTCCGTTTGTTAAACCGATAACTGATTTGTTAAGTTTGTTCCACATTGCATAGGCATCTTTTGGCATTGTCTCTTTAAACTCAGCATCAAGTGCATCAGCACCACGAGCAATAGTTTTTAAAGAGTTATCTCCAATCATATCTTTACAAGCAGTAACACAACGCTCACATACGATGCAGAGACCCGGATCGTAGTGTAAGTGACCCCAGTCGTGAGCACTTCTATCTACATCTTTTACTGCATAAGTTTGTGAATCAACACCTATCTCTAATGTATAGTTTTGAAGTTCACACTCTCCTGATTGATCACACACACCACATTGAAGCGGATGATTTACATCATATACTTCCATAATAGCGCGTCTCTCTTTCTCGATTGTCTCCGTACTTGTTGTGATATTCATTCCCGCTTTGGCTTTGGCATTACAAGCATACACCTGTTTCCCATCAGCTTCCACAAGACAAATACGACAAGCAAGAGTTGGACTACATCGAGTCAAGTAACAGATTGCTGGAATAAAGATATCATTCGCACGAGCGGCATTTAATAAAAATTCGCCTTCTTGCGTCTCTATCTCCTTTCCATCAATATTTATGACTATTTTACTCATTTTACTACTCTCTCTATTTTTGATTTGATAAACTTATATTCACTTGCATCAACACTTATATCAAATGTAGGATTTAGTGCTACTGTACCTTTTAACTCACTATCTAGCTTAAAGATTCTCTCTATTTTTTGTGATCCAAAACTCACTAGAACTCTATCACCATCAGAGATTCTAGCCGCAGTACTAAACTGTGCTGATCCTCTAAGAGTTCTATCTTTTTCTAACTGTTTTGTTGCATTTGTATAGGCGTTAAACTGTAAGACTGGGTTTGAGTGATAGATGATAGTACCATTGAACTCAGGTAAATCTTCTACTGTTTCAAGCTCTCCATTCATTTCACACTCTACTTCATCTAAAATATAGCCTCTTACATCGTTTCCATAACTATCTAAGAAGTTCTCTAAGTCATCAAAGGCAATAGCTTTAAAACCAGCTTCGCTTTTTAACTCTTCAGTATAGTCAATAGTATTCTCTTTTTCGACATCTAACTCTTTTGCTAAATCATTCAGAGTGTATCCATCAAAAGAGAGGGCAACATTCATAGGTAGTACACGATTATCTATACTTACAACTGTTCCCTCTTGTTGATTGAGTGCGCCTACTGCTAGGTCTGCACCCTCAAGTGAAGAGATAACAAAGTCGCCTTTTGCATCACCATAAGCGACAACGCTACTTAAGTTTTCATCTTTATCTAAATCACAAAGAAGTGAAACACCTGCACTGTTCACTTCAGATGGAATCATAACAACAGAAAATTCACTATATTTTTCAATCAAAGCTACTAGTTTTGCAATATTTAAAGCGCGTTTATGCGCAAAAAGATCACTTCCAACTATAAGGACTTTTTGAGAACTTCTAGCAAAAGATTTACTCATAAGTTTCAGTTCATCATCACCAACATTACTCTCAGCTTCTAAGTAGCCTAAATCTAAGTCTAAAAGATAAGCTCTCTCTTCATTACTAATATCAGCATCTTTGAGCAGTTCATTTGCAAGTAGCGCTATAACACCCTCTTCTGAACCAGCTTCGTATTTCATAAACTGAGTAACACTGTTTTGCATTAAAGCATCTTCCATAGGGTGTGCATAGATTATCTTTGCACCATTATGTCTTGATGCAGTTGTAAGTGCATAACGAACACCTGGATTATCAGTAGCAACACGACTTCCAATAATAATAGCTGCATCGGACTGTTTAATAGCATCAAGTGAACCGCTATGATGTAGCTTACCACTCACACTACTATATGATTTCATAAATGCACCATAAAGTCTTGCATCTTCATTAAAGAGTTTAATATCTAACTTCTCTTTTAAGAGTTGTAAAATATGTGCCTCTTCATTTGTTATAACTGATGAGAAACGAATTGCTGTAGCATTTTGAAGTGCTTCAACTGCATTTGCAAAAGCCACTTCTGATTTTTCTGCCTTGTTATCGAAGTCAAAACCAAATCGACCAGCACCACAGAGTGAGGTAAACTCAAAGTTGTTTTTCACTCTATAGATAGATGATGCAGTTGTCTCTCTACTTGATTGTTTCAGTTCATACTCTAAAGAACATCCTGCAGAACAGTGTGCACATGTAGATGGAACACGACTGAGTTCCCAAGCATTTGCAGAGTATTTAAAGTCAGAGCTAATTAGAGCACCCACTGGACATACTGCAATACACTCACCACAAAAAGTACAATCTAATGTCTCTGCATTTTTAGGAATGATAGTTGAACCATACCCACCAAATTTTACATCTATTGCATCATCACCGATAACTTCATTACAAACATGCGTACACTTCTCACATAAAATACAAAGAGCAGGATCATAATTTATAAGTCCCCACTCTTCTATGCCACGAGATTGATCACGCGCTGTAAAATTTTGCTGACTTACATCAAACTCTAAAGTTTTATTTTGTAGATCACACTCACCCGACTTATCGCATACACCACACTCTAAAGGATGGTTTACATCATAAAGTTTCATGATATTTACACGCTCTTGCTCTAACTCTGCATTGTTCGTTGTAATGTTAATGCCCTCTGTTGGAGGTGTGTTACAACTCAGAACAAAACCATCTACACCCTCAGCCTCAACTACACACATACGACATGATGCACAAGGTGTAGTTTTAGAGATATAACACATAGTAGGAATGTAGATATCATTTTGACGCGCAACCTGTAAGATTGTTTCGCCTTTTTTTGCTTCTACATTTTGACCATCGATTTTGAAATTTATCATTTTTTCCATCTTAGCCTCCTATGCCTGAACCATAGCGATGTAGTAACAACGCATACAACGATCCGCCTCACTCATCGCTTGATCTTGAGTAAATCCAAGATTTACCTCTGCATTATTTGTCTTTCTAAATGCAGTATCAAGTACTGAACTATGTTCACGAGGAATTCCCGGTAACCATCCAGTCACCTTCTCTTTCTTATCGTAAACCTTCAGTTTTCTTAGGTGATCTTCCATAATTTCATCATCAGTTAAAGTGATTTCACCACTCTGTACGAAACGACTTATAACTGAAGCACCACGCTTTGCTTGACCAACTGCATTTACAATTGTCATAGGACCATATTCACAATCTCCTGATGCAAAGATACCCTTGCGAGATGTCATATAATCTTTTCCATTTGTCTTCAAAGTACCCCATGAGGTCATCCCTAAATCCCAATCATCAGGAATAAATCCCAAATCAGCACTTTGAGAAAC
Source organism: Sulfurimonas sp. (assembly GCA_027071075.1). Taxonomy (GTDB): domain Bacteria; phylum Campylobacterota; class Campylobacteria; order Campylobacterales; family Sulfurimonadaceae; genus Sulfurimonas. The sequence continues at coordinate 6,570 of JALSUU010000149.1, read as the reverse complement.
CGCAGGCACTAAATAATCAAAATCAATAGTCTCTGATGCACCCTCAATCTTCACAAGTTGTGCACGACCACCATCAGGGTCTGGAACAAGTTCAAATTTATCAATTACAAGTTGTTTTAATACATCGTTTTCATCAATGATTTCATTTACAGCCGAGTGAAAGATAAACTCAACACCCTCTTCAACTGCTTCATGATACTCTTCATAAGTGGTATTACGGATGATAGTCTTCTCATCACGACGATAGATCATAACCACGCGCTTAGCTCCAGCACGAATAGCACAACGAACAACATCCATAGATGTAAATCCACCACCAACACAGGCAAGTGTTTTTCCTGTTAAATCAACATAATCCGCTGGAAGCATCTGCTGTTTTTGCACTGATTCAGGCGTTTTAATATCAAACTTCTCATAAAGATTTACCCAATCAAGAAAATCAATAGCACCCCAATATCCTTGAATCTCAGGACGCTCATTTGAACAACGAACAGCTTTTGAGATACGAGTACCAGAGGCAATCATCGTTGCATCGTACTCATTTTCAAAACGACTCATATCCTCTTTAGAGACTTTGTGATTTAAGATAAAGTTTACGCCCATATCACGAACACACTCTATATCTTGTTGGTACTTATCCCATGGCATTCTATACTCAGGAACACCAACGGTAACCTCACCACCAAGAACAGGAAGCTCTTCATAGACATCAACTTCTATTCCCTCTGCGGCTAAATAGTATGCAGTAGTAAGACCAGCAGGACCAGCACCAACTACAGCTACTCTTTTACCATTAGTTGTTTTTTTCTCTAAAGGGTGGAAAAAGTCATAATTATGATCAGTCTCCCAGTCAGCACCTAAACGCTTAAGTGCCATAATAGAGATAGGCTCATCAAGGTTTGTTCTACGACAAGCATCTTCACATGGATGTGGACAAACACGACCACACACATGTGCCAGTGGCATAGTTTGACGCGTTGCTTTTAAAGAGTCATCAAAGCGTAAATCTCTTACACCCTCAATGTATCCGGGAATATCTACATCTGCAGGACAGGCATCAGAACAAGGTGATGTGATTTTAGCAATATAGCCAATACTCTCTTTATAATGTTTAGACTCTTTTTGCTCATTAATACACTCTAAGAATGTATCTTCAAAATGAGTCATAAGGTCTATAATAGGGTTAGGAACAGTCTTACCAATCTCACATTTAGATGTGATTTGCATACTTTTTCCAATCTCTTTTAAGTGATCCAAATCAGCTACAGAACCCTCTCCACGAGCAATCTTGTCAAGTTGATCATATAAAATACGACCACCCCAACGACCAGGTGCACATCTTCCACATGCCTCTGAATACTCTTGATACTGTGCTGCATACTCCATCGCTAAACGGATTACATCTACATCTTCACTAAAAAGTGCTACACCATCCCAACCAATAAAGGCTTTAGATTCACGATGATCATCGTATTGTGCTGGTAGATTATATGCTGATTCTTCCCACTCTTCTTCAGGTTTACCTATATTGTTTATAGATTCACCCTTCCAAGTAGAAAAATAGACTTTGCTCAAAATAAAATCCTAATCTTTTTTAACGACGATAGTCCAATCGACTTCGTTGAATTTTAAAGAGTTATATAACTCATACCCAGACTCTTTTACTACATCAGCACTACGCTGAATTGGTGTAAAATCACCTATCTCAAAAAGAAATATTAGTGTTTCATTTGCTTTATGAGACTCTCCAAGAATCTCTTTCATACGAGGCTCAAATGCATCTTTAAGATGTCTTAAATCATATCTTTTCATTATCTGTCAACCTCACCAAAAACTATGTTAGTTGTACCAATAATAGCAACAACATCTGGAATATAGTGACCAGGTAATAGGTCAGTTAAAATTCCTGTATGCCAAAAAGATGGCGCACGAAGTTTGAGTCTGTATGGGTATGGTCCACCCTGAGAGTTGATATAGAACCCTAACTCACCCTTTGGTGACTCAGTCGCTACATATACCTCACCAACCGGTGGTCTCATACCTTGTGTAACAAGTACAAAGTGCTGCATTAAAGAGTAGTTTTGTGTCATAATATCAAGCTTTGGAGCAGAGATATATTTCGGCGCATGTGCCATTAACTCTGTCTCATTGTTTATAACACACTTCTCGTACATCTCTATTGTTTGATACAAAATCTTTGCAGACTCTCTCATCTCTTCCATATAGATGCGGTAACGAGCAAAGTTATCTCCCTTATCTGAGAAAGGTACATTAAATTCTACTTCATCATATAACTCATATGGTTCTTCTTTACGAATATCCCACGCAACTCCTGATGCACGAAGCATTGGACCTGTACAACCCCAAGAGAGTGCCATATCCGTTGGTATTACACCAACCTCTTCCATTCTCATTAACCAGATACGGTTTGTATCTAAAAGATCTTCATAATCTTTGATATTTTGAGGTAATTTGTCAAGAAAGTTTCGTAACTGAACGATAAAATCATCTTGAATATCTAAAGGTACACCACCAATACGAATAGCAGCATGTGTAAGACGCGCTCCACAATACCCTTCTAAAATATCCATCAAGTACTCTCTCTCACGGAAAGCAAAAAGGAAGACTGTCATCGCACCAATATCAAGTGCTGTTGTTGCTAACCAGAAAAGGTGAGACATCAAACGGTTAATCTCTAAAAGCATCATACGAATAACTTTTGCACGACGAGGTACTTCAAGACCGATGAGCTTTTCAACTGCGAGAGCAAAACCATAGTTGTTTGAAGATGATGCAATATAATCCATACGGTCAGTTGTAGGCATGAACTCATTGTAAATCATGTTTTCAGCCATCTTCTCCATACCACGGTGAAGGTATCCAATATCTGGATGCGCTTTTGTAATCATCTCTTGTTGCAGGTGTAACATTAAACGAAGCTGACCGTGAGCAGATGGGTGTTGAGGACCAAAGTTCAGAATCAGTTCATTATCTTCTCTATCAAAAGAGATATTTTCAAAAAACGGTGTTAATCTATTTTTTATTTGTGCCATATTTCTACCACCCTATCTTTGTGGATCATCAATAATTTTTGATGACTCTTTTGTATATTTCTTGATGAGGAATACTCCACCCTCTTCTTGGTACTCTTGAGGATTTGCAGGTTCATCACCAGTAATCTCAGTTCCCTTAGGTACTTCATGACCAAGACGAGCAAAACGCTCTGAGTCATATCTATCAACTCTGGCAGTATCACGGATTTCAGGTCCGATTACATCACGAGCCTCTTTTCCATAGATCTTATCTACCTCATACCATGCAGCAAACTCATCACCTTCTAAAGGATAAGTTTTTAGTAGTGGATTCCCTTGCCAATCATAAGGCATAAGAATACGCTTCATAAATGGATGATTATTTGCTTGGATACCAAACATATCAAACATCTCACGCTCACTCCAATCAGCACAGCGGAAAAGTTTCTCAACAGAATCAACGGCTTCACCATTGTTAATAAAGTATTTGATACGGATACGCTTACGCTTTGTCATTGAAAGCATTTGATAAAAAATCTCAAAAGTATCATCTTTTGCTAACCAATCAATAGCAGACATCTCAGAGAGTTGTGTATAAGATAACTCATCTCTCATAAATTTTAATACACCATATATATCATGAGCATTGATATAAACAACCATCTGCTCAACTTGAATATATGCTTCTTTGACTTCAAACTTTGCTTGTATTGCCTCTAAGTCCGCTGCAAACACTGCATCTTCTGAAACATCAGACTTCGGAACCTGTGGTGCTACATAGTATCTATCTGTATAGTAGGCTTTTGCTTGTACATCATCTTTTGGCTTATATGCTCTCATTACATTAACCTCTTCGCTTTTTGTGCATTTCCTGCTTTGTTAGCACGGATCTTTTTCTGTAGTAACATTACACCATACTGAAGTGTCTCTGGACGAGGTGCACACCCTGGAAGATATAAATCAACGGGAATAACACGGTCAACACCTTGCACTGTTGCATAAGTGTTGAACATTCCACCAGTATTTGCACATGAACCCATAGAGATAACCCATCGAGGTTCTGTCATTTGGTCATACAAGCGTTTAATGAACTCCGCATGTTTTTTTGTAAGTGTTCCCGCAACTATCATCAAGTCAGCTTGACGCGGTGATGCACGGAAAATAGTTCCATATCTATCGAAGTCAAAACGAGAAGCACCCGATGCCATCATCTCAATACCACAACAAGCCAAACCATAAGTAAGTGCCCATAGTGAGTTTGAACGCCCCCAGTTTACAATCTTGTCGATTGAAGTAAGTGCAACTGGAAGTCCACCATCTTGTGTATAATTTACCTTATGTTGTGCCATTCTAACGCTCCTTTTTTCCATGCATATGCAAAACCAATTGCAAGAAGTAATATAAACATTAACATCTCAGCAAAACCAAACCAGCCAAGAAGTTTAAAATCAACTGCCCATGGGAACATAAACACGATTTCAACATCAAACAATATAAATAGAAGTGCGAACAGATAAAACTGTGGCGAAATTCTATTTGGTTGTCTTGTAATCTCAGGTCCACACTCATACACTGAGAGCTTAATCTTCTCTGTGTCTTTCTTTGCTAATGCACGACTTGCTAAACGCGCGATAACTGTTGTCGCAATAAATGCACCAAAAGTTAACACGAATAGTACGAATACACCAAAATACGGATTTGCAGTACTAATATGCTCCATATAACCTACCTTTTAATTTTATTTCTCAAAAATTTGTTTTCCACGCTTTAAAACATAATATATTAGACATACCTCGCCTAATAGTAATGTGGAAAAAACAGTTACTGCACTATAACAAAAAGAGTATTAAATAAAAGTTTTATAAGAAAGAACTAAAGAGAGATGTCACAAAATGCTACATCACTATTTTACGACTCAATTTGAATGTATAGATAAGTAACACCTTCACATATTTAGATTCAATCCCATAAAACACTTACTCCATACTCTTGATTTAAAATAATATGCTTGTTGTAGTAAATCTTTTTTCCATATTTTTTACTGAGGAGTTCAACCTCTACACTTTCATGTTCTAAAAGTTCTCGAACTTCTTTATAGCTTAACCACTTACCATACTTTGCCAATGAATTCTGCCAGATTTTAAAATCACACGATGCATCATCTGTTAACTCAAACATCTCCCCATCTTCAGTTTTCCAGTGTGCGTTTGAGCAAGCATAGAGTTTTACTTTTTTTCCTCTTACTTCTTTATCGCGTACCTCTATTTTTCCATCTTCACAGTAGGGACAATTTCCAAGTATCATAATTAGCTCCTCAATTTTTACACTATTTTATAAGGTTTTCAAGTTTTCATCTATATATATTGCAATTTGTCATATATATTTGTAAATAAGTTTCTTCTTTTATTTCGCTAAAATTCCTGTATGAATACATACAGAGAAAAATTTAACAAAGCCATAGAAAATACATTTTTTACAAAACTCTCCGCAGAAGAACAGTCGTTCATAGAAGAAAAAGCGATGGAGTTGCACTTCTCACATCAAGAACTCAAACAAATCATAGACATCGCTCGTGATTTAGAGATGTGGAATGAAAAAAATATCATCACCATCTTTCCTGAGCATACCCAGAGAAAAGTCGTCTTTACTAGACTAAGAAAAGCTTATGAAGATATTAGAGATAGACCCAACTCTTATGAAAACTTCCAACTGAAAAATATTCCAAAAGAGCAGAAGTTTACATTTAAAGTGGCTGAAAAAGAGGGATTTGGACTTGGACTTTGTCCCGTTGCATCTGAAAAAACACGATGTTGTAATCTACTCACTCTTGATGCAGTTGAATCTTGTGGATTTGATTGTTCCTACTGCTCTATACAAAGTTTTTATAAGCAAAATACTATCACCTTTGATAGCAGTTTTAAAGATAAACTCTTAAACCTCAACCTAGATAAAAACAAAACATATCATATAGGTACAGGGCAAGCTTCAGACTCTTTGATGTTTGGAAATAGAGAGGGTGTTTTAGATGCACTCTTTATGTTTGCGCGTGAAAATCCTTATGTTATCTTAGAGTTTAAAACAAAGAGCGATAACATCAAGTACTTTTTAGAAAATGATGTACCAAAAAACATTCTTTGTACTTGGAGTCTAAACACGCAAACAATCATAGATAATGAAGAGCACTTAACTGCATCACTAGACAAACGCATTGGTTCTGCAAGAAAATTAGCAGACCAAGGTGTCAAAGTTGGTTTTCATTTTCATCCTATCGTAGAGTATGAGGGATATCTTGATGAGTACAAGCAAGTATACAAGAAACTTCTACTACAATTTCAGGCAACTGAAGTTGCACTAGTAAGTTTTGGAACACTCACCTTTATAAAACCTGTTATAAAACAGTTAAGAAACCGTGAATTTAGAACAAAAATCACACAAATTCCTCATGTTGATGCAAGTGGAAAGACCTCTTACCCTGATGCAACTAAGGTTGAAATGTTCAAACATGCCTATGAAAGTTTTGAGCCTTGGCATAAAAACT
>JALSUU010000148.1 GCA_027071075.1 Sulfurimonas sp. | reverse complement strand
CGAAACTAAAACTCTAAAGTTTTTGTCATTAAAATCTGTACTTGTAACATTGTCTTTATTATTATCTATCGTTACAGTTGCACCAACTGTAAAGTTATCAGCAGGAGCATAATTGACACCTATATCTTGCTCTGTTATGTGAGCTTTAGCACCTCTACTATTAGCATCGCCTTTGAAATCCCCATAAGCATAAGCAAAAGTAATAGCATTAAGTTCATAAGAGACCCCAGTGACGATGGCTTGGGCATCTCTATCTGTCGTAATCTCATCAAGAATCATCGTATCCATATTTGTAAAGAGTGTTCCTCCACCATAGCCACTAAAAGTGCTTTTGCCTTTTTCTTTCAAAGATTTATTATAAGCTAAAGTAAAATCAAATCCATGAGTTGCTGCCTCTGCCATAGCACCATAGATATTGGCTTTGATGCCACTCTTATCAACTTCACTCTCATTGAGATACTGCACACCTGTATGGAGTTTTAAATCATCATAAAAAGTATGGTTTAGTGTTGCATCAGCATAGAGAGCATTGTTACCATTCTCTACACCTGTGATATTGTAGTACCATAGATTTGTCTCTACAAAATCATTGCTGTAAGTAACACCACCAAAATTTGTACCATCTTTGCCTGTTTTTACCCAAGGGTTATTCAATCCTGCATCGTAACCTTGCCAGCTGTTTAGATGTCCTGCCATAAGAGAGAAACCATCTATCTCATAAGTGGCTATATAGGCTTCAAAGGTATCTGGAGTTATTCTAATATCATCACTATCGGCTAAAGGTGTATCTATCAGTTGGCGACCAACACGGAGATTTAACCCTTGAAACTCATAGTTGATGTATGCTTGAGTTGGCTCTGTGTAAGAACCTTTTGCACCTGAGATTGCCTCATTTCTTTTTCCCTCATCTCTATTGCCACTTGCAAAATTTACATCATTAGCTGTTGTAAATTCTACACCTGCATTAAACCCTTTATATTTTGCGAGTTCATATTGGAGTTGCATACCGATTGCTGTTGTATAGGTGTCTGTGTCGTTATCGTTCTGAAAATTCGAGTAAATTGAACGGATATTTCCACTTACTTTAGCCTTTTGAAACATCTTCTTAGCACTATCAACTACACCAACACTAAGATTTTTAGGTGTTTGTTCAGTTATACTTTGTATCTTTTTTTTCACGGATAAATCTTTATCATCTGTTGAAGATGCATATAGTGTTGAAGTTAAAGTTATAGCTGTTACTAAACTTATTTTTACTATCTTTCTCATTTTTTTACCTTTTTGATAATCTTTATCGAAATACTACAGATATAAAACTTAATATATCCTTATATGAATAATTGTTATCACTTCTATCTAAACTCTTAATTTTTATTGTAGTTTTGATACAATATAATAAAACTTTATTTTAGGCAATGTGATGAAAAAAATACCTTACGGATTATCAGACTTTAAAAGAATAAAAGAGCAAAATTTCTTTTTTGTAGATAAAACGAAGTTTATAGAAAAGTTAGAAACTTTTAATGAAAGTTATCTCATCTTTTTGCGACCAAGAAGATTTGGTAAATCACTTTTTATCGCTATGCTTGAAGCCTATTATGACAAACATTATAAAAATGATTTTGAAATGATGTTTGGAGATACTTACATAGGTGAAAACACTACTTCTCTTGCTAATCAATATCTTGTTATGAGATTTGATTTTTCAGGAATAGATATTAACAATGTAGAAGAGAGTTTTGAGAAATATCTCTTACTAAAACTAAATTCTTTTACTAAAAAGTATAAACTCAATGTTAAAACAGAGAACAATCCTATAATCTTATTTAACAATATATTTTCTTATGCACAAGAAAATAACCTAGAACTCATGATACTTATAGACGAGTACGACAACTTTGCAAACAAACTACTTCTAAGAGAAAAAACAGAGTATCTAGGTTTAGTGAGTGAAAAGACAGCATCCTTTAAACAGTTTTTTACAGTGCTAAAAACAGCTACAAGTGGTAATGATTCACCACTTAAAAGAATGTTTATAACAGGTGTAACTCCTATGACTATGTTTGATGTTACAAGTGGGTTTAATATAGGTTCAAATATCTCTCTTGATGCAAATTTAAACGATATGGTAGGGTTTAATGAGGATGAATTAGCTGAAATATTGGATTATTATAAACTTGATGTTGATAAAAATATACTCAAAGAGTGGTATAACAACTATAACTTTAGTGAAGATACAAATCAAAAAGTTTTTAATACTGATATGATTTTGTATTTTATAAATAAATATCAAAAGAGTAATAAGCTTCCAAAAGAGATGATAGATATAAATGTAAGAAGTGACTACTCAAAGCTAAGAAATATAGTCTATAC
>JALSUU010000147.1 GCA_027071075.1 Sulfurimonas sp. | reverse complement strand
ACTTTTGGTATAGGAAGAGCAAGTTTAATCTCTGCATCATCTCATGGAAAAAAAATCTCTCTTATAGCAGCAATTTATCAATCTTCACCTTTAGTGATGATAGCGTTAAAATCTTCAAATATTCAAACACTCTCTGATTTTAAAGGGAAAAAAGTGATGATGACAAGAGATGCTATAGATACAGCCTCTCTAAGTGCTATGATTATGTCAGCACATGTTGATAGAGATAGCCTGCATTATATGCATCATAATTTTGATATCAACAGTTTGATAAAGGGAACAACAGATCTCTATTCAGGGTATATTTCAAATGAACCATACATTTTAGAAGAAAAAGGGGTAGAGTATAAGCTCTTTTATCCCCAAGAGTATGGTTTTGATTTTTATGAAGATATACTCTTTACAAGCCGAAAAAATGTAAAAAATAATCCTCAGCAGGTGAAAGATTTTAAAGAGGCATCTTTAAAAGGGTGGAGATACGCTTTTGAGCATATTGATGAGAGTGTAGAGTTTATTTATAAGCATTATAACCCTCAGAACAAGAGTAAAGATGCACTTCGTTATGAAGCAAAAGAGTTGAAAAAATTAGCGTATTATCATACGAGTGAGCTTGGAAAACTCGATGTTAATAAGCTACAACGAATTTATGATGTCTATCGTCTTATGGGACTTGTAAAAAATCCTTTGGATTTAGAAGAACTTATTTTCACAGATAATAAATTCACAAAAGAGGAACGAGCATATCTTAAGAAAAAAGGTCCGATAAAAATCTGTGTACTTCCTAACTCTAAACCCTACAGTGCCATAGTAAACGGAAAGTATGTTGGTGTGGGTTCGCAGATTCTTGCTTTAACACAAAAAGAGATAGATATAAAGTATCAACTCGTTCCAACTGCTTCATGGATGGAGTCTCTTAAAAAAGGTTCCAATAAAGAGTGCGATCTTCTGCCCATAGCAGCATCGACACCATCGAGAAAACAGTTTTTTAACTATACAACACCCTATCATGAAGAACCATTAGTTATCATCACTAAAAAAGATAAAAATTATATCATAGATTTTGAAACTGTTTTAGATAAAACTTTTTCCATCGTAAAAGGACACTCTTTTATAGAAGTGTTACAAAGGAAGTACCCCTCTATAAAACTTGTACAGGTTTCAAAAACAGAAGATGGCTTACGAGGTGTGCAAGAGGGTAAATACTATGGGCATATCGATGTCTTAATGGGTGCTGCATATGGTATGAAAGTTCTGCAAGACAACTCTTTGCAGATATCGGGACAATTTGATAAAAAGATAGCCGTGAGTTTTGCTGTACGCAAAGATGACCCTACTCTTTTTACAATTTTTGAAAAACTTTCAAACTCTCTCAAACCCTCACAACTCCAAACTATTTTAAATGAGTGGGTACAGATTAACTACACAAAGGGTATTCATTTTAAACACATAGTAGAAGGAGTGGCTTTTTTCCTCTTTTTAGTGTTACTTTTTTTATTTAAAACATATATTTTAAATAAAAAAAATGAAAAATTAGAGAGTTTACAAAAAGAGATACTTGAGATAAATGAAAATCTTGAAACCAGAGTTGCACAGGCTGTTTCTGATTTGGAAAAAGCACAAAGTATTGCAAAAATGGGTTCTTGGATTTTAGAAGTTAAAAATCTTCATTTAAAATGGTCTAAAGAGACTTATAGAATATTTGAAGTAGATACTCATAAGGTTGAAAATCTTTATCAATATTGCTTAAATAAACTGCATCCAGATGACAGGGATAAAATGATTGCTTCTTATAAGAATGCCTTAGCAGAGGGAAAAAATTATGAATCGAAACATCGCCTAGTAATGGATGATGGACGGGTTAAGTATGTTTTAGAGAAGTGTGAAATGCATTATGATGCAGATGGAGAGAGTATTGTCTCCTATGGAACGGTTCAAGATATCACGGAGTCTACGCTTCTACAAGAGGAGATAGAAAAAAAAGATGCCTATCTCCTCCAGCAGTCTCGTTTAGCACAGATGGGAGAGATGCTTAGTATGATAGCACATCAGTGGAAGCAACCTTTGAGTGCTATTTCTTCTACAGAGATTACACTTAAAACTACTATTGAGTTAGAGAAGTATAATCTTGCGGATGTAAATGAGAGAAAAGAGTTTTTACACTTTTTAGATGTTCGTTTAGATAAAATAGCGCTCTATGTGCAAAATCTCTCTAAGACAATTAGGGATTTTAGTAACTTTTATAAACCGCACAAAAAGGCGAAGTTAGCTAGTGTGGATAGTGTAGTTATGAGTGCTTATGAGTTAGTAAAAGATAGTATGCTCTTCTCTAAAGTTGAAACAAAATTTGATTTACGAGCGAATAGTTTTATTTATATGCATGAGAATGAGTTTATGCAAGTGATATTAAATATCATAACAAATGCAAAAGATCAGATGATAGACAAAGATATAGAGAATCCTAGCATTATTTTGCGTTCATTTGTTGAAAACAAAAATATTGTGATAGAGATAGAAGATAATGCTGGAGGAATAGAGAGTGAAAATCTAGAAAAAATCTTTGATCCCTATTTCTCTACAAAATTAGAGAAAAATGGAACAGGATTAGGTCTATATATGTCTAAAATGATAATAAATGAGTACCATAAAGGGGATTTGTCGGTTGCTAACAGAGCCGATGGTGCACTTTTTAAAATTACAATACCAAGAGAGAAAGAATGAATTTAATCAGTGATGTTTTAATTATAGGCGCAGGTGGAGCAGGACTTCGAGCTGCTTTAAGTGCGAATGCAAGTGGCGTAAGTGTAAGCGTTTTAACTAAAGAGTATCCTACAAGAAGTCAAACTTGTATGGCACAGGGTGGAATCAATGCTGCCATAGGTAAGGGTGATAGTGTAGAGGATCATATAGCAAATACTCTCAAATCTGCACATGGTGAGGCAGATGCTGAGGCTGTTAGATTTATGTGTGATGCAGCTCCTGAAGCAGTAAGGTGGTTAGATGAGATAGGTGTCTGCTTTTCAAGAACTGAGAAGTCCCAAATCGCTCAAAGAACACTGGGTGGGGCTTCTGCACCAAGAGCCTGTTATGCACAAGATTATACAGGTTTAAAGATACTGCATACTCTGTATGATAAGTGTTTAGAAGCTGGAGTAGAGATAGTGAGTGATAAGTATCTCCTAGAACTTTTACAATCTGAGTCAGGTCTTGTGTGTGGTGCAAAAGTTTTAGATATGCGCAGTGGTGAAGCAGAGATATATAGAGCAAAGGCTGTTATAGTTGCTGCTGGTGGGTATAGCCGCATCTATCATAAAAACTCTACAAACTCTACTGCATCAACAGGTGATGCAATCGCCCTAGCTAAGAGAATAGGTGCTAAACTAATTGATATGGAGTTTATTCAGTTTCATCCTACTGCACTTAAAAACTCAAGCATACTCATCAGTGAGTCAGCTCGTGGTGAGGGTGGCTACTTACTCAACTCAAAGGGTGAGCGTTTTACAGATGAGCTAGCACCTCGTGATGAGGTGAGTCGTGCTATTCATGAGGAGATTTTAAAAGGGGAGGATATCTTTTTAGATATTCGCCATTTAGGGGAAGATTTTATAAATGAGGGACTCCCACAAGAGCGAAAGTTAGCAAAACTGTATGAAAATGTTGATCCAGTAGATGCACTTATTCCCATAAAACCAGTCGCGCACTATACTATGGGTGGTATAGAGGTAAATAACAAGTCACAAACAAACATAGAGGGACTTTTTGCTTGTGGTGAGTGTGCAAACCATAGAGTACATGGGGCAAACCGTTTAGGTGGAAACTCACTCTTAGAGATAGTTGTCTTTGGAAAAGAGGCAGGAGTTAATGCTGCAGAGTTTGCTAAATATCAGGCACTACAAGAACCTAAAGTAGCTCAAAATAATTTTTTACAAGAGTTAGAAAGTTTCACTAATGAGATAAATTTTTATGAGAAAAAAGAGGAACTTGGAGATTTACTTTATGAAAAAGTAGGTATAGTACGAAGAGAGTCAGAACTTGAGTCTGCTTTAAAATTCATAGAGTTACTCAAAAAAGAACTTCCAAAAATGGGAGTAAAAGATAAGTCAAAAGTCTATAACACTAACCTCATAGAGTTTTTAGAATTTAAAAATATTTTAGAAGTGAGTAGTGCGGTTGTCAAAGCTGCCTTAGAGAGAAAAGTGAGTTGTGGTGCTCACTATATAGTTTAGTATATAGGGAAAAATATGATGCAAATAAGTATAAAAAGAGAGGAACTTTTTTATAAGTTTGAAGTTGATTTAGCGGATGCGACTCTGTTAGAGGTTTTGTCCTACATAAAAACAAATTTAGACCCAAGTTTGAGCTTTAGTAGTGGATGTAGAAGTAGTGTGTGTGGCTCTTGTTCTATGCGAGTAAATGGCAGAGAAGTATTAGCCTGTTCCTATAAGGTAAAGGATGGGGATAGCATAGAGCCACTTAAAAATATGCCCATTATTCGTGATCTTGTTGTAAATATGGATAGAGCCTATAGTTTTAATGCAAAAGCAAAAGCGTGGCTTACAAAAGGTGAAGATGAGATACTCCTTAATCATGAAGATGAAAAAATAAATGAGTTACAGAGTGATTGTATTCTCTGTGGCTCATGTTATTCTGCTTGTCCTGTTTATACTGTAAATGAAGAGTTTTTAGGACCATTTGCACTCACGCGTGTTTGGAAGTATGTGAGTGATACACGAGAGAGTGGGGAAGAGGCGAAGATAAACACTATTCAAGTAAATGGTGTTTGGGATTGTACTCTGTGTAATGAGTGTACACTTGTCTGCCCTCAAAATATCTCCTCCAAAGCAGACATAGAAAAGCTAAGAATGAAATCCTCACAGTATGGTTTTATGGATCCAAACTTTGCATCATTTGGTGGTGGATTTGGCTTTGATGGTAGTCCGACTTTTTAGAATTAGCGCAAACAGTTTGAAGTGTGTTATAATAACTCTAAAGATTATAAAGGAATAAATATGGCAAAAGAACACTCGTTTGATATTAGTGCAAAGATAGATATGCAAAACTTTAAAAATGCGATAAACTTAGTAGACAGAGAAGTCTCTAACCGTTATGACTTTAAAGGAACTACTTATGAAGTAACTTTTAATGAAAAAGCAAATACTTTAGTATTGATTGCATCATCGGATAACAAACTCGATGCACTCAAGGATGTAGTTATAAGTAAGTTTTTAAAACAAGGACTCTCTTCAAAAGTGCTTGATGAGTTAAAAGTGGAAGACTCTTCAGGGGGCAATAGAAAAGTGACTTTTAAAGTTGTTGATTATATTGAGACAAAAGAGGCGAAAAAAATTACGGCTGACATTAAGAAGATGAAGCTCAAAGTAAATGCCCAAATAGAGGGTGATACTATTCGTGTAAAGGGTGCAAAACTTGATGATTTACAAAAGGTTATGGCGATGGTTAGAGAGGGTGAATGGGATGCGCCTTTAGTCTTTGAAAATATGAGATAGAGGAAGTAGTATGAAAAAGATAAGTGTAGGTGAAGCAGCAGAGTATTTTGGTATTTCTAAAGAGGCTATTCACAATCGTATCAGACGGGGTTCTTTAGAGGTTGTAGTGGAAAATGGGGTGAAGATGGTACTCCTCAACCCAAACAAAACAGCGACTCCAGCGAAAAAGAGAGTAACACGCACAGTAAATAGTGCTAAAAATGATGAACGATACTATAAACTTCTTGCAGAACAAAATGCAAAACTTCAAGCAAGAGTCGATACCCTAGAGAATGAGACACGCTCACTTCGAGATCAAAAAGAGTTGATGCTTATAGAAGAGAGAAAGAAGATTGAAGAGATTTATAAAGAGAAAGATGCACAACTTAAAAATGTACTCAACACTCTCTCTAAACAGTTTATGCTTACCTCTCCTGCATTAGAAGTGGAAGATGATGTTTTAGAGGTAGAGATAAATGAAGAGAAAGAGAGAGACCCAGAGGGTGATAGTGTTATCTCTTTAAAAAAATATCTTAAGTCTAGCGATTATTCAGCGAAAAAGAGAGAGAAAATTAGAGCACGATTTAAAAAGCATAGTAAAACAGATGACAGGATTATAATGGTTGGAAAAAAGTGTTATATCAACCCTTCAAAGTATGACTACAAAGATCTTTTTTAAAGTGCATCGAGTCTTAAAGTAAGCCCTTTAAGGTGTGTAATGGGATGCGAATAGGCTATCCCTGCACCCTCTCCTGTGATATCAAGTTCGGTAACAATAGCACTGATGATTTTATCAACATTTTTTGTTTGTGTGATAAACATGAGGTTAGAGTCTGCTTCTCCCTCGTGGAGTCTATTGAAAATATTTTCAAGTTTTTCTAGTCCCATTCCATGTGCTTTTGTTATTGTTACACCATGAGCACCTGCGGTATGTGCTGCTAGAAGTGCTTTTTCCTCTTTACGAGTCGGGACTATAACATGTACAGCAGAAAAAGGCATATCGTAAGAGTGGCGTTTGTTTGTACCTTGAATATTAATCGTAGAGAGTTCCATGTTATGTGCATCTTCAATAGCATGACGAAGTTCATCCATATGCAGAAGCTCTTTTTCGTGAACACCTTGTACACCCATCTTCTCTGTGATGATTCCATAAAGCATAACTGTTAGCATAGGAAAGAGTGATGCAAAAGCGATAAGTCCAAAGCCATCTATAAGCGGATCACGACCATCAATGTTGGTAGCAAGACCAAGACCAAGTGCTGCTACTAAAGGAACCGTTACTGTTGAAGTAGTAACTCCTCCACTATCATAAGCAATAGGAATAATGTATTTTGGTGCAATAAAAGTGAGAGCGATAACAAAGAGGTATCCAGCCATGATATAGTAGACTATTTCACCACCAACTACGATTCGGTAAGCGCCTAATGAGATACCAATAGCCACACCAAGTGCTACAAAAAGACGAAGAACAAAGTCATTTATCTTGCCATCACTAATCTCTTTTGCCTTTCTTGCGATAGCCGTTAATGAAGGCTCTGCCATGGTTGTAGAAAAACCGATAAGAAAGCCAAAAGAGTAGATGATAATGTTACTATCGTAACGAGTTAGCTCAAAAGCCATAGTCTCACCAACAGAGAAAAGCCCCATCTCTAAACCAACGATAAAGGCATCAAGACCTAAGATAACAAGTCCAAAACCGATGATTACATTTTTAAGATTTTCAATAGGCTTTTTCAAAATAACATACTGAAAAAAGAGAATTACAGCGAGAATAGGTACAACATCTACAACAACACCACCAAGACCTTTGAGCACATCAAGAATCTTGAAGTCAAAGGCTGCAGCATTTGAAGCTACATCATTCGCTGCAGGTAAGACAGTCTCAACTAATGGAGTTACAACAGTAGTGAGTGTAGATATATCTACAAATTGGTAAACAAATATACCGTAAAACTGTACAAATATCATAGGTGTAAGTGATGCAAAAGCGATAAGACCAAAACCATCAAGTACAGGATTTCTCCCCTTAATAGTTGATGCAAGACCGATACCCAGTGCAGCAACTAAAGGAACAGTAACTGTAGAAGTAGTTACCCCTCCAAGGTCATAAGCAAGTCCTACTATCTCCTTTGGAGCGAAGACAGTAGCTCCCACAACCATCACATACCCAGTGATGATATAGTAGTGAATAGGATGCCCTTTAATAATCCTCCACACCCCAAGAACGATGGCAAAACCGACACTAAAGGCGACAACTGTTCTTAAAACAGTCGCATCAATCCGCCCATCACTAATACTTGCTGCTTTTTGGGCAATAACTATAAGTGCCGGCTCTGCTACAGTGGTACCAAAGCCAATCATAAAGGCAAAGATGATTATCCAAAAGGTGGAACCTTTATGCGCAAAATCACTTGCAAGCCCCTCTCCAACAGGAAAGATACCTACTTCAAGACCTAAAAGAAAAACAGCAAGACCAACACCAACTATAGCGAGACCTATTGCAGTACTTAACCAGTTTTCAGGTACACTTTGAATGATGGCTAACTGAAAAAACATAATAACTAAAACGATTGGTAAAAGGTCACGAAATGACTCTTTTAAGAGCTGTAAGAATGATGAGATACTTAACATTTTGAGCCTTTTATAAATAAATTTATCTATAATAGCAAAATATTATAATATCTACTCTATATTTATTCCATTTTATATAGTTTAAATAATTGTTTGAGTAAAATGGCACTCTTCAAAGAAAGAGTATCCTTTGGTTCTGTGTCCGAGTGGCCGATGGTGCATCCTTGGAAAG
>JALSUU010000146.1 GCA_027071075.1 Sulfurimonas sp. | reverse complement strand
AAAAAGCAACTGGAAGAGATTTATAACAAAAACATAAGCTGCAATAATGATGATAAAGAGGGGTGTTTCTTATGGTAACAAATTAGTTTAAATATTTAATAAATTGGTGATTTTTAGGTAGCGACTGTCGTGAGCAATAATTCTCCCGCTAGGGTAAATTATTGGCTCCTCGTACTTGTTATATAGCTGCGGCAGTAGTGTTTAAGCTTTGTAACTTTTCTGCTAACCACATTTTTATAACTGCTTGACGGCTTACTCCAACATGTTTAGCTTCTTTATCTAAAGATTGAACCATCCAAGAAGGAAAATCAATATTAACTCTTTTTGGTTCTTCATTTATCATTCTAATCCTAGATGTATCAAAATGTTCTAATATATCTTCTTGATTATCATCAAAGATTTTATCTAGTTCTGATGCTTTCATAAAGTTTAGTCTCCTTGTCTCTTGATCTCCTCACAGAGATAATTCTAATATTTGTAGCTCGGTAAGTGATTATGGCAGTATAATTTTTAGTATTAATTTGCCCTAAAACTAAATATCTCTCTTCATCTTCACTTTGTGGAGATGGAATTTCAAAAGAGTATGGATCTTCCCATAACTTTTGAGCTTCTTCAAAGTCAATATTATGCTTAGACTTATTTATACTGCTTTTTATTTTATCATATTCAAATATCATGCCTAAATTATACCATAATTATATGTGAATTGACTTTAGAGGGAGTTTTGTGTGACTATATAACGACTCATAGCCGATAAATTTCCGCTAGGTAATTTATTGGCTCGTATGTTCTTTTTTTAGAATATTTTACCCTATACTTATTTTGAGTTTTTGTTAGAAGTAATATATCGGTTATTGGCTTAAGCGGCATAGTCTAGCTTGTAGAGTAGTCAGATAATTACACTTTAAATTTGAGTGGCGAGTGGATCAGTTTTTATTATTTCACTATTGCAATGGTGAAAAAAAGCTAGATCGGATTGAATCACGAGGCAAAGTTATGTGTAGTATTATTGCTTAAAATTCACATAGGAGTTAACTCCTATGCTAACGAACTCTCTTAAAATATTAGGAGGTTCACGGTGAAGTATTCAAGAATTATTAGGACATAAAAGTGTTGAGACAACTATGATATACACACATGTTGTTTCTGAGATGAATAAAAATAAAATTGTGAGTCCTCTTGATTTTTACTCTAAAAAAAGATAAAGAAGAGTATAATAAAACAAAGAGGGGTTAGTATGCAAAAATTAGATTGTGATGTTTTAATAATAGGTGGTGGACCTGCTGGTGGGGTGTGTGCTGTAACTGCAAAGATGAATTATCCAAGTAAAGAGATATTGGTTGTTAGAGAGTTTGAAGTACAGCTTGTGCCTTGCGCTATTCCATATATATTTGGAGAGACACTAGGGTGTAGTGATAAAGATGTAGCCTCTTGTGGTGCTGCTGTAGATATGGGGATATCTACACTTTTGGGTGAAGTGAGAGATATTGATTTTAGTGGAAAAATCGCTTTTACTACCAAAGAGGCTATTCATTTTGATAAGTTAGTTTTTGCTACGGGCTCAAAACCTTTTGTGCATGATTCTCTCCGTCACTCCCTTGGCTTAGAGGGTGTTTTTACTGTTGCGAAAAATAAGGACTTAATAGATAAATCGAAAGCTTATATAGAAGATAAAAATGAAGTTGTTGTGGTTGGTACTGGCTTTATCGGTATTGAGATGGCAATGGAGCTTGCAACGAGTGGTAAAAATGTAACAGTTGTTGGTGGTAGTAAGCATATCTTAAAGGGTGCTTTTGATTCTGAAATCGCTATGCAAGCAGAAGCGATACTTATGAGGGCTGGTGTAAAGTTTATAGGTGATGATAGAGTGACTGCGATAATAGATGAAAATAACGATAATATTGTCAATGGAGTAGAGCTTAAGAGTGGAAAAGTACTTGATGCAGAGGTTGTAATCTTAGCAACTGGTTATAAACCAAACACAGAACTTGCGCAAAAAGTGGGTATCTCTTTAGGACACTATGGTGGTATCTGGGTAGATGAGTATATGCGAACGGCTAACCATGATATCTTTGCAGTAGGTGACTGTAGTGCAAGACGCGCTTTTATAACAAAAGTACCCTCAAAAGTGATGCTCGCTTCTACATCTTCGGCTGAGGGAAGAGTGGCTGGAAGTTCTCTCTATGGGCTACAGTATATCAAAGGCTTTAGTGGAACAATAGCTATCTTTTCTACAATGATTGGAGAGAGTGCCTTCTCATCCGCAGGTGTCACAGAGGAGGAAGCTCTTGAAGCAGGAACAGACATAGTAGTAGGTACTTTTAGTGGTGTAAATCGGCACCCTGCAACTATTCCAGGTGCGCAAAAACAGTATGTGAAACTAATAGCTACAAAACATGGTGGACAGATAATAGGTGGGCAAATTATTGGTGGAACAGAAACAGGTGAGATGATAAATATTATAGGGTTTGTGATAGAGAGTGGTCTCAATGTTTATAAGCTTATGTCGATGCAAGTAGCAACACAGCCGATGCTTACTGCTGCACCTACTTCCTACCCTATTACCATGGCTGCTGTAAATATTATTGCTAAGATGGAAAAAAGATAATGTTTAAGAGAAGAAATGATATACTTAAACTAACAAGGATAAACAATGATTGAACTATTTTTGATGTACGGCTTGGGTGTTTTTGCTTCTGTATTTTTACTCTATTTTTTAGGTGTAGCTTTAGCACCATATGCACCTTCTTCGATTAAAAACGAACACTTTGAGTGTGGGCTTCCAGCTTCTGCATCAACGCCTAAAAAAGCAAATTTTGGTTTTTTTGTCTATGCCATTATGTTTATTGTCTCAGATATGAGTGCACTGTTTGTCTCACTTTTTGTATATGAGGCAGATAGACATGCCTCTATGATGGCGAGTATATTTGTACTTATTATGGCACTTGCTATCTTTTTAGCTATGCGTGAACTTCAAAGGGAAGAGAAAAAATGTTAAAAATACTAGATTTTTTTGATTATGCAAAGAGTGAGTCTTTGTGGATGGCACACTTTTGTACGGGGTGTTGCTCACTAGAGATGGCTGCAGCTATGGGACCGAGATATGATTGGGAGCGTTATGGGTATCTGCCGACACCAACGCCTAGACAGGCAGATGTTTTGATGATAACGGGGCTTGTGAGTAAGAAGATACTTCCTGCACTCCTGCGTACTTATGCACAGATGCCAGAGCCGAAGTATGTTGTGGCAATGGGCGCATGTTCATTTGATGGAGGTCCTTACAATGACTCTCTTTCTGTTATAAAAAACCCTACAGAGATACTTCCTGCAGATGTTTTTATCGCTGGGTGTCCTCCAAAACCTGAGGCAATTATAGAGGGACTAGAACAGGTAAAGCAGAAGATTAAAAATGGTGAACCGAGTGCTGCGAGTCAGGGTGGTCTTTGGAAAGAGATGGAGTTTTAAGATGGAGTCTATTAAAAAACTGCTTGAAAAATTCTCTTGTGAGTATGTCGAGGATTATAAAAAAACTTGGATAAAAGCGAAGCTGAACTCTAAAGAAGATTTGCTCTCTCTTGGAGAAGTGCTCAAAACGGAAGGCTTGCGTTCACTCTCTACTATCTCACCGACTGATTTTCTTGATGCCGATGTGATGGAAGTAAACTATTTTTTTGAAGATTTAGATACAAAAAGAAATCTTTGGCTCAAAGTTGACCTACCTCGCGATGAAGAGTCATGCGAGATAGAGTCACTTACGCCTCTTTTTCCAAGTGCCGAGTGGCATGAGCGAGAGGCTTTCTCTATGTTTGGTGTGAACTTTTTGCATCATCCTGATTTAAGAGAGATTATTAAGAGTGAAGATTTCACGGGTGTTTACCCTTTTAGAAAAGATTTTGATTGGGATGCACATGAGAAAAATCAAGTGCAAAATGTCCAGCAGATTGTGGATGCTTTTAAAAAAGAGCAAGAGGAGAATGAGGTTGACTTAGATCCTGATTCCTCTGAGACTATACTTAACTGGGGACCGACGCACCCTGCAAGTGGACCTATACGACTGCGTGTGCATTGTGATGGGGAAGAGGTT
Organism: Sulfurimonas sp.; assembly: GCA_027071075.1. GTDB lineage: Bacteria > Campylobacterota > Campylobacteria > Campylobacterales > Sulfurimonadaceae > Sulfurimonas. The sequence continues at coordinate 24,412 of JALSUU010000146.1, read as the reverse complement.
ATTAGTGTTGATCCTGACATTGGGTATGTGTGGCGAGCGCTTGAACATCTTGTAACGAAGAAAGATTTTGTTGGGGCTATTGTTGCGGTTGAGAGACTCTGTTTTATGGACAACATCAACTCTATGACGGCTTATGCTTTAGCCGTTGAGGAGATAGCAGGGGTAGAGATAACACCTTTTGCGAAATGGATGCGTGTGCTTCTTGGTGAAGTGGCACGCGTCTCTTCTCACTTTATGGGATTGGGGATGTTTTTTAACAACATGGGACTGCACACTTTAGCGATGTGGAACATGGATACCCGAGAGTTTTTCTTAGACTTCTTGGAGTCCTACTCCGGTGCGAGAATCGCTACTGCAGCCGTAGAACCGGGTGGTGTGAGATATGGTCTTGATATGGTGATGTTTGATGAACTTCAAAAGGCACTGGATAAGTTTGATAGTTCTATCGGTGAGGTAGAAGCAGTATTTGTGAAAAATCCTACGATGAAGATGCGTGCACATAATGTCGGAAGATTGAGTGGGGATGAGGTACATCAGTTTGGGCTGAGTGGTATTGTCGCTCGTGCTTCGGGTGTACAGACAGATATCAGAATCGATGAGCCTTATGATGCTTACTCGGAACTTGATTTAGAGTATATTACTCAAGAGAGAGGGAGTGCACAAGATAGATTTATGATGCTTTTTGCAGAGTTAAAACAATCTATTGAGATTATTAAAAAAGCAAAGGCACATATCGAAGAAAAGGTTGCATCAGAGGAGATGAATCCTACAAAAGACCATATGGTGAAAGTACCTAAAAAGCTTCCAAAAGGGGAGGCGATCAGTCGTGTTGAGTGGGCAAGAGGAGAGGTGCTTATGCATCTAGTAACGGAGGAGAAAGCGAAGTCTCCTTACAGACTGAAGATGCGAGCGCCAAGTTTTAACCATACTATGATGCTTAATTATCTTTTAAAAGGTCGTACTCTCTCAGATATTCCGCTTATCTTTGGGAGTTTGTATATTTGTCAGGGGGATTTAGATAGATGAGTGCATCACTTTTTCATAGTTTTGTTTTTCCGGGACTTCTGTATGTTTTACTGTGGACAGTCGGTCTCTACTGGTTCTTTAGAAAATTTATGGCAGCCCTGCACAAGCGTGTAGGACCAAGTTTTAACGGGAAGGGTGGAAGTTATCAGACACTTTTTGACTTGAGTAAACTCTTAACAAAGGAGAGTATTACTCCTGATGGTGTGAATCCATATCTCTTCTCTATGATGCCACTCTTAGCGGTCATCATAGCGATGTTACCCTCTGCATTTGTACCATGGATGGATGGTTTTGTAGTTGTTGATAGTCATTACGGTCTTTTAGCGCTTGTTGTACTCATCGGCATCGAGCCGTTTTTACTCTTTTTAACGGGTTTTGGCTCAAACAACAAGTACTCTTTTTTAGGTGGTATCCGTATCTTAACGCAGGCTATTTCTATGGAAACTTCGTTTTTCTTAGCGGCCCTCTCTCCTGCAGTTTTGTTTGGAAGTATGAATCTTACTTACATAGTAGAGGCAAGTTCTTGGATGAGTTTTGCAGTGCTACTACCAGGGTTCGCACTCTACTTTATAGCCCTTTTAGGACTTTTAGAACAACCCCCTTTTAATATCCCTGATGCAGAACAAGAAATAGTCTATGGTTTTTACACAGAGTATAGTGGCACAAACTACTTTATGCTCCAACTTGCGATGTTTGCAGAGTTTATGGCAGTCTTTTCAGGTGCAACGACACTCTTTTTAGGGGCATATAAGGGAATCTTTTTTGATAGTTACTTCTTCTTTTTTATGAAGATGTTAGGGATAGCCGTGATGATGATGACTCTTAGAGCGGCTACGCCTCGTATTACACTTGCTCAGATGCTTAAGTTTTCGTGGAAATATATGGTACCACTGACACTACTCAATATTGCTTGGGTGTTTTTAGCAAAATCTCTCTGGTTTATGGGGGCCTAGATGATAGTATTAGATATAGTAAATAGAACACTCCGTGTGGCAAAAGCACTTTTTGCTTCTTCTGCTGCGACAAAAGATGTACGCTTTGAGTCTATGCATAACCCCTCTCGTTATCGTGGAGAGCATAGGGTTGATTATGAGACCTGCATCGGATGTGACAGTTGTAACAAAATCTGTCCAACACATGCCATAACGATGAAACATCTCCCCTTTAAAAAACAAAATATTGTCCCCGAGGTAAATCTTTCGGTCTGTATATTTTGTGGTTTATGTGAGGATGTTTGTCCAACAAAACCAGAGAAATCTATCATCTTAAGTGGTGGTCGCTACGATATGCTCAGTGGTGGTTGGCATGAGGATCAAAATAACTTCTGGGTAAATGTTGATGTTCCTCAGAGTTATATTGACTCCCGTTTAGAAGAGGAAGAGGCTGCTCGTGTGAAAAAAGAGTTAGCAGCGAAGAAAAAGGCTGCAGAGGCTGAAGCGAAAAAAAAGGCAGAAGCAGGTAAGGCACCAACAGAGGTGCAATCTGGCATGCCTGACTTTAATAAAGGAGTGATGGAATGAATCTAGTTTTACTCTCAGCAGTAATGCTCTTAGCGATTGGCTCGTTAGTGATTAAAAAGAGTGTCCCTGCGATGATAAGTTTCATACTTATGATGTTTCTCTTAGGTCTCTACTACATCAATCTTGATGCAAAAATGCTAGGACTTTTTCAGATATTTATCTATACAGGTGGCATCATGGTACTTATGCTTTTTGGTGTGACTATCATCGGTCTGGAGTTTCCAAAAGCGAAGAGCAAACCACTCAATGCAGCGGCAGCTTTTCTCTTCTTTGTAACACTAAGCGCACTCTTTTTAAGAGGTGTAGATACCCTACAAAAAGTAGCACCACAAAATGTAGAAGATATAGAACTTTTTAGTGCAAGTTATAGTGACTTTGTCATTATATTTGCACTTATTGCATCATCACTACTTTATGGAACAGTGAAGATGAACTCTACACTTAAAGCAAGAAGGAGCAAATAATGTTTGAAATAGAGATGATTTTTTCTTTTGGACTTTTTTCTTTAGGGCTTTATGGTGTGAGTTCAGGGCGAGATTTTTTACGAATCTTTTTCTCCTTAGAGATGTTACTCAATGCCGTCATTATGATGCTTGCAATCACAGCACACTATCTAGGATTTACGCAAAATATTGTGCTTGCTTATATGGTGATGATTTTAGCGACACTTGAAGCAGCAGCGGGACTTATTATCTTTGCAGCAGCTAACAAGATAGCAAAAGTTATCTCCCCAGATGAACTCAGAGGAGCTGATGATGCATAATCTAGCCCTTACACTATTACTTCTTCCTATTTTTGGCGCACTCTTTGCCTTTGTAGTGGGAAAGATAAACAAAAAACTTGCCTTTTGGAGTGCAGAGATTATCGGTTTAGCACTCTTTGCGATAACTTTGAAACTCTTTTTATCCTATGATGGGGCTATAGATATTCCTATGACATGGTTTACTTTAGGGGATTTCAGTATTCCTTTTGGAATCTACATCGATGAACTCTCTTTGGTGATGCTACTTATCGCTACAGGACTTGGATTTTTAGATATTCACTTTGCACATGATTATATGGCAGAGGATCCACATCAACCGCGTTACTATGCAAAAGTGCTCTTTTTTATTGGGGGTATGATTCTGCTTGTATCTGCAAAAGATATGGTTGCACTCTTTAGTGGTTGGGAGTTTATGGGACTTGCATCGTACTTGCTTATCTCCTTTTGGCATGAGAAAAAAGATCCTGCTGATGCAGGTGTAAGTGCCTTTTTATTTACACGCTTTGGGGATATCTTTTTGTTTGCAGCTATTGGACTCTTGTTCTATCTTACGGGTACGCTTGATTTAGTGAGTCTCAACACCATGGCGAGTAATGGTGAGATAGAGAAAAATATGATGTACCTTATCGCTGTTTTTATCTTTATAGCAGCTATCGGAAAGTCTGGGCAGTTTCCACTTTTCCCATGGCTTATGCGAGCGATGGAGGGACCTACAACGGTTTCAGCTCTCATTCACGGTGCGACTATGGTAAATAGTGGTATCTACATAGTAGCGCGTCTTTTTGATTTTTATGTTGCATCCCAAGCGCTTATTGTCGTGGCTGCTTTTGGGGCTGTGAGTGCATTTATTGGGGCGACTTCTGCACTTGTGCAAAGAGAGCTTAAAAAGGTGCTTGCGTATTCAACTATGTCACATCTCTCTTTAGCTTTTATCGGTTTAGGAGCAGGGAGTTTGGCTGCTGGTATGACACACCTTGTCAATCATGCTGTCTTTAAAGCACTGCTCTTTTTAGGGGCTGGAGCTATCATCATGTCGGCTGCACACATAAAAGATATGTGGAAATTTGGTGGCTTTAAGGCAAAGATGCCTTTAGTGGCTTTTTTTATGGGAATTGGAGCATTGAGTCTGAGTGGTATCCCACCTTTTAGTGGTTTTTTTTCAAAAGATGCAGTGATAGTAGCTACGCTTACAAACCCACAAACAGATGGGCTTATTTCTACGCTGACACTTATCGCTGGGGTGCTCTCTATTGCTTATATTGGAAGACTATGGTTTTTAACTTTTGCAGGAGAGAGTCGAGACAAAGTCTTGTATGAAAAAGTAAAACAACCATCACTCTTTTGGATAGCACTTCCTTTAGGCATCATGGCAGTAGCTACTTTTGTGATGGGGTTTTTTCAAGAGAATATCGCGGAGTTAGTGAGTGGAGCTGTACCTCATGAAGAACATATTGAGGGTTTATTGATTGGCTTACTCTCGACAATAGCACTGCTTGGACTTTTAGTCTATTATTACTATGTGAAGCGATTAGACCTTACTCAAAAGATAGCTGCACAACCCTTGATGCAGGCTATTCATAAGGTACTTTTTAATGGCTACTTTGTAGAGTTTTTTATTCATTACCTCGCAAAAGAGGTAGTTGTTGGTGGTTTTGCAAAAGCTATTCACTGGATAGACACAAACATCATAGATGCATCAGTAAATGGAGTGCTAACTTTGAGTCAAAAGATACGCGCTCTTTTGGCAAAAACAGATACAGGTTTAGCAAGTAATAACTCAGGAGCTATGCTTCTTGGAGTTCTTCTTCTACTTGGAATACTTTTCATAGGAGGTGCAATGTGAGTGCCATAATTTTTATTTTTGCACCTTTTGTTTTAGCACTATTATTAGCACTCTTTTTTCGAGGAAAGAGCAGTGTCAGTAAGTTTGTCTCACTTGCACTTTTTGCATCAATGCTGAGTTTTAGTCTTGACCTTTTTACAAAACTACCAAACAGTGGTTACTTAGACTTGGGAAGCTTTTTAGCAGTTCCTGCTTTTAGTTTCACTCTCTCTTTGCAAGTAGATATGCTCAGTACAATTATGCTTACACTTACTTCTGTAATGCTCATTTTAGTGGCATTTGCAAGTTGGAGTATGAAAAATCAAGCACTCTACTACTCTTTGCTCATTTTTTTTAGTGGAGCGATTTTTGGTGTTTTTATGAGTACAAACTTTTTGTGGTTCTTTATCTTTTGGGAACTTACACTTGTGCCGATGTACTTTCTTGTAGGTATCTGGGGTGCAGAGCGACGCATCTATGCAGCTGTGAAGTTTTTTCTCTATACACATGTTGCATCAATGTTAATTCTACTTGCATTTCTTCTTATCTATAAAGAAGCAGGCACTTTTGATATGACTCTGGTAAAAGAGGGAATGCTCCTCTCTCCTGTGCTTATCTGGTGGTTACTCTTTGTTGGTTTTGCCGTGAAGATGCCGATATTTCCTTTTCACACTTGGCTCCCTGATGCCCATGTGCAAGCACCAGCACCTATCTCTGTTTTACTTGCCGGGGTCCTCTTGAAAATGGGTGCTTATGCAATGATACGCATGGTGATTTTACTACTGCCTGAGACTTCGCAACAATACGCTTGGGTGATTTTAACTCTTGGTCTAATTACCCTCTTCTATGCAGGATTTATGGCACTCTATGAGACACATCTTAAAAAGATGGTGGCATATAGCTCTATTTCTCATATGGGACTTGTTGCTATAGCAATATCTACTATGAGTTATGCAGGTTTAAGTGCAGCACTTTATGAGATGATAGGACACGCTTTTGTGATAGCGCCACTCTTCTTAATAGCAGGATTTCTGCATCATAAAACTGGCTCTTGGCAGATGGGCGATATGGGTGGCATTATGCAAAAGGCTCCTTACATCTCAGCTATCTTTGTATTAGCTGGTTTGGGCGCACTAGGACTTCCGGGAACTATGGGTTTTGTAGGAGAGTTAAGTATCTTAATCTCTGCGATGCATAGTTATGGAATTTGGCTTGCTGTTGTAGCACTTGGCTCACTGTTTGGTGCTGGATATATTATCTGGACACTTCGCCGTGTTATTTATGGAGAGATGAGTGAGCTTGTTGCAAAAACAAACTTTAAGATGAATATCTTTGAGTTTGCAGCACTGGCAACTTTTGCACTCTTTATCATTCTCTTTGGACTCTTTCCAAACATACTTTTTGATTTTCTTAACCCTGCTTTTGCGCAGTTTACTTCTCTAGGAGGTGCCCTATGATAAGTGCATTTACAATTCTTTTTGCAGTAGCACTACTCAGCCTTCTTTTTCATAGATCCGTGTTACTAAAACCACTCTCCCTAACAGCCATAGCACTCTCTTTTTTCTTTACACTACAAGGTGCAACGGTAGCTTTGATGGGATTTTCATCAAGTGAGCATATACAACTCTTTGAGCTTGTCTTAGAGGTAGTTCTTTTTGCTTTAGTCTTGCATGAAGAGGAAGATATAACCATCACACAGACACTTTTCTTAGGTGCATCGTCTGTATTACTGCTCCAAGCAGATAACTTGCTCAGTTTTATCATCTCTTTTGAATCTCTGAGCATTATCTCTGTAGTTCTTGTGAGTTATATTAAAACAAAAGAGCAGGCTGAAGGTGCGGTGAAGATGTTTATTGCAGGGAGTTTGGCAACAGGTATCCTGCTTTTAGGGCTTGCATTTTATGTGATGGGTGGAGGACTTTTACTTGAGCCTTTAGCTACTGGCGGCTCTTTGTTTATGGATGTAGGTACATTTATCATGTTAGCTGGGCTTTTTTATAAGCTAACTATTGTCCCTTTTCATGGCTGGGCAGCAGATACTTATGCGCTTGTGCGTCACTCACATGCGGCTATCTTAAGTGGCGTTGCAAAGACAGTTGCGGCTTTAGCTATCTTTACAATCTTTGCGCCATTTTTGGCGACACACTTAGAACTCAGCGTGCCATTGCTTGCTACACTTGCAGTAGTAACGATGACACTAGGAAATTTTCTAGCACTCTTTAGTAAAAATATCGCACGAATTTTATCCTATTCCTCTATTGCACATGCTGGGTATATGCTTTTAGCTTTTGTGGCAGTGAAGAGTAGTTATGCTGATGAGGGTATTTTATACATGGCTATCGCCTATATCTTTATGCAGAGTGGGGCATTTTTAGCACTTGATAGTATGAAAAAACATTATGGTGTGAGTACACTAGAGGAGTTACAAGGTTTCTCTGCACAAAACCCAATCTTGGCTTTTTTCTTTACCCTGCAACTCTTTTCCTTAGCTGGAATTCCTCTACTTGCAGGATTTTTAGCTAAAGCAGTTGTTTTTTACGCAGGTGTTGATGCAGGTCTATGGTGGTTAGTATTAATAGCGCTACTCAACTCTGCACTCTCAGTAGGGTACTATGCTTGGATTGTAAAAACTATGTACTTTGACAAACTCACTGCAAAAGAGGTTTTTCATGCACCTGTACAGTTTGCTACAGGCGCGCAAGTGATACTAGCATTGGGTACACTTTATTTTGGAGTTTTTGCAGGGAGTATTTTTAATATATCTTAAATTTAGAGATTATATTGTAAAATAAGAATAGATAAGGAGTGGAGTTTCAATGAGAAAAAAAGAGATAAACAAAATACCGGCGAGATTGGATTTTTTGCAGAGTGCTACGGGGTTAATTTTAGCACTTTTTATAGTGGGGCATATCCTATTTGAGGCTTCTATACTTGTTTCAGATGAGATGATGTATAGAGTTACTTTAATGTTTGAAGGGTATTACTTCTTTGGGGAGCGTTATCCTGGGATTATCTCCTTTTTAGCAGCAGCTATTGGGAGTATCTTTATTCTTCATGCTGGACTGGCTATACGAAAGTTTCCTGCATCATACAGAGACTATAAAACAATCACAGAACATACCAAACGAATGAAACATGAAGATAGTTATCTTTGGATGGTTCAAGTTATTACTGGATTTATGATGTTCTTCATAGGAAGTGTGCATCTCTATATAATGTTTTCACAACCAGCAAACATCGGACCTTTCGCATCATCGAGTAGAGTTGTTGATGAGCTTATGGGACCACTTTACTTTATGCTTCTGATTTCAGTTGTCTCACATGCTTTTATTGGTCTCTATCGTTTAGCTCTAAAGTGGGGTTTTGGTGAGGGAGTAGATACGAAAAAATCTCGTGCAAGATTTAAGATACTGATGAAGAGTATGATAGCACTTTATATTATAGTGGGGCTTTTCTCACTTGGAAAATATACCTATATAGGTTTCCATCATGACTTTAGTGATGGCGTTCGTTATCAATCTAAAACAATAGTAGTGGGAGAACACGAATGAAAGTAATTTATACAGATGTTTTAATCATTGGTGGTGGTTTAGCAGGTTTGAGAGTTGCTACTGGTGTAAAAGAGAGAGGTCATGATGCAGTGGTTTTGACACTTGTTCCCCCTAAAAGAAGCCACTCTTCAGCAGCGCAAGGGGGTATGCAAGCCTCTTTAGCAAACTCTCATATGGGTGAGGGTGACAATGAAGATGTTCACTTTTCCGATACCATCAAAGGGAGTGACTGGGGTGCTGATCAAGTAGTTTCGCGAATGTTTACGCATTGTGCACCCAAGGCTATTCGTGAGCTTGCACACTGGGGAGTGCCTTGGAGTCGTGTTCAAAGAGGTGCTAGAACAGCAGTTATTAATGCAAAAAAAGTAACTATAACTGAAAAAGATGAGGCACATGGACTTATTACTGCTCGTGATTTTGGTGGTACGAAAAAGTGGAGAACTTGTTATACATCTGATGGCACAGGACACTCGATGCTGTATGCTATGGATAACAAAGCCCATGAAGATAAGGTAGAGATACATGAGCGGCTAGAAGCTGTGAGTCTTATTCATGAAAATGGTCGCTGTTATGGAGCCGTTGCTAGAAACTTGATGAATGGCGAACTTGTAGCCTATGTTTCTAAGGCAACAACGATTGCTACTGGTGGATATGGTCGTATCTACAGTGTTTCAACAAATGCAATTATCTGTCAGGGAATAGGGCAAGCGATAGCCTTAGAAACAGGTGTCGCTACACTTGGAAATATGGAAGCTATTCAGTTTCACCCTACTGCTATTGTCCCTGTTGGAATACTTACCACTGAGGGGTGTCGTGGTGATGGTGGAGTGCTTCTTGACAAAGATGGGTATAGATTTATGCCAGATTATGAGCCAGAGAAAAAAGAGCTAGCATCAAGAGATGTTGTAAGTCGTAGAATGACAGAACATATGCGAAAAGGAAAAGGTGTAAAAAGCCGTTATGGCGATCACTTATGGTTAGATATTACTATACTCGGGCGTGAGCATATTGAGAAAAATCTAAGAGAAGTAAAAGAGATTTGTGAGAACTTTTTAGGGATAGATCCGGCTGAAGAGTGGATTCCTGTGCGTCCTACTCAGCACTACTCTATGGGTGGCATCCGAACAAAGTATACGGGTGAGTCACAAACACTTCAGGGTCTTTACTCTTGTGGTGAGGCAGCATGTTGGGATTTACATGGTTTTAACCGTTTAGGTGGAAACTCTGTAAGTGAAACTGTTGTAGCAGGAATGTTAGTGGCTGAGTATATTAGTGATTATCTTGATAGTTCACAGAGTAATATCTCTATTCATACAGCAAATGTAGAGAAGTTTTTGAAAATAGAACAAGATAAAATTGATGCACTTCTCTCTAAAGAGAATGGTGAAGATGCCTATGTTTTACGCCGTCGTATGGAAGAGATTATGATGGAGGATGTAGGTATATTTAGAAATGGAGAGGATCTACAAAAAGCTGTTGATGAACTTCAAGAGTTACATAAACGCGCTAAAAATATAGAAGTATTTCGTTCAAAATCCCCTGCAGCGAACCCAGCACTTGTAAATGCTTATAGAACACAAAAAATGATAAAAGTTGCACTCACAGTTGCCTTAGGGGCACTGCTGAGAACAGAGAGTCGTGGGGCACACTCTCGTGAGGATTATCCTAAAAGAGATGATGCAAACTGGTTAAAAAGAAGTATCACTACTTGGGAAAATGAAGAGGACACTCTGCCTACTATGAGTTATGAAGAGATAAATATAGGTGAGATGGAGATGCCTCCTGGGTTTCGTGGGTATGGGAAGGATTTGACTCTTCATAATGAAGCAACACCAATGCGACAATCAACAGTGGATGCTATACAAGAAGAGTTAGAGTCTCAAGGAAAAAGTAGATTTGAAATACAGAATGCTTTGATGCCTTTTATCGATAAACTTCCTAAAAAGTATCAGGGTATAAACGCAAGATTTGGAGAAAATGCATGAGTGAAGAAAAAAATAGAGTATTAACAATAAGCATACTGCGATTTGATCCACATGATTCTGATGATTTTCCACATATGGAGAGTTATGAGGTTGAAGAAGCACCAGGGATGACACTATTTGTAGTTTTAAATGAGATACGAGAGCATCATGATAACTCTTTAAAGTTTGATTTTGTTTGTCGTGCAGGGATTTGTGGAAGCTGTTCTATGCTTGTAAATGGGAAACCTACACTTGCTTGTAGAACACTTACAAAAAAGCTTGATGCACATATTACCCTTGCTCCTCTACCTCTTTTTGAACTTATAGGGGACCTTTCTATTTACACTGGAAAATGGATGCGTGGGCTCAATGAGCGTTTAGAGACTTGGATTCATGACAAATCAAATGAACTCAATGTTGATGCACTTGAAGAGAGAATGGAACCTGCTTTAGCAGATGAGATATATGAGCTTGATCGTTGTGTAGAGTGTGGATGTTGTGTCGCTGGATGTGGAACGATTCAGATGCGACCTGATTTTGTAGGAGCAGTTGGACTTAATAAAGTTGCGCGTTATCATTTAGATCCTCGTGATAAGAGAGAAGATGAAGAGTACTATGAGATGATAGGCAATGAGGATGGTGTCTTTGGCTGTATGACACTTTTAGGATGCGAAGATGTCTGTCCAAAAGATTTGCCACTTCAGAGTAAAATAGCTTATATGAGGCGTATGATGCTTAAAACATCATTGAAAAATTAAGAAGAGTTATTACAACTCTTCTAAGCAAGATTTTAGAGTAGTGAAATGTTTATATGCACGCTCATACGCTTCTTGATATGCAAAATCTTGACCATTTGATGCAGAGGACTCTGTTTTTCGCATAAGTTCTCCAATGGATTCAAAATAAAAAGTCAAAGAGGAACTTTTTAGGTCGTGTGCTGCACACATAATAATATCATGGTTATGTGTAGTAAGCCCCTCTAAAAATGTACTGAGAAGTTTATCAGAACTATTGACATAACTTTTAAGTAGTTTTAAAACAATAGCTCTTGGAAATTTTGTATTTTTCATAGTTTGAACAATATGCTTTTCTAGTATATTTTCACATGCTAACTCTTGTTCTTCTACTTTCTCTTTACATTTTGAGGTTATACTGTTGAGAGTTGAGTATTTTAGTAAGACTCTTTCGAGTTCAGATATCTCTATTGGCTTAGAGATATAGTCACTCATTCCAGCCTTTAAAAATTTCTCTTTATCTCCCTTTAAAGCATTTGCAGTTAAAGCAATAATAGGTTGCGAAATTTTCATCTCTTTTAAAATCTTTGTAGCTTCCATCCCATCAAGAACAGGCATATTTATATCCATAAAGATAAGATCATAACTTGAATCTTTTTTAATAGCCTCTATAGCCTCTTGACCATTCAGTGCAAAATCAAACTCTATCTCTTGATAAACGCTTAAAAGCTCTTCTATTAAAATACGGTTCACCTCATAATCTTCAGCGATTAAAATTTTGAGCTTAAATATTTGTGTAGTATTTTCTACTTGAAAGTAATCATCAAACAGTTTTTTTGAAGAGAGAATATTGTAAAGTTGTGAAGGACACTCATCGTAAGAGTCTAAAAGTGTAAGATTTGGAATCTCTTGAAAATCTTGAGCTTCTTCGTTGATAAGTATAATTTGTGCATCTATAAAATATTGAGAGTTTAAAATCTGAGTGGCTACCTCTTTAGAGTCCAATATATAAAGGTTGCACTCATTCTCTTTTAGAAATTTTTCTACATTTTCTTCTTTAAATAGTGTAAAATGAAGTTTAAAACACTCCAATTGGTGGCGTATTTTTTTACTTTGTAGCGTATGTGATTCTAAAATAGAGATTTTTACAGTATCAAGCTGATCTGATAGATATCTGTGTTTATTTAAAGATTTTTTAAGTTTTAAATCAAAATAAAATTCACTCCCTTTATCTAATTCACTCTCTATTAAAAGTTCACCTCCCATTAGGGTGACTAAAGATTTACTTATACTAAGTCCTAGCCCCGTACCACCAAATTTTCTTGTTGTTGAGTTGTCTGCTTGAGAAAAAGCTTGAAGAATTTTATTTTGATTCTCTTTTGCTATTCCTATGCCACTATCTTTCACACTAAAACGAAGGTATTGGAAGTTTGTATCCTCTGAAAGTTTCTCAACACTTGCAATAATAGTACCGTGTTGCGGTGTGAACTTAATAGCATTGTTTATAAGGTTTTGCATCACTTGATGTAGATGGAGCAAATCCATTAGTATATATTCATTTATACTTGGATCGATAGATATTTGTAGTGATATATTTTTCTCTTTTGCTTTTGGAATAAATGTTATAAATGATTTTTCAAGTTCCACAAAGGGATTTATCTCGGTGAATTCACTTTCCATATTGCCACTTTCAATTTTGGAAAAATCTAAAATATCATTTACAATTTGTAAAAGTGTTTTCATTGAAGATTGTGTAATATCCAAGTAGTGTGCTTGTTTTGGAGTGAGAGTTGTTTTTTCTAAGAGTTGTAAAAATCCAGAGATTCCATTCATAGGTGTTCTTATCTCGTGACTCATATTTGCTAAAAAATCACTTTTTGCTTTTTGTGATGCTTCTGCTTCTTCTCTCAGTCTCTCTACTGCAGTGACATCAGAAAATGTAGAAAGAATGTATGTCATATTATCGAGTTGTATCTCTTTTGCTGTGACACTAAAGATAGTCTCCTCTTCATTCGCATCTAAGAGCAGTGCCTTATGTATCTTATGAGGCTCTTTTAGCAGAGGTTCCGCCCAGTAGTGCTCCTCACTACTTGTTTTTAAATAATCCCCTTTTTCTATAAAAAGTTCACATATACATTTGTAGGATTTTTTGAAATCTTCAAAATCTTTAAATCCGATTTTAGTATAAAATTTTTGATTAGCCTCAATAACTCCACTTATACTATCAGAGACAATAATCATACTATCTTGTGCATTCATTATCTGTTTTGTTCTATCAAGAAGATGTTTTGTTCGTTGTTCAAGTAAAATCTGTTCTGTAATATTTTGAGAGATAGAAATATACTCTTTTATATTTCCTTTTAAATCCATAAGCGGCGCAATTGTTGCTCGTACATAGTATGTAGATCCATCTTTTGCACGATTTGCAAATGTTTTTGTCCAAACTTTTTCAGTTGTGATTGTTTGCCACATTTCTTGAAAAAAATCTACACCATTATCACTGTGTTGAATTATACTATGAGTACGCCCCAAAAGTTCTTCTTTAGAGTAGCCACTAATATCGGAAAATATATTATTTATAAAGGTAATATTTCCTTGTAAGTCTGTTTTTGAAACAATAAAATTTGTATCTATAGTATCTTTGTACTGTTTGAGTATATAGGATGTCTCTAAACTCTTATCATGAATTATTTTGTTTGACTGCGTAATCTCATTAGTGTTTACTTCAAGAGTATTTTCAAAGAGAGCCTTCTCTTTTGAAAAGTCATCATAGCTATTGTTTACACGCTCTAAAAGTTTTTGAACACCTTCTGGTAGAGTTGTCATATCAAAGTTCTTTCCAAGAGAATACTTTATTTGTCGTTCTAAGAGACGGTTCATTGTTGTGTAATCCTTATATATAGTAGTTAAAGTCACTGTTTGATTATGGAGTTGGCAGTTGAGTAATTCATCAAAGATGATGAAAGAAGTCTATTGTTAATTGTTTTATTATTAAAGTGTAATGTTTTTATACGAATTACACACCCTTTTCATAAATATTGTTAATTATAACATATCATTAATTAAAAAAATAGTAGACTATCGCAATTACTTCAAGGGTATAAATAATGTATACAATTTTAGCTATTGATGATGAGTCTTTTAATCTGGACTTAATCGAGGCAACTTTCTCTTTTGTTGATGATGCAGAACTTTACTTCGCATCATCCGCAGATGAAGGATTAGAAAAGCTTAGACAAAATAATATAGATGTTGTCTTACTAGATATAAGTATGCCAAATATTGATGGCATAGATGCATTAAAAATGATGAGAGAGAGATATCCTCAGTTACCAATAATAATGGTAACTGCAAATCATGACAAGAAACAAGAAGCTCTAGAACTTGGAGCAAGTGATTTTTTAGGGAAACCTTACGATATAGATGAATTGCGAATACGAACATTAAACTATGCGAAATTAAAACAAACTACAGATGCCCTTGAGAATCAAAAAAGTATTTTAGAAGACGAAGTTGTTAAGAGAACAGAAGAGTTAGAAGTAAGCTTATCTCGTTCAGTACAAACAGAAAAAGAGATTGCTTTAAGATTAGGTCGAGTTTCAGAGTACCGTGATATGGAGACTGGAGGACATATTAAGCGAATGGCACAGTATAGTTATATGCTTGCGAAATTATCTGGAATGGAAGAGTTAGAGTGCGAACTTTTACTTGATGCAGCACCACTGCATGATGTTGGAAAAGTTGCTATTTCAGATAAGATTTTATTAAAACCAGGAAAATTTACAGACGAAGAGTTTGAAATAATGAAGACACATGCACAACTTGGTGCAGATATTTTAGATGGAGCAACTCAGTACTCCATCATAAATGCTGGGCGTATAATTGCACTTGAACACCATGAAAAATATGATGGAAGTGGATATCCAAATGCAAAACAAGGAAAAGAGATTCATATATTTGCAAGAATAGTTGCCATAGCAGATGTTTTTGATGCCTTAAATTCTAAACGGGTCTATAAAGATGCCATGAGTTTAGATACTGTTATAAAAATTATGAAAGATGGTCGAGGTAGACACTTTGATCCTCAATTACTTGATATTTTTATGGAAAACTTGAATGTTTTTTTAGAGATACAGAAGCGTTTTATGTAAAATAAGATTCTGGTAAGAAGTTTCTATCTACAATTTAGATATAATTCCAAAAAATAATAATTAGGAACAATTATGTCAATAGCAGATCAAGAAATAAAGAAATTTGAAAATAGTAACTGCGCGGAAAATAAAGTATTTTATCAGGCAATGGAAGAGGTTATATACTCTATTGCTCCTTTATTAGAATCAGATAGTAAGTATCGTGACCATTCAATCTTAGAGCGTTTGGTCGTACCAGATAGAGTTATAAAATTTAAAGTAACTTGGTTGGATGATCAACAAAATATACAGGTAAATACAGGTTTTCGTGTGCAGTTTAATAATGCTTTAGGACCATATAAAGGTGGTTTGCGTTTTCACCCAAGTGTAAATGAAGGAATCTTAAAGTTTTTAGGTTTTGAACAGATTTTGAAAAATTCTCTTACTGGTTTACCTATTGGCGGTGCTAAAGGTGGAAGTGATTTTGATCCTAAGGGAAAATCTGATTTTGAAGTGATGAAGTTTTGTTCATCATTTATGACAGAACTGCATAAGTATATTGGACCGCGTATGGATGTTCCTGCGGGTGATATTGGTGTTGGCGCTCGTGAGATAGGGTATCTTTTTGGAGAGTATAAAAAAATTACTTCTACCTTTGAGGGTGTTTTAACGGGAAAACCTTTCTTCTTTGGTGGTTCACTGATGCGACCAGAAGCGACAGGTTATGGTGCTGTATATTTTACAGAAACTATGCTTGAAATGGAAGGAAAAGAGAGTTTAGAAGGAAAAGTTTGTACTATAAGTGGTGCTGGAAATGTAGCACTTCATGCAATAGAAAAACTGCAGCAACTAGGGGCTATAGCTGTTTCTTGTTCAGACTCAAAAGGTACTATTCATGATCCTCGTGGTGTCGATTTAGATCTTTTAAAAGAGTTGAAACTTGTAAAAAGAACTTCTCTTGAGTTTTATATTGAAACACATCCAGAAGCAGAGTATATTCCAGTGGAAGAGTATCCAGAAGGGGCACATGCTGTTTGGGATATTCCATGTTATGCGGCATTCCCATGTGCTACACAAAACGAGCTTAATGATGTTGATGCACAAAATCTTATTGTTAATGGTGTTGTGAGTGTTACAGAGGGTGCAAATATGCCATCGACTCCTAAAGCTGTAAATGATTTTTTAAGTCATAAAATCTGTTTTGCACCTGCAAAAGCTGCAAATGCTGGTGGTGTAGCGGTAAGTGAGTTTGAGATGGCTCAAAATGCTTCTATGAGTAAGTGGAGTTTTGAAAAAGTAGATGAAAAACTTAAAGAGACGATGCAGATGATTTGTAAGCGTGTAGCCCTTACTGCAAAAGATTATGGTGTTGAGGGTAACTATGTAGATGGTGCAAACATTGCTGGATTTAAAAAGGTTGCTGATGCAATGATTGCAGAAGGAATTTAAAGTTATATCTATGAAAACACTGTTTTTTAAACTCTTTGTACTTCTTACATTTTTTTTAAACACTTCCTCTTTATATGCAGGAAGTGTTCAGTTCCCCAAATTTATTCAACAACAGATGAATCTTACTGCAGAAATCAACGATGCAAATGCCTCCCAGTCATCTATACAAGCAGTTCTTAAAAAGCAGGAGTTGCTTTACTCTCAAAAAATTGATAGTGTTATGAGTAAGCGTTCTGAGTATTTAGAAAAGGTAGAGAGTTATGAGAGTGAAATTTTTGCCTTAAAAAAAATCATAACTATAAACAAAAGAGCGCACAATAAATACGCTGTAATGCGTGATGAGGTAGCTTTAAAGTCATATCTGATTTTGAGAAATCAAAACAAAATGATAAAAAGTGTTCTTATATCTCTTGATTCTCCTACCATAGAGGAGTATGAAGAAAAACTCAATAAAATCACTATTGAGAATCAAAACTTTATAAATAAGTTAGCTACTGATGATTATAGAGAGGTTCTTACTCTTAGCCATGAGAGTAGACTTTTAACTATTACACAGAAAAATATTAGAGATTTTTATCTTTTAAAAGATGTAAATAGTGATATGATAGGTTATTTATATAAATATGCATCAAAAATGTATAGACTTAATAAATATGCTAAATACCATCTTATTGTACCTGCTATTAAAATTAATTCTTTAGAATTTGTGCAACTTATAAATCCCACTTTAGAACACTATGGACTAAGTGTTGTAAAACTATTTTTTATCTTTTTATTGATTGTTTTTATATATATTTTTCGTAAGATTGTCTATGTTTGGCTTGAAAAGTTGTTACTGCGTATAGACTTTTTAGAGGCTTACTCTGAAGAGATTTTAAATAAGTTACGAAAATCTATTGAAATTTTAATAATTATCATAAATGTTAATATGATTTTTTATGTCTACAATAATTTTAGCTCTGATGATGCTGTCTCTAAAATATTTAATATCATTTATGGTTTTTATTTTACACTTTTCATATACAAAACTATAAATACTGTCGCATCTGTGAAGCTAGAACATCTTAGTAGAGATAGCTCAAATGTTCAAAATGATCTTGTCAATGTTGGAATTAAAATAGTTAATTTTATCATCATAGTCATTGGTATTTTAATTATGATGTTTTTTGCGGGTGTGAATTTAACTGCTGTTCTTTCTGGTCTTGGAATAGGTGGTTTTGCTGTAGCATTTGCAGCAAAAGATACTATTAGTAACTTTTTTGGAACACTCTCTATACTCTTTAGTGATGTCTTTTCTCAAGGAGACTGGATAGAAATAGATGGAAAAGAGGGTGTAGTTGTTGAGCTTGGACTGCGTGTTACTACGATTAGAACTTTTGATAATGCACTGATAGCCATTCCAAATGGAACTTTTGCAAGTAAAGATATTAAAAACTGGAACAAACGAATCCTTGGACGCAGAATAAAGATGCACATAGGTGTAAAGTATGACTCCAAAAGTGAAGATATACAAAACGCAGTAGAGCAGATTCGAGAGATGCTTGATAAACATCCTCAAATTGCAACAAAAGCTACAAAATATACACATAGAAACAGAAGACACAATATGGCTAAACTTGTTTCTAAGGATGATTTAGAAGGTGTAAAAAATACGCTCATGGTCTATTTAGATGAGTTTTCAGACTCAAGTATAAATATTTTAGTTTACTGTTTTACAAAATCTACACTTTGGGCAGAGTGGCTAGAGGCTAAAGAGGATGTGATGCATAAAATTATGGCAATACTAGAAGAGAACTCTTTAGAGTTTGCCTTCCCATCACTCTCAGTGTATCATGAAAATCAAATTCCACTAGGAGAAAAGTAATGAAAGATGGTACAAAACGCGTAAATATTAAGCATGGTGATTCTGTTGCTATAGTCTTAAAACAAGATCAAGATACGGGTTATTTAACGGATGGAATTGTGCGTGATTTGTTGACAAAATCAGCTTCGCATCCTCATGGTATAAAAGTACGACTTATGAGTGGTGAAGTTGGACGAGTGAAAGAGATCTATTAGTTGAGGCTTAAATCGTGAAAAAAAGAACAAAGATATTAGCAACTATTGGACCTGCATCAGACTCTTTAGCGATGATTGTGAAACTTATTGAAGCGGGTGTAAATGTATTTCGATTAAACTTTTCTCATGGAACGCATGCCTACCATTTAGAAGTTTTAGAGAGAATAAAAGAGGCGCAAAAGATAAGTGGTTTTTTTGTTGGAGTACTTCAAGATATCAGTGGACCAAAGATACGAGTGGGAAAACTTGAGAAGCCTTTTGATCTGGAAGTCGATGATGTTGTTGAGTTTGTTAAAGAGGAGATAGAGGGAAAACAACTCTCATCAAACACTTATGTAACTTGTATCAATCAACCAACTATACTCAATCAAATCAAAGTAGGGGAGTTTATCTATCTTTATGATGGAATGATTCGTACTGAGGTAATAGAAGTAAGTGAGAGAGGGGTGAAGGTTCTTGTTCAAAATTCTGGAAAACTCTCTTCAAAAAAAGGTGTAAACTTTCCAAACACTCGCCTTGGAATTGATGTCTTAACGCCAAAAGATAGAGAAGATATGCTCTGGGGAATCAAGCATGATGTAGACTTTATGGCTATCTCATTTGTTCAGACTGCTCAAGATATGCAAAATGCTCGAAAGATTTTAGAGGAGAATGATGCCAATATTCAGCTTTTTGCGAAGATAGAGAAATTTGATGCAGTAGAAAATATCGATGCAATACTTGATGAGAGTGATGGTCTGATGGTTGCTCGTGGGGACTTAGGAATAGAAGTGCCTTTCTCAGAAGTCCCAGCACTACAGAAGATGCTGATACAAAAAGCGAATGCCTCTTCTAAACCTGTTATCACAGCTACGCAAATGCTTCTTTCTATGACAGAAAAAGATAGAGCAACACGGGCCGAAATAAGTGATATAGCAAATGCTGTTTTAGATGGGACAGATGTGGTTATGCTCTCAGAGGAGAGTGCCGTTGGGCATAATCCAGTTTTAGCAGTAGAGACTATGGTTGAGACTATTCAGGGTGCTGAGAAGATATACCCCTTTAATAAATGTTCACAATTTGAACTTCACGATGCAACAGATAGTATTAATGAAGCAGCGGTAAAACTTTGTAATGATGTTGATGCATGGGGAATGATATCTATCACATCTTCAGGAGCTTCTGTTCGTAAAATCGCTAGATATAGACCTAGAAGAGATATTTATGCTGTAACACACTCTAAAAAAGTAGCAAGATTTTTGACTATGTGTTGGGGTGTAGTTCCTGCATTTTTAGTAGAAGAGTCTTCACTTGGACAGATGATGTCTTCTGTAATGAATCAGGGGATAGAGAGAAGTGTTTTAAAACTCGATGAGAGCTATATACTCACAGCAGGAGATCCTGCTGGAGTTGTAGGAAATACGAATATGATTCGGATTTTACGAGAGAGTGAGATGATGTTCTTTAAGAATCTTAAGAAATAAGATATATATACCCTTGCCAAAGAGCAGCAGTGGAGATTCCTGCTGCTATCCCTGCTATGATATCATCACCCATAACCCCAACACCACCTTTTGCTTCTCTATCTATTCTACCAATAATCGATGGTTTTGTGATGTCGAAGTAGCGAAAGAGTGCGAAGGCTAAAATAGATTGGATTAAAAAACCATTTGAGAGGTCTGTTACTGCCTCTGGCGCAACACCCATAGCAGGAGCTATACTTAGGGCTAACCACATCCCTGCTAACTCATCAATAACAATTCTTTGATCATCATGATTACCGCTTTTCTCCTCATAGATATTTATTGATTTGATAGCTATGAGCGATATAAGAAGCGTTGCTAAAAAAAGAGTATTGGTATCAAAATAGATAAGAATAAGCATACCAAAAGGGAGTGAGACTAAAGTTCCTACAGTTCCAGGTGCTTTAGGGGATAATCCACTAAAGCCAAGTGTTAAAAAAAACCAGTTCATAAAGTTCCTTATGTGAGAGAAGTTGTTTGGTAGAGTTTCATAAGCTCAAGATAAAAATCTTTTTCATTATGCTCTTCGAGGAGACCTTTGGCTGCAAAAGTATCATAGTAGAGTTTTTCAAGATTTTTAAATCTGTTAGGATAGAGTTTAGAGAGTAAAAAAGCACTAATCTCTTTGCGAATGAGTACAGCAGGAGGTAAAATCCCTGCTTCTAAAAGTGCTAAAATAGAGTCGGCATGATATGAAATCTGATGATGTTGTCCATGTGGGCAGGTGTTTTTACTTACAAGCGTAGTACACAGATCACAATAAACATACTCACTTGCAACATGTATCTCTATATCTATTCCTGTTACTTTATCTATGATAGATTTATTAGAGTTACAGTCATAAAACATCCCTAAACCGGCATGGTTTCTACCAATAGTAAGTCTATCACAACCATAGTTTTTAGCTACAATTGCATCAATGATTATCTCGTTATATCCAGCAAATATATAGCTATTTTCAAGGGGTACAAGAATAACTCTATTTTTTGGTAGAAAGTTGTTGATAAAATATTCCAATGCCTCTCTTCTAATCTCATAATTTAAATTTGCACTATCGTAAGGTTTGAGTAAAAATATAACAAGGAGATCTGTACCCTCTAAAGTTTGTCTTATCAGCCGCTCATGCCCACGATGTAGCGGATTTGCTGCCATCATAATTGAGCTTGTATGCTTTGCATCAATAAGCTCTTTTGCTGCAATGATTTTAGTTTTATTGGTATTTTCACTACTGTCTAAAAGTGTGTATTTCCCACTTAAAGCCCATGAACCGAGACGCTTTATTGTAGCCATTACCCCAGGGTGTGTTAAGTCATCAGTCCCATATATATGCTTTACGCGCTCTTTTGGATTAATCTTAAAAGTTTCATCTACAACTAAGGTGGCAAACTCTTCACCCTCACAAAGTATGCTAATCTTTTCCCCTCTTTTTAAAGAGCTGATAAGTTGTTCGTTTTTTTTACCTGAAGGAGCTAGTATAAAGGGAAAAGGAAAGGATTTACCATCAAGAAGTCCTGATTTTAAGACCTCTTTTGACTCCTCTTCAGACATTAACTTTGTGACAGGCAGGAGGAGATTATCGGCTACAAGCTCTAAGGCAGAAGCAGCTTCTTTATCAATGAAAAGAGTTCTATTTTTTCTTAACGATGTCATATTTTTTTCGTTTTTCCCATAAGCTTTTACGACTTATGCCAAGTTTTTTACTCAGTTCTGTATCAGGATATTTATCTTGATAGTTTAAAACTATAAACTTTACATAATCTTCAATAGGAAGAATTTCACCCTTATCAAAAACATTATTTTCATTTTTAATATTGATAACTGGAAATTCTACATCTTCTATTTTGTCACTACTTGCTATTATAGCTTGTTTTGAAGCAATTAAATCACAAAAAGTTTTTTGTTCACTCTTCTTCAAAACTTGGTAGTCAATAATATAAAGGAGTACATTTTGAGGAATAGAAGCTATCTCATTTAAACTCTTTGCATCACTGAGTGAGATGAAGTGTAGGGGCATATCTTTTGTCTGTGCATATTCAAAAGCAAAAGCATCAGCATATTTCATAAAACTTGAACTTATAAAAAGAGGAAGTTCTATACTTGTAATATTTTGATCATGTTTTGCATTTATGAAAGTATGGTGTAGATACTTTTCATAGGCTACATTTCTACGCTTGAGTTTTTCATAATCTTGATAGTGGTCTATCTTACGGACAAGCTCTTCAATCATAAAAGGTTTTAAAATATAATCTTTTGCACCCGCTGCGAGCGGTTTTGAGACAGTATCGTTACTAATATAAGAGACCATAAGAATTACGATAGAGTTCTTAAAAGTATCTATAACAGGAAGAAAATCTTGTCCGTTAATGTTGGTAGAGAGGAGCACTACATCATAATCACTACTTCTAATCGCATCTTTTGTCGATGTACACATTTCACAAACATGACCTTGTTCACCTAGTTTCGTAGCTATACTTTGTGCTAAATAAATTTCATTTTCTATAATTAGTATTTTCATATTATCCTATTTTCTTCCAGTTAAAATATTTTAAGTTTGCATTTGAAGTGACTGCAACACCTTCTTCTCTTCCAACAAAGCCAAGCTTTTCTGTTGTAGTCGCTTTGACATTTACACGAGACATATCTATCGTTAATATCTCTGCAATGACTCTTCTCATTTGGAGTTTGTATTTGCCAATGCGAGGTTTTTGCGCAGCGATAGTAATATCTACATTTACGATTATAAAACCAAAGCTATAGAGTTTACTTACAACGATGCGGAGTAGCTCTTTTGAGTCTATACCCTTGAATGCATCATCATTATCAGGAAAAAGCATCCCAATATCACCCATGCCAGCAGCACCAAGTAGTGCATCAATGAGTGAATGCAGTGCAACATCTCCATCACTATGTGCAAGAAATCCAAAGTCAGACTCTATTTTTACACCACCAAGCCACATCTCACCTTTGCTGTCAAAGGCATGTACATCAAAACCATTTCCACTGAGTGTATCAGAAGAAGGTGCACTTAGGCATGAAATATTGTTTAGGTCTACTATGTAAGTTATTTTGTGTGCATCTTCATCACCTAAAATAAACTCTCTTGACCCACCATTAGCAACTATAGCACTACTCTCATCTGTAAACTCTTCTTCTGTTTGTAGCGCTTGTGAGAGTGCGCTTGATCTTGAAAGTTGTGGTGTTTGGATGCGTTTGACTTTTTCTCTATCTATAGTTTCGTTTTCATACACTATAGTATCTGTTACTTTTAGATACGGAGTGATGGAGTCTGCCTTGCCGGCAGAAGCGATAATCCTCTCTAAAAAGGCATTACTTATACAAGCACGGGCGATATCACTCACAAGTACAAATTCACTCTCTACTGCCTCTAAAGCATTCTTGAGTGACTGTTGCCTTGTGGAACCACCTTGTACAAAACTATAATCAGCATAATTTTTCATAAACTCTATATCTTCGTTTGATGCAACGATAATTATTTTTGAGAATTTTTGCGTTTTTTCAAGGTTTTGTGCTACAAAATACCACAGTGGCTGATGATTTATACGCAACCACTGCTTCTTTATATCCATTTGAAAACGGCTTGAACTACCAGCAGCTAGTAAGATGAGTGTTAAATCTGACAAATAGTCCCCTAAAAATTCAAAGTGTTACGAAATTATACACATTAATTTCTTTTTTATTCTTAAAAGATTCACTAAGTTGTGAATCTTTTAAACACTAAATCTGTTGATTCTTAGCTTATATTAATCTACTTCAAGGAATAATAGTATATGGATTTTCATTTATCAGATAACGCAGAAATAGATACTTTACTTAACCACATACTGAATGATGTTTCAAATTTTGTTCATAAACAAGATAAACAGATTCATGAG
>JALSUU010000145.1 GCA_027071075.1 Sulfurimonas sp. | reverse complement strand
AAGGTATAAATGAGTGAAGCAAGCCCTGAGTAGATAAGATTGTTTTGGATAATTGGGCTTTTTTGTGCAGATTTTGGGAGTAGGTCTGCTCTCAAGTTGAGTAAAACAGATAAGTTTTCTGTAAGGGGGCGTTCAATATATGTTTGTGCTCCAAGTTGAAAACCTGCATCTGCTTTATAGTAATTATAGCTACTTGTTTTTGCTTCTTTTTGGGTGATTCCATAATAATAGTTCATAAAATCATCTGATTGATAACTTACTACAAAGCTTGGGTAGAATGTGAAGTTTTTATATCTGTATTTATCACCAAGTTCTGCTTTTACTAGCCAAGATTCGTATCTTTTTAAGAGGTCTGTAAGTGCCATTATCTCTATGTATTTGTCATCTGCAGTAGCACTAAAGGCAAGACCTCCCTCAAAAGTTGTCTCTCTTTCATCTAAATCTTTTAGGGCAGTTGCATCACTTGGCTTGTATCCATAAGGTCTTGGTTGTGCGGTAAGTGAAAATCCCCATGCAAAGTCATCAGTTTTATTACCTAAAAAGTAGACACCAGCACGACTCCATCTGATGTAAAAAAGAGAGTTGTCAAAAAAGATGACAGGGGAGGGCACTACAATGGCTTTTACATCTCTGTAAGGTTGTGTTTGGACATAAGCACCTAAGCCAATAGTCACTTTTTGTGAAGTCTCCTGAGCATTTAGAGAAAGAATAAAAAGAGTAATAAGTGCCAATACTCTCATCGTACACTCCGTATCATATGAAAATAGCTAGGATCTTTTGACTTGTAATAAGGCTCAATAATGGCATTTTGATACCCTTGTGAAGAGGTGACTGAGAGTACTTTGCCCACTTTTAAGCCTTTGATGAAGATATTATCCAAACCAGAACTAATAACTTCATCTCCTTTTTTAATATCAAACCAAGCGGGTATAAAGTTTACGATTAAGGTCTCTTGATTATTTCCGTGAGCGATTCCAGGGGCATCATCATCGCCCACATAAACTGCATAAGCACTTTTGATATCTCGGTTGAGTAGGGCTAAGGCTTTATTGTTTTTGTTGATGATGATTCCTGCGACTAACTCTTTATAAGTGAGTGCATATATCTTAGAGTTATTGTACTCGGGAACTTCTATCCAGAGTCTATTTGTATTGCCGAACTTTTCGTATGAGATAGTTCTTACAAGTTCCACTTTTGGGTTTGATTTTAAAGAGGAGTTGTTTTTTTGATACATATCACTTACTTCATTGGCTAACTCTTGCATCACTAGATGATTGTTTTCATACTTAAGCAGTTTTTTTTTCAATCGTTTTATCTCATCTGCTTGAAAGAAATAGCTATCGATGGAGTCTGAAATATAGTGTGTAGTGTTATGATACGAAGTTTTGATAAAATTCAGTGATGAAATAAGTGGAGATTGGAGTGTAGTGCTATAAAAAAATGCACCCACAAGGAGTGCAATAGCTACAATAAAGTAAGAAAATCTTTCCTTATTCATTCTCAAATAGTTCTTGTAGTAAATCTATCTCTTCAAGTGCACGACCGGTTCCCCGAGCAACAGCTAAAAGTGGTTCATCTGCAACAAAAACAGGGATTTTTACAAGGTTTGAGAGGTACTTATCAAGTTGACGAATAAGTGCACCACCACCTGTTAATATAATACCGTGGTTCACGATATCACCCGCTAAATCAGGCGGCATTCTCTCTAAAACATCACGAAGTGCTTCGGCTATCTCTTTAAGAGGTTCTTTCATAGCATCTCTAGCATCTTCACTTGTAAGTTCAACAGAGCTTAAAAGTCCTTCAACTTGGTCACGACCATTAATAGTCATAACAAGATCTTCATCAAGTGAAACAGCCGTTCCAATGTTAATCTTGATATCTTCAGCTACACGCTCACCTATAAGTAAGTTGTACTTTTTTCTTACATAGTTGATAATACCTAAATCGATCTTGTCACCTGCTGTACGAATAGACTTTGAGAGTACCAGACCACCTAAAGAAACAACACCGATTTCAGTAGTACCACCACCAATATCAACAACTAAATGTCCTTGTGGTTCACGAATATCGACACCTGCTCCAATAGCAGCAGCCATTGGCTCTTCGATAAGAAATACTTCTCTAGCTCCAGCACTAAGTGCTGACTCTCGAACTGCTTTTCGCTCAACTTGTGTAAGACCATAAGGGACACAGATGATGATGCGAGGAGAGATAAGAGAACTTCTTCCATGTGCTTTTTCAATAAACTTTCGAATCATCTTTTCAGTCATATCAAAGTCAGCAATAACACCATCTCTCATAGGACGAATAGCTTTTATATTTCCAGGAGTTTTACCAACCATCTCTTTTGCTTCATGTCCAACAGCTAAAACGCGTTGTTGCCCATACTTTTCAGTCTTTACTGCAACAACAGATGGCTCATTTATGATGATACCACGACCCTTAGCAATAACAATAGTATTTGCAGTCCCTAAATCTATAGATAAGTCGTTTGAGAAAAGTCCTACTAATTTATTAAATATCATCTTGTATCTACCTTATGCTGTTTTTTTAACTGTTTTTTTGACATACATTGGTTCCGCATTATCATCTATAACATCTTTAGTGATAACAACTTCATACCCTTCATACTCTGGAAGTTCATACATGATGTCTATCATATTTTCTTCTAAAATTGCACGAAGACCACGAGCACCTGTTTTTCTTTTGATAGATTTTTTTGCAATAGCAAGAAGTGCATCTTCTTCAAATGTTAGTTCTACTTCATCAATAGAGAAAAGTTTTTGGTACTGTTTAATAAGCGAGTTTTTTGGTTCAGTTAAAATACGAACCATATCCTCTTCGCTGATTTCACTCAGTGATGCAATGATAGGGAGACGACCAACAAGCTCAGGAATAAGACCAAAATGGACTAAATCATCAGGCTCAACCATATCAAAAGTTGGTCTTTTCTCATCTTTTGTTTTTTTCTCATGTCCAAACCCAAGAACATTTTCACCCTGTTTACGCTTTAAAATCTCTTCTAAACCATCAAAAGCACCACCACAAATAAACAGAATATTTGTAGTGTCAATAGAAGTGAACTCCTGATTTGGATGTTTTCTTCCACCCTTTGGTGGGATGTTTACGGAAGAACCCTCTATGATTTTAAGAAGAGCTTGTTGTACACCCTCCCCAGATACATCACGAGTGATAGAACGGTTTTCACTCATACGAGCCACCTTATCTACTTCATCTAAAAAGATGATGCCTTTTTGCGCACGCTCAACATCACCATCAGCAGCTTGGATGAGTTTTGTTAAAATATTTTCAACATCTTCACCAACATAGCCAGCCTCAGTAAGACTTGTTGCATCCGCAATAGCGATAGGTACATTTAAAACTCTAGCAATAGTCTGTGCCATAAGTGTTTTTCCAGATCCGGTGGGACCTATAAGAAGAACATTTGACTTTGCTATCTCTGTTTCATTATCTTCAAGGTTATGTGTTTTAAAGATTCTTTTGTAGTGGTTATATACTGCTACACTGAGAAGTTTTCTCGCACGCTCTTGACCAATGATATAATCACCTAAGAAGTTATTTAACTCTTTTGGTGTCATAAGATTATCTACTGCATCAAGTAACTCTTCATTTTCACTTGCAGTTGCAACACTCTCATCACCAAACATAATTTTATAAGCGGAAACTACACAATTTTTACAGATGTAAACGCCATTTCCAGCGATGAGTGGATTCTCCTCACTCTCAGCGGCATCACAAAAACTACAGTGTCTATTTATCATATATTTTTTCTCTCAAATGGGATTCCTCGTTTTGTTTTTAAAACGAAGTTACATAAATCATTTACATAATGATTTTTTGTACTCTCTAACAGTTCACTCGCACTCTCTTTGAGTGGTTTTCCTGATTCAAAAAGTTCTCTATATGCACTCTTAAGCGCATTTATATCTTCTCTCTCTAAGTGACGGCGAAGTCCTGTAAGGTTAAGACCTCTTAGATTTGCGCGGTTCCCCTCAGCCATACAAAATGGTGGCACATCTTGAGCAAGTGCCGAAGCACCCCCAATCATGGCATAATCGCCAATATGAATAAACTGATGGATAGGTGTCATACCGCCAATTACTACATAATCACCAAGTTCAACATGTCCAGCTAAGGTAGCAGCATTGGCTAAAATACAGTGATTTCCAATAATAACATCATGTCCAAGATGCACATAAGCCATAAAAAGGTTGTGATTTCCGACTATGGTTTTACCACCACCACCTTTTGTTCCTGGGTTAAAAAGAGTAAACTCTCTTATTGTGTTATCATCACCGATAATAAGCTCAACATCTTCACCGTTAAACTTTAAGTCTTGTGGAATGGAACCAATTACAGCATGAGAAAAAATTCTATTATTTTTTCCTATTGTAGTCTTTCCATAGATACAAGCACCTTGGGCGATGGTTGTTCCATCACCAATAGTGGCTTCACTTGAAACATGACAAAAGGCTCCAATCTCGACATTTTCACCAATTTTAGCACCATCTTCAATGATTGCTAATTCAGATATTTTACTCACAAATAGCTTCTATTTATCAACTATCATAGCTTTGAGTTCAGCCTGAGATACAAGTGCATCATCAACATAGGCTTTCCCCTCAAGCATCCAGATAGCACCTTTTTGTTTGATAACAGAGATACGATACTCTAGCTTATCCCCAGGTCTTACTGGTGCACGAAATTTTGCTTTGTCAATACTCATGAAGTAAACTACTTTCTGTGCAGCTTCCTCTTTCGTCATCTCCATACTCTCAAATGCTAAGATTCCACCAGCTTGAGCCATACCTTCTAAAATCATAACACCAGGATAAATCGGATGATCAGGAAAGTGCCCTTGAAAAACAGGTTCAGAGATAGATACATTTTTATAGCCAATTACAGACTCACCTTTTGTGAGGCCTGTAACACGATCAACGAGTAAAAAAGGGTATCTGTGTGGTAAAATTTCTTGAATTTCCATAACATCCATAGTCATAATAGTAAAGCCTTATAATAATATTTTAGGCATTTTATCTAAAAAAAGATTATATTATGATTAGTTTTTCTCTAACATCTTCGTAAGTTTTTGCATCGAGTGTTATGGTTAGTTTTCCCTCAGGTATATCTTGCATCACTATAATAGGCGTAAGGTCATAGTTTGAAGCAGTAAGTTTGGTTCGAAAAGCAAGCTCTTTTTCCAAAGAAAGGGGATTATAAATAAGTTCTTTTATGTTTTTATACTCTGTACTATTTGCATCATTAAAGTAATCCAAAGTGATAAATTTAATCTCTTCTCGGTTAAAGTAGTGTACACCATGCAGATTATATTCTACTCTTCCTTGCGCTCTTTTTCTTGGGAGTGTTGAGTAACTCAGAGCATAAGCTTCTAAGCTATTTGTTTTTCCTTTAAGAACTTTAAAATTAAACTCTCTATAATTTAAGAACTTTTGTTTGATGATTTTATAAGAGATATCTTCATCTTCAAGTTGATTTCTTTGAGTATACATCTCAAGTCGTTCTTCTATTGATGCAGGTAAAATTGTTCCAGAGAGAGGAGAAAACATCTCATCCATAAGTTTATCTTGTTGCTCCCTTTGCATAGTTAAACCAAAGATGCAACCACAATAGTCTTGTCTATAGAGTTGCTCCTCTTTTGTGACACGACTTTGGTCTTGAGAACCTCCACCACTTCTATAATCTACTGCTATAAATTCAACACCATGTTTTTTGTAAAAATCATCTCCGACACGCTTGAGTTGTTCTTGAGATTTTAGAGGGCTAACAAGTAGAGTAGTAGTGATTTTATCTTCACCAATTTCAAGTGCTTTTTTCGCACTTGTGATAAACCTTTTATCAAAACAGACCTCACATCGAGCACCTTTTTCAGGCTCTTTTTCAAGTCCTCGAACAGCTTGAAGCCATGATTCATAGTCATACTCACCCTCAAGTAACTCAATACCGAGTTTTTTACATGAACGCTTGACATCAAGAAGGCGAAGTTGGTACTCAGAGTAGGGGTGAATGTTAGGATCATAGAAGAAGCCTGTAAGCTTCTCCTTGGGATAATCTGCTTGAAGTTTTTCTAAAAAGAAGTGGCTGTCTACACTACAGCAGATATGAACTAAGATAGGAAATCCTAGTCGCGTGTTTCAACTACAGCAATAGAGTTGATAGTATCTTGCCCTTGAATTTGAGAAAGAACTTTAAAGCTCTCTGCATCATCTTCTTCAATCGCACCAAAAACAGTGTGTACACCATCTAAGTGAGGTGTATCTACAAAGGTGATGAAAAATTGACTTCCACCAGTGTTTGGTCCAGCGTGTGCCATAGAGAGTGTCCCTGGACGGTGTACTGAAGTGTTTGTATCTGTTTCACATTTAATAGCCCAATCTGGACCACCCATACCCGTTCCATCAGGGCATCCACCCTGAGCCATAAAACCTGGGATTACACGGTGAAAGTTTAAGTTATCATAAAAACCTGTATTTGCTAAGTGTGCAAAATTTGCTACAGTATTTGGTGCTTCATCTGGGAAAAGTTTTACCCAGATGATACCTTTGGCTGTATCGATTTTTGCGTATTGCTGTTTGAGTGACTCTTCTGCACTAATATTATAATCTTTTAATTTTGCTCTTCCAAACATATTTTTATTCCTTGTGTAAATATTTTTGAAATTATAGTATAAGTTTAGAGGTTTTTATAAACAGAGGAAGTTTTTTGAATGAAAAAGAGTAAAACCTTAGAAAAAGGTTTTACTCATAGCGTGAAGATTATTGTGCTGCATCATTGATAGTCTTAAATAACTCTGGCATTAATATTTCAGTTGATAGGCCAAAATGAACTCCTAATGCAACCATATCAACAACAAGCTCATCAAAGTTTGTATCTTCATCTGAAATACTTTTTGCTAACTTTTCATTAAGACGAACATTCGCACTCTTTCCATCACTACAGATTGGCTTAGAGCCATCTTTTGTAGAAGCTTCTAAGTTATAAGATGCATTTTTACCACAATCATAATAAAATACACCTGTTCCAAAATCTTTAATATCAATAGAAGTTTCAGGCGTAAACATTGCTTGAAAATTGATATAAAGATATGGTTTCAAAGTTCCTAAATCATAATCATAAGTAGTTTTACTACCATCTTTGGCAATTAAGTTCGCTAATACTGCATCAATTTCTGTTCTTGAAGCATAATAGTCGATACTACTTTCTGGAAGATTTTTAATATCAACATCTTGAGAAAGAGTCATAGCTTCAACAAGTAGTGTCTTTGCATTTGTAAGACGCTTTACAGATTCTGCATATCCTGCATCAGCAGGTTCTGGAAATACAAATACTTGTTGTGCATTTAAAACAGAAACAGGATCAAAAAGTACAGTTGAGTAATTATTTGCCTCTGTTCCGTAATCTTCAGGTTGTCCATAACTATATGATGAGATAAGCTCTAGCATAGAAGCACTTGTGAGAAGTGCTACACGCAGATATGTAGCTATCACACCATCAAAATCATTATTATTTCCATCACCCCAGTATCTAAATACATACGACTCATCAGGGAAGCTCTTCTCAAGAGCATCACTGAGCTTTTTAAACTTCATTGCCGCTTCATGTGCAGGTTGCGGTAAATCATAAGAGAAACCTTTCCCTATGAGTGAACCAAGATCAAAATTACTCAAGGCATTTGTTATATCTGTATCTAAAAGAGAATTCACATCTGCAGAATCAGAGTAGTCAGTAAGACTAGATACTAAAGTTGGATAATCTTTAAGTGATATTTTAAAATATTTAGAAATTACAGGGTCTTTTGCTAGGTCAAAAAGTTCGATTAGTGCCAAAGATGTAGCAATATCAGGACTATTGTCACCAGCTTCAGGATTATTAAGTGTATCTTTAAGACTGGCAACTAAAGCTGCTTCAGACTCCTCTGTTGCATTTTCAAAATCAAAGTTATTAAATGCATCAAATGCTTTTTGGACAGTAGGTGAATGTGCTAATTGTTTTGCTTGTGTAACAGAGTTTTCTACTATTGGGGCAGACTCTGTACCCCCACCACACCCACTTACTCCCAAAAGCAAAAGAGAAGATGTACTTACGCTAATAAGTGCTTTTTTGAAATAACTGTTCATATAAATCCTTCGTAATTATTGATGTCTGAATTATAGCTAAATAATTATTTTTAATACTTAAAAAAGTCTTAATATTTTAATGAAAAATATCTTCAAGGAAAGATAAACTTTTGCTGAGATATAATTTTCGCAATTAATCTAAAACAGAAAAGGCAGATATATGTCAAAACAAATATTTCAACCAAATCCAGAGTTTGCTGCAAATGCAAGTATAAAAAG
>JALSUU010000144.1 GCA_027071075.1 Sulfurimonas sp. | reverse complement strand
TATTATCGTTACTATTTGCATCAATAGCACAAGCAGTTACCATAACAGGTGTTGGCTATGGAGAGAGTGAAGAGAAGAGCCTGCAAGACTCTCTCTCAGACCTCTCAAATAGAATAAGTGTCGAGGTGAAGAGTGACATCAAATCCTATGTTAGCACTACGGGAAAAAAGTTTAAGAAGCATGAAGAGGATACCGTGAGTTTATCCTCCTCTTTACCTATTAAAGGTGCTACATTTTCTAATGTCGAAGAGCCGACATTTTCTCAAACTACAGCAACTCTTGACTCTGCTACTGCTCTAAAACTCTACACTTATGAGCTTAAAAGATTGAAAAAAGAGCTAGCCTTTTCTCAAAATGAACTACAACACACAAAAGATAAAAATCTAAAGTATGAGCTTTTAAATAGTATGCTCAAAGATATAAAAAGTTTTAACAAACATAGGATAGTTGCGACACTTTTAGGTGCTAAAAATCCTCTCACACTCGCTATAACACGAAGCAGTGTAGAGTTAGAACTCCAAAAACTTCAAAACAAGATACCATCTCTTAAAATTGCTAGTAGCATTTTAAGTAAAGGCATAAGAGAAAAAAATATCTACATAAGTGCCATCAAACCAAGTGGCTCATCTGAAATCACACAGTTTGCTAAAATGGTGAAAGAGTCAATGGCTCAAAACTTAAAAACTGTAAAATACCCTGCCGATGCTGCGTTTATCTTAAAAGGAAACTACGAGATACTAAAAAATTCTATCTTTGTAACACTTACTCTGCTCGATAAGAAAAACAGTATCCTCCTCACTCGTACAGCAACTCTTGCAAAAAGTGCCTATAAAAATCTCCACTACAAACCAAAAACAGAGACATTTGATGCAAGTCTGCGAAATGGATTTGTCAAGAGTGGTAAACTCTATGTAGATGTTGGTTTTAAAGGCTACTCAAGGGTGGATGGTATAGATTTGGAGCATGGCGATAGTGTAGATATAGTGGTAAAAACCAATAAACCGATGTGCTACTTTTTAGTTGGCTATGTCCTCAAAGATAAAGATAAGTTTGCCTATCTCTTGCCAATAGGAAGCGATAATCAACCCTACATAAATGCACTCACTGGTAGTGATATAAACAGAAATATTACCATATTTGATAAAGTGCCTGTTGCACCACCATTTGGAAGTGAAAGCCTACAAATATTTAGCTCGACATTCAGAAAAAATGGGAGTTGTCCACTCATACCACCAAGATGTGAGGAGAATGATGAGGGGTACTGTGTTATAAAAGGTAAAGTGAGCGATGTTGTTGTGCACACTAGAGGACTAAATCTCAAAAAGAGAAAATATAAAGTAGAAAAAGCTGAGAGTAGTATTCGATGGAATAGTTTTGAGAAGTAAGTTTTCTTTATGCAAAATCTCCCAATAGATGAAGTTTTAGATGAACTTCAAAATTCCCTACGCAAGAACTCAAAAGTAATCCTTCAAGCTCCTCCTGGGGCTGGAAAAAGTACTCGTGTTCCTTTAGCACTTTTAGAGGCTCCATGGCTTGAGGATAAGATGATTATCATGCTTGAGCCTCGGCGTGTAGCGGCTCGGATGGTGGCTACTCAGATGGCATCTCTTTTGGGTGAGGAGATAGGGCAGAGGGTAGGGTATCAGGTCAAACAGGATAGTTCATACTCTAAAGAGACAAAGATACTTGTCATAACTGAAGCCATTTTAGTTCGTATGCTTCAGGCTGATCAGATGCTTGAAAATGTGGCGCTTGTTATCTTCGATGAGTTTCATGAGAGGAGTATTCACTCTGATCTCTCTTTGGCTCTTTCTCTGCAAGTCCAAGAGTTACTGCGAGAGGATTTAAAACTGCTTATCATGTCAGCAACGCTAAATGCAGAAAAAATCTCAAATCTTTTAGAAAATGTTCCTATCATCACTTCAGAGGGGAAAACTTATGAGGTTGAGAAAGTCTACCTTAATATAAAAACTCCTGAACCAAACAGAAAAACATTAAACACAATTCTGCTAAAAACTACTCTAAACGCCATCAGAAATGATGAGGGAGATATACTTGTTTTTCTTCAAGGTGTAAGGGATATTAGGCAGTTGCAGAGTGCTTTGTCGGAGTCATTAAAAGACAAAGATATAAACATCTTACCGCTTTACTCAGCCTTGCCAAAAAAAGAGCAAGATAGGGCAATTCTCCCTAGTAAAACTAGAAAAGTGATACTCGCTACAAACATCGCACAGACCTCTTTAACTATAGAGGGTGTGCGAGTAGTTATTGATACAGGGTTAGAAAAACTCTCGCGTTTTAACTACTCAAATGCGATGAACCATCTTGACACTGCGTTTATCTCAAAGGACTCAGCAACACAAAGAGCAGGGCGGGCAGGGCGACTTAGTCATGGAAAGTGCTACAGACTCTGGCATGAGCATAAGCCACTACAAGAATCAACTTCTCCTGAGATAC
>JALSUU010000143.1 GCA_027071075.1 Sulfurimonas sp. | reverse complement strand
CAATGAGTGAGATTTTTTCTAAACTTGATAGAAATAATAAAAGTGCAGAGATGCAAAAAAGTTTTCGTGAACTTTTAGAGATTACTCGAGAGAGACTCAATAAACAGTACGATAAACTTTTAGATGATGATATTTTAGAGTTTGATATTAAGATGAGTGTTATGAAAAAACGATTTAAAGGTGAGGAGTAGAGATGCAAAAAGAGATAGCAAAAATAGATATAGAGAGTATAGACTTAAGTTCAAGCAGTTCGATTATACACTTTGGAGCACAGACTCAAGAGGAGGTCACAGCAATCTCTTCTCAAATGCTTGAGGGAGTGAAGGGAAAGGATTTAGGAGAGGCTGGAGATAATTTAGGTAATATGATAGCTACTATACGAGGCTTTGATATTGATGCACTTGACCCAAATAAAAAACTAGGATTTTTTGATAAACTTTTGGGAAAAGCAAAATCTTTAGTTGTTTTTCTAAGTAAGTATGAAGATACAAAAGAGCAGATAGAAAAAATCACAGATGAACTTGAGAGACAAAAAGGGGTACTGCTTAATGATATAGAATCTTTAGATAGACTCTATGATGCGAATGTAAAATATGTAAAAGAGTTAGAGCTATATATTGAAGCAGGTGAGAAGCGTTTAGAGAAGTTAGATGAAGAAGAGATACCTGCACTTGAGATGGAATCTGAGCAAAACTCTGATCTGCTTATAGCACAAAAAGTGAAAGATTTACGACTTACAAAAGATGATTTTGAGCGTCGTTTACATGACTTAAAACTCACTCGTCAAGTAGCCTTACAATCAATGCCAACTATACGCATGGTACAAGATAATGATAAAACTCTCATAAATAAAATAAACTCAACACTTGTAAATACAGTACCTCTATGGAAAAATCAGTTGGCACAAACTATCACAATCTATAGAAACAAAAAAGCGGGTGATGTACTCAGTGATGCAATGGATTTGACTAATGAACTTTTAGAAGCAAATGCACAAAACTTTAAAAAGGCAAATGCACAGACACGAGAACTAGCAGAGCGAGGAGTTTTTGATATAGAGAGTGTGAAACTTGCAAATAAACTTTTGATAGAGACTATAGAAGAGAGTCTGCAGATAGCTGAGAATGGAAAAGAGGCTCGTAAAAAAGCAGAGAGTGAGCTTGTAACACTTGAGAGTGAGTTAAAAGAGTCACTGCTCAGAGCAAAAGCTAAACAAGAGAGTAAATCATAGGAGTAGAGAATGGGATTTTTTGATAAGTTAATGGGTGAGTTTATTGATGTCATAGAGTGGACTGATGATAGCAATGATACGATGGTATATAGATTTGAGAGATATGGCAATGAGATAAAAAATGGTGCGAAGCTTACAGTGAGAGAGTCGCAAGTCGCTGTTTTTGTAAATGAGGGTGAAATAGCAGATATTTTTGAAGCGGGAATCTACGAGCTAACAACAAACAATATGCCTATAATGACAACACTCAAACATTGGGATCATGCTTTTAATTCTCCTTTTAAGGCTGAGGTCTATTTTTTTAATCTTCGTCGTTTTACAGACCTGAAGTGGGGAACAAAGAATCCTATAATGCTTCGAGATAAAGAGTTTGGACCTGTTCGTATTCGCTCTTTTGGTTCTTATACGATTCGTATTGAAAATCCTGAGACATTTTTACGAGAGATTGTCGGAACAGATGGCTATTTTACAGTGGATGAGATTGATGATCAGCTGAGAAACTTAATAGTATCGCGTTTTGCTACAATTATTGGGCAGATGAATATTCCTATTTTAGATTTTGCGGCAAACTATGAGACTATGGGGGATTTTATTCACGATAAAATTGCTCCAGAGTTTTTAGCGTATGGACTAGAACTTACAAAACTTTTAGTAGAAAATGTCTCCTTGCCACCAAAGGTAGAAGAGGCTCTTGATAAACGCACAGGTATGGGTCTTGCAGGAAACCTTGATGATTACCTCAAGTACCAATCAGCTGAAGCGATGGGTGCCAGTGGTAGTGGCTCCTCTGTAGCTGGTGATGCAATGGGTATGGGTATGGGTTTTGCAATGGCACAACAGATGTCGGCTTCTTTAGGTGCACAGCAACATCAAGCACCACAGCAACAAGCTCCAGCCTCACAACCATCACCACCCCCAATACCAAAAGCACAGACATATCATCTAGCGATAGATGGTGCTTCTAAAGGTCCACTTACGATGGAGCAGATAAAGGGTATGATGCAAAGAGATGAGATTTCAAAAGAGACACTTGCATGGAGAGAGGGGATGGCTTCATGGGAGAAGATGGGCAGTTTAGATGAACTCAAAAATCTTTTTGGTTCAATGCCTCCACCAATACCAAGTTAGGAGTCTATTATGATGCAAAAAGAGTATCAGTTTCCATGTGAAAAATGTGGGGCAAAACTACACTTCTCAGCAGGTGAGGGTGAGCTTGAGTGCTCTTACTG
>JALSUU010000142.1 GCA_027071075.1 Sulfurimonas sp. | reverse complement strand
AATATCCATAAGAACGAGAAAAAGCATGGGTTGAAATGGGCGACTATTGAAGAAGTTTTTTTTAATGAACCACTACTAATTGTGGAAGATTTTAAACACTCGTCGGATGAGTGTAGATGTGTAGCACTAGGACAAAATAATTTTGGTGATTTAGTGACAGTTGTTTTTACTGTAAGAAGGAAACACATCCGAGTGATATCAGCAAGAGCAATGAGTAAGAAAGAAAGGATAATTTATGAAAGAGCTTAAAAAGATACCAAATTTTAAGAGTGAGGCAGAAGAGTCTGCTTTTTGGGATGAACATGATGTTACGGAGTACTTTGATATGAGCAAAGCAAAGCCTCTGCGTTTTGCAAACTTAAAGAAGAGTACCAAGAGTATTTCACTGCGTTTACCTGTGGATATGATAGAAGAGCTTAAAGTCAAAGCAAATGCTATGGATGTTCCTTACCAATCGTTAATAAAAATGTTTTTAACTAATGCACTTAAAAGTGCATAAACAAGAGTTATATCGAAGAACATAACTAACCTAAAGGCAACAAAAAAATGAACCAAACCCTAAAAACACTACTACTAATCCTACTGCTTCTAAGCACAACACTCACTGCTAAAACCCAAGCTATCTTAAAGCTAGACACCTTAGGGCATACAGGTCAGATAAGAGATATAGTCGTTACTGCATCAGGTGACATCATAAGTGCAAGTGATGATAAAACCATAAGAGTATGGAGTAGTCAAACAGGAAGAGAGAAGAGAAAGATTTTAGGGCAGATTGGGAGTGGAAGTGAAGGGAAAATATTTGCTATCGCTTTAAGTCCTAATGAGAGGTATTTGGCTGTTGGGGGATTTTTAAATAATAATGGAAATTATGAATATGGAACTATCCGAATCTACAACTACCAAACAGGAAAACTCACACAACTCCTAAAATCTCATACAAATGTAGTAATTGATTTAGCATTTTCTAAAGATGGAAGATTCCTTATCTCTGGTTCATTTGACACAACTGCAAAGATATGGAGTGTAGAGAAAGATTTCGGGCTCCAAGATACCATAAAGTTTCATACCAAACAAGTTTATGCAGTTCAAATCATACAAAAAGATGGAAGATATTTCGCACTCACTGCTGGATATGATAATAAAATAGCCCTTTATGATATGCAAAAAAGAGAAGTGATAAAAAGTGATAGTTCAAACTATAAACTTGCATCTTTAGCCACAAACAGTTCCCTACAACAGATAGCTGTTTGTGGAAAAGGGAAAGAGATAGATATATATGACTTTAGTCTGCATCTTTTAAAGAGAATTAAAAGTGAGACAGTACCAAAGGGATTAAATTATAGCAGAGATGGAAGATTTTTGATAGCAGGAACTGGTGCATTTCCACTCAATGTAAATATCTATAAAACTTCTGAAAACTATGCACTTTATAGAACATTTAAAAAACATACAAATCTCACTCAAGTAGTGAACTTTATAGAGAGAGGGGATAGAACAGTAGCTGTGAGTGGTGGGGGAGATAACAGTGAGATATATATTTGGGATTTTAGCCATAAAACTCCAAAAGTGTTACAGAAAATTGTAGGAGTTGGGCAGCGTGTTTCGAGTGTTGGGATACAAGGGGATAGTGTTGCTTGGGGGAATATAAGTATGAAACAGATAAATGAACATGCAAAACTTCAAAAATCAATAAACCTAAAAACATTCTCAATTCAAAATTTAAAATCAAACATGCAACATTTCCACCGTATCTCCACAACAAACGGCAACTATACTCTCTCTCACTCAAAAGGTGGTGATTATGGATATAGTAGTGCCGTTCTAAACATAAAAGAAAACGGCAGACTCAAAGCAAAAATAGTAAAAACTTCTACTGATGGACTGAGTCATAAATGTTACGGTTGGTATAAAGATTATATCGTAAGTGGTGGAAGTGGTGGACAGCTTAGAATCTATAACAAACAAGGCAGAGAGATAGCTTCACTTGTTGGGCATACTGGAACGATTTTGTCTATCGCAGTTGATGGGGATAGGCTTGTGAGTGGGAGTGATGACCAGACGATTAAGGTTTGGGATTTGAGTAAATTGAGAGTTGGTAATGGAGAATTGAG
This sequence comes from Sulfurimonas sp., assembly GCA_027071075.1. Taxonomy (GTDB): domain Bacteria; phylum Campylobacterota; class Campylobacteria; order Campylobacterales; family Sulfurimonadaceae; genus Sulfurimonas. The sequence goes on along the minus strand of JALSUU010000142.1, from coordinate 6,336 downwards.
AATTAATGAAGAGATTGTTAAATATATAGAAAAAGAATCAAAATGGACACGACAAGAAATTATTGCAAGAGCAGATTTTTTATTAAAAAATAATATAAATATTTATTTACCTCCAAAATCTCAAAAAATCTACCCAACCCTAAACATCTTCGTAAGTAAAAACAACGAATATGTTGCTTGGACAAAAGAGGGCTTTTTCACTGCTTCAAAAGGTGGAGCAAAATATATAGGGTATCATCTCAATCAAGGAGCAAATAAAGAGGCGAGATTTGTAAGTGTAGATAAACTTTATGACACTTTCTATCGCCCAGACTTAGTACAAAAAGCCCTTCATGGAGAAGATTTAAGTAGATATGCAAAAGATATAAATATAGATAAAATTTTAGGTTCAGGACTTGCTCCAAAAGTTGCTATTTTAAATAAAGTTACTACAAGTAAAAAACGAGATATGAACTTAAAGCTTCAAGTATGTACCATAGACAACGGAGGGTATAATAATCTTACTCTTTATTTAAATGGTATGGCTATTGATGTTATAGGGCAAGATAGAGCCTTAAAACTCAAAAAACGAAACAGAACAAGAAAAGATTGTTTTACAATGAACAAACTTATATCTCTTACAAATGGTAAAAATGTCATAGGTTTCAAAGCGACAAATAGAGTAGGCAACATAGAATCAAACCTTGATGAAATAGTGGTAAATTACAAAGGCAGAAGCACTAAAAAACCAAATCTTTATATACTGAGTGTCGGTATAGATAAGTATAGAGATGGTGACCTATGGTTAAAGTACTCAAAAGCAGATGCAGTAGCGTTTGTCAAAGCTATAAAAAAAGCCTCAAACCCACTCTTTAAACATATTTACACTTATGAGCTTTTAGATAGAGATGTTACAAAAGCAAATATACTCAAAACTTTTAAAAAAATAGGTGCTAAAACTTCAAGAGAGGATGTCTTCATATTTTATATGGCAGGTCACGGCATCACCGATGCAAAAACTGGAGCATACTTTTATCTCCCTGTTGATTTTAGATATAAAAATGAAAATAGTGTAAGAAAAAGTGGAATGAGCCAAAACGATTTTAAACTAGCACTCTCAAAAATCCAAGCGATGAAATCATTAACTATCTTAGACACCTGTAACAGTGGAAGTTTCGCCGAAGCGATGGCAAGTCGTGGAATCCTACAAAAAACTGCTATAAATAAACTAACACGAGCAACGGGAAGAGCGACAATAGTAGCATCAAGTAAAGACCAAGTAGCACTAGAGGGTTACAAAGGTCACGGAGTATTTACCTATACACTTATAGAAGCATTAAGAGGCAAAGGATATGGAACTGACAATAAGATAACTATAAAAGAGTTGGATGCATACATAGAAGATGTTCTACCAGATAGAACTTATAAGAAGTGGGGATATGAGCAAATACCACAGAGTTATATTAGTGGGAATGATTTTCCTATTGGGGTTAGGTAGATGCACTTAGAAAAAGAATCGAGCTTTTATAACGAAATAAAAGAACTCCTCCAAAATGCTAAAAATAGAGTATATAGCACCATAAATACAACGATGACCCAAACTTATTGGCAGATAGGCAAAAGGATAGTGGAAGAGGAACAAGAGGGAGAGGGTCGTGCGAAATATGGCAAAGCACTCTTGAAAAACTTGTCTGTAGAACTTACTCAAGAGTTTGGTAAGGGGTACTCTGTAGATAATTTAGAAAATATGAGAAAGTTTTATATAGCTTTTTCAAAATCGGAGACAGTGTCTCGGAAATTCAAATTAAGCTGGTCGCACTATATCTTTTTATCAAGAGTGTCAAATCAAGAGGAGAGAAGATTTTACGAAATAGAAGCCGTTGAAAACTCTTGGACATTGAGGGAGATGAGAAGACAATTTGATAGTGGTCTGTTTGAAAGATTGCAACTTAGTCGAGAGAGATCAAAAGTAAAAGAGTTATCTTCAAAAGGGCAGATTATTGAATCTGTGTCAGATATGATAAAAGACCCTTACATTCTGGAGTTCATTGGTTTACCTGTAGAAAATAGCTATAGTGAGAGTGAACTTGAACAGAAACTTATAGATAAGTTGGAACATTTTTTACTAGAACTTGGCAAGGGCTTTACATTTGTAGCCCGTCAAAAAAGAGTTACCATAGATGAAGAGCATTTTGCAGTTGATTTGGTTTTTTACAATCGTATATTGAAATCTTTTGTTGTGATAGATTTGAAAATCGGTAAACTCAAACATCAAGATATAGGTCAAATGATGATGTATGTGAATTATTTTGATAGATATGAGAGACTTGAAAATGAGAACCCAACAGTAGGGATAATTCTCTGCAGAGATAAAAGTGATGCACTTGTGAAAATGACTCTACCAGAAGATAACAGTCAAATTTATGCAAGTCAATATTTAACCGTTTTACCAAACAAAGAAGAGTTTCAAAAAATACTACAAGAGAGTGAATAAAAACATGAAAACAAAAATATTACTACCACTACTATTTGCATCAATGGCACAAGCAGTTACTATCACAGCTGTTGGGTATGGTGATGATGAGGGAAAAAGTCTTCAAAATGCACTCTCAGAACTCTCAAATAGAATAAGTGTTGAGGTAAAGAGTGACATTAAGTCCTATGTCACTACTACAGGAAAAAAGTTTACAAAGCATGTAGAAGATAGCGTGAACTTATCCTCCTCTTTGCCTATCAAAGGTGCTACATTTTCTAATGTCGAAGAGCCGTTATTTTCTCAAACTACAGCGACTCTTGACTCTGCTACTGCTTTGAAACTCTACACTTATGAGCTTAAAAGATTGAAAAAAGAGCTAGCATTTTCTCAAAATGAGCTTAAACATACAAAAGATAAAAACATAAAGTATGAGCTTTTAAACAGTATGCTCAAAGATATAAAAAGTTTCAACAAACATAGGATAGTTGCGACACTTTTAGGTGCTAAAAATCCTCTAACACTCACTATAACACGAAGCAGTGTAGAGGCTCAACTCCAAAAACTTCAAAACAAAATACCATCTCTTAAAATTGCTAGTAGCGTTTTAAGTAAAGGCATAACACAAAAAAATATCTACATAAGTGCCATCAAACCAAGTGGCTCATCCGAAATCACACAGTTTGCCAAAATGATGAAAGAGTCAATGGCTCAAAACTTAAAAACTGTAAAATACCCTGCTGATGCTGCGTTTATCTTAAAAGGAAACTATGAGATACTAAAAAATTCTATCTTTGTAACACTTACTCTACTCGATAAGAAAAACAGTATCCTCCTCACTCGTACAGCAACTCTTGCAAAAAGTGCCTATAAAAATCTCCATTACAAACCAAAAACAGAGACATTCGATGCGAGTCTGCGAAATGGATTTGTCAAGAGTGGTAAACTCTATGTAGATGTTGGTTTTAAAGGCTACTCAAGGGTGGATGGTATAGATTTGGAGCATGGCGATAGTGTAGATATAGTGGTAAAAACCAATAAACCAATGTGCTACTTTTTAGTTGGCTATGTCCTCAAAGATAAAGATACATTTGCCTATCTCTTGCCAATAGGAAGCGATAATCAACCCTACATAAATGCACTCACTGGTAGCGATATAAACAGAAATATTACGATATTTGATAAAGTGCCTATTGAACCACCGTTTGGGAGTGAAAGCTTACAGATATTTAGCTCGACATTCAGAAAAGATGGGAGTTGTCCACTTGTACCACCAAGATGTGAGGAGAATGATGAGGAGTACTGTGTTATAAAAGGTAAAGTGAGCGATGTTGTTCAGCACACTAGAGGCTTAAATCTTAAAAAGAGAAACTATAAGCTAGAAAAAGCTGAGAGTAGCATCCGATGGAATAGTTTTGAGAAGTAGGTTTTCTTTATGCAAAATCTCCCCATAAATGAAGTCCTTTCTGAACTTCAAAACTCCCTACAAAACAACTCAAGAGTAATCCTTCAAGCTCCTCCTGGGGCTGGAAAAAGTACTCGTGTGCCTTTAGCCCTTTTAGATGCTACATGGCTACAAGAGAAGATGATAATCATGCTTGAGCCTCGTCGTGTGGCGGCTCGGATGGTGGCTACTCAGATGGCATCTCTTTTGGGTGAGGAGATAGGGCAGAGAGTAGGGTATCAAGTCAAACAAGATAGTTCTTACTCAAAAGAGACAAAGATTCTTGTCGTTACTGAGGCTATTTTAGTTCGTATGCTTCAAGCCGATCAGATGCTTGAAAATGTGGCACTGGTTATCTTCGATGAGTTTCATGAGAGAAGTATTCATAGTGATCTCTCTTTAGCTCTTTCTCTGCAAGTTCAAGAGTTACTGCGAGAGGATTTGAAACTTCTCATCATGTCTGCAACACTAAACGCAGAGAAAATCTCAAATCTTTTAGGTGATGTTCCCATCATCACTTCAGAGGGGAAAACTTATGAGGTTGAAAAAGTCTATCTTAACATCAAAACCCCTGAGCCGAATAGAAAAACATTAAATACAATTCTGCTAAAAACTACTCTAAACGCTATCAGAAATGATGAGGGAGACATACTTGTTTTTCTTCAAGGGGTGAGAGAGATTAGGCAGTTGCAGAGTGCTTTGTCAGAGTCATTAAAAGAGAAAGATATAAACATCTTACCTCTTTACTCAGCCTTGCCGAAAAAAGAGCAAGACAAGGCCCTTCTCCCTAGCAAAACTAGAAAAGTTATACTCGCTACTAACATCGCACAGACCTCTTTAACAATAGAAGGTGTGCGAGTAGTTATAGATGTAGGTTTAGAAAAACTCTCGCGTTTTAACTACTCAAACGCGATGAACCATCTTGATACTGCGTTTATCTCTAAGGACTCAGCAACACAAAGAGCAGGGCGGGCAGGGCGACTTAGTCATGGAAAGTGTTACAGACTTTGGCATGAACATAAGCCACTACAAGAGTCAACTTCTCCTGAGATACTTCGCTCTGATCTCTCTTCGCTTCTACTTGATTTGGCTCTTTGGGGAGTGGACTCGTTTGATGAACTCACATGGTTAGATATGCCCAAAGAGGAGATTATCTTAGAGACTAAAGTTGTGCTTCAAGAGTTGCAGATGTTAGATGAGAGTTTCAAGATTACTGCGTTTGGTCGTGATGCTTTGAGTTTAGGACTGCACCCACGTTTCGCTTATATGATACTCAAGTCTCATGAGATGGGTTATGCCTATGAGGCTTGTCTGCTCGCTGCAATGCTAGGCGAAAAAGATATACTCAAAAATGCTTACAATGAGAGTGATTTACTCTCGCGTTTTTCGCATCTTTATGAGAAGGATTTGAACCCTGCTTATGTGCATGTATTTGGGGCGAAAGAGGTTTTAAATCAAGCGAATTATTTTTACAAAAAACTTAAGTCGATTAAAAAAAATGTAGTCAAAGCCAAAAGGTTTGAGTCTGATATCTTAGCTGTACTTCTGCTTTTAGCATATCCAGATAGACTAGCCAAACAGAGAGCGAAGGGTGAAAACCGCTATAAACTCTCCAATGCAAAAGGGGCAATTCTTAACATAGAAGATTCACTTTTTAATGAGGAGTATTTGGTAGTGGCTTCTCTAAACGCTCAAGCGAAAGACTCTTATATAAATGGGGCACTTTCCATCTCACTAGCTTATATAGAAGAGTACTTTAGTGAGTATATAGTGACAAAAGAGAGAGTGACTTATAATAAAGAGAGTAAGAAGTTTGACATAAGAGAGGAGCAAGAGTTTTTAGCCCTTACTTTGAGTTCTAAGCCTGTGCAACTCTCTAAAAAACATGAGATTAAAAAACTACTTCTTTCTCTTGTAAAAGAGGAGGGTTTAGAGGTGCTTACTTGGAGTGATAAAGCTAGCTCTTTACTCCATAGGGTAAACTTTGTCAATAAAAATATGCCTAATAAACTAAGAGATTTTAGTGAGCTTACTCTTCTAAAGAGTTTAGAGGAGTGGTTAGAGCCTTTTATGTCCAATCTGAAAAGTGTCAAAGAGTTAGAGAATTTAGACCTTTACTCTCCACTTTTAGGACTACTCTCATGGGAAGAGCAACAAGAACTAGAGCGGTTAGCACCCCAAAAGGTACAAGTGCCAAGTGGCTCAAATATCTTTATAGATTATTCTGATATTGATAAGCCATCATTAGCCGTAAAAATTCAAGAGATGTTTGGGCTAGAAGAGACTCCTAAGATTTTAAATCAAAGCATCGCGTTACAGATTCACTTGCTCTCTCCAGCGATGAAGCCAATACAAATAACATACGATATGAGTAGTTTTTGGAAGAACTCTTATGCTGAGGTGAGAAAAGAGTTGCGAGGAAAGTATAAACGCCACTACT
>JALSUU010000141.1 GCA_027071075.1 Sulfurimonas sp. | reverse complement strand
ATCCACAAACCCAACAGGATCCCCAAGAACATACCCATAAAGATTAGAATCACCACCACCAAAGTCAATAGGGTCTTTAGCAGTCCACTTTCCAGTGTAAGGTTCATACTCTCTATAGCCGAAGTGTACTAGGTTAGTATCTCTATCACGAAGTCCACCACCAAACCCAAATGCTACTGTAAAGCTTGGGTTTGTTTCTGAGAGTATATTACCATAAGTGTCATAACTTATCTCTTTAACTATGTTTTTGTTCTTGTCGGTAACTACTCTTAGTGTTCCTACTTGGTCGTAGTGTAGGTAGTATGTTTCATTGTTCATTGTCATGCTTGTTGGTGTTCTACTCTCTGTGTAGTTGTATCTTTGAACTAAGTTGTCATCTTTGTCATAGATAGCTAGTAGTGTTGTGAGATTAGCCCATAGGTATTTCTCTATTATCACTCCATTTACCTCTTTAGCTACTCTTTGGTTGTTAGCGTTTAGGTGGTAGATGATTGTTTTAGTTGGAGTTGTTACACTTGTTAATGCTCCTAGTGTGTTGTAAGTGTAGCCTGTAGTCTCTTGTATATCTATAAATTGTTTACATCATATCATTCATTTTTATCCTGAGAATCTTAATTAAACTATTTGTATCTGTACTCTTTTACCAATCGCTGCGAGTGCAGTTTCAATAGTAGTTAGTGTTATAGAGTTATTTAGAGGATCAAGTAATCTTGTAAGAGAGCTTCTACTTGTACCCATCCTCTTTGCCATTTCTGTTTTTGTAATGTGTTTCTCTTGCATTGATTTCTCTACCTCAAAAGCAATGACTCTTTTAATAGCTGTAGCATCTGATTCTGCTAATATATTTTCTGCTTCTAAAAAATCATCAAAAGAACTTCCGATTGCATCTTTATTTAATTTCATTTTATATCCTTCACTCTTTTAAGAGCTAAATCAATTTCATTTTGTGGTGTTTTTTGAGTTTTTTTAATAAAACCATTTAAAAGCACCATACAGTTCTCTATAATTGTAAAGATTACCCTAGCTATACATTTATTAGATATATTACTTCTAACCTCATATAGGCTATTTCCTAAGGGTCGTGATACTGGCATTCCAATAGGCCAACCATACTCAACAGTTTTGATATCAGAACCAATACTCTTTTTATCTTCTAAGTCTAATGATGTAAGCCATTCTCTTACTGGTTCATTACCTGCAGAAGTTTTATAAAAAACAACTTTAATTTTTTTATTCATTCACTATTGTACCTTTTTTGGTTCAAAAAAACAAGTTAATTAGATAACTATTATAAGTGTTAACTAATATTTTCATCATATTTTACAACTTCTACTGACTCTAATTTATTATGTAAGGAACCTCCAAAAATTACAAAAAAAGCAGCCTAAAAACACTATGTTAAATATTTCAGATATAGTAAGATGCGTACCTAATAAAGCCCATTTATTTGTGCATCACTGTCCATCATAAAGAGGGCATTACTTACTACTGCATCACCAGCACTCACTCCATCTGTAATGATGTATGTATGTGCATTGAGCGGTTTAACACTCACTTCTATTGGTTCATATTCACCCTCATATTCGCCTACTACGAAGACATAATTCTTTCCATCTTTACGCATCACTGCATCACTTGGTAGGGTTAAGTAACTCTTCTTCATATCTTGTGAAGATACTGTTGCGTACATTCCTGGAAAAAGTGTATGACTCGCATTTTTAAGACGAAGTCTGAGTGTCATTGTCGCTTCTTTGGGATCTAGGTTTGGATAGAGTAGAGAAGATTTTGTATTGTATGTATTTGGAGTACTTTTAAAGTTTACTGCAAAGTTTTTTACATTTTTCATCCATGCTAAGTCATCTTCATAGATTTTTGTCTCAACCCATACTTCATCAAGATTTACTATCTCATAAAGTTGTGCTTTGGCACTGAATGCTGAACCATCACTGATACTCTTTTTAAAGATGTAACCACTTACTGGGGCATAGATAGTTGTAGTTTTCGCAACCTCTTTTTTCTTTAGTACTGCATCAATCTCTGTTTCACTAACTCCTAAAAGCTGTAGTTTGAGTTTTGCACTACGCATCATCCCTTTATCCTGTCTATTTTTTGTATAGTTGTAAGAGTTGAGGTAATCCTCCTCCGCTTTATAGACTTCAGGGGAGTAGATAGTTACTAAAGGCTGACCTTTTTTTACATACTTATATATCTTATCTGCATATATCTTCTCTACATAGCCACCAAAACGGGGTGCTATATGATGCACTCGTGCTTCATCTACTGTGACAAAGCCAAAGTTTTTTCTTGCGTGACTCACACTCTCTTGTTTCACTTTCACTGTCTGTACAGAGAAAAGTTGTTCTACTGTTGCCTCTTTTGCTAAAAGTGTCAGTGGTAATAGTGTTACTAATATTTTTAGTGCTGATTTCATTGCATCTCTCCTGCTAATTCGCTAATTTTTGCTCTATT
>JALSUU010000140.1:1836-2483 GCA_027071075.1 Sulfurimonas sp. | reverse complement strand
TGAGCAGTTATGTTTAGCTCACAAACTTAGAGATTTAAACTTTGCAATTGAGTGCGATAATACAAAGTTAGCAAAAGGATTAAAAGAACTTCTCAAAGAGGCTATGAAAGATGATAAAGAAGAATTAGCACAAACTGCAAGAGTTGCATTAAAAGCTCAATATGATAAATCATTAGAGCATCTCTTAACAATGCCAACTATCTCTAAGAGTGAAACAGAGAAGCAAGTAAATTCATTCACAAAATCCAAAGATAAAATTTTTACTTTTTTACTTAATGAAAATATACCACCTGATAATAATGCAAGTGAAAGAGCTATTAGAAATGTCAAAGTCAAACAGAAAGTTTCAGGTCAATTCAAATCACTTGCTGGTGCAGAGAATTATGCAACATTGAGAAGTATTATTGACACTTCAAGAAAGCGTGGCTTAAATGAGTTTGAATCATTAGTGAAAGTAATTCAGGGGTATTCTGTCTTTTAGATGGGGTGAGTAGTTACAAAGAAACAATGCTCAAAGTTTCTCTTGGCAATGACAGATTGGTCTCATATAGACTATAAACATCATGATTCCAAAAAAGAGCTTATCTCTGAAAATAGAAAAGATAACGGTGTAAAAAAAGGCTTAGACTTACAGACAACATTGGCAG
>JALSUU010000140.1:0-1826 GCA_027071075.1 Sulfurimonas sp. | reverse complement strand
ATGCAACATTGAGAAGTATTATTGATACATCAAGAAAGCGTGGCTTAAATGAGTTTGAATCATTAGTGAAAGTAATTCAGGGGTATTCTGTCTTTTAGATGGGGTGAGTAGTTACAAGATATGGGACATTCAGATGGAAAAATATCTATAAATAAAGATTTTCTTGCATTTATATCAGTGGATACAAATAGAGATACACATATGTCTGATAAAGAGATTTTTAAAGATATAGGAGGCAAACCTACATCTGCTACATTCAAGAACTTTCTCCTTGAACAAATACTTGCCATGATAAAGAAAAATAAGGATAAGGTTCTTGGAGGATTACAAAAAATTTAAAAAAGGACGATTTATCTACTATGAAAATAGATACAAATAATAGTTCTTATATTCAGACTAACAAGATTTTACAAAAAGATAAAATTTATCTCTCTAAAGATTTACTTTAAAAGGCACATACTGCAAATCATGAAGTACATAGAACTGCTGTTATTTATGGTGATAAAGTTATGGCGATTGATAATAGTGTATTAGGTGGATTAGAAAGTGAATACAAACAAGGGTTTAGCCAATATCAAGGCATACTTATAGCAAGAGGTGAGGCTCAAAAATATATACAAAAGATTTCTGATTTTGTTCTTAAAGATTTGAATGTAGCCAATGCAGACAAAAATCATGATGGTATGATTAGTGTAGCAGAATCACTCGATACAAGACGCATAGTTGATGAGAAAAATGGTAAGATTTTAAAGCCATCTGAAGTATTGCCCATTGGTTTAACAACCCAAATCAAAAAAGATAATTCAAATTTTATGTCGATAAATGACATCATCAATATTCAAATAAAATTAGATAAAAACAAAGATGGTAAAATCAGTATCAAAGAGATAAAAGATGGAAAAGCTACAGAGGGTGCTGCTCAAAGTGCCATAGATAAATTATATAAACAGTTAGAAAAGCTTGAAAAAGAGGCAGCAAAAATTATTGAAAAACTTACGCATGCTGATGAAAAACAGACTAAGGTTTTACAAAGACAACTAGCCATCAAAAATATACAAATTTTGGCAGTGTTAGACCGATTGAGGAAAATGCAAGGGGCTTAGAGAGGTGGCATATTTTGTCCTTCACAACAATCTTACCCCATTACTCAAAAAAGAGCAGCTTACAAACTGCTTATTTTTTTATCATACTCTTCATTGATTTCATCTAACTGCGTTTGGGCTATCTCTAGTGACTCAAAAAGTGTTTCTACCTCTGTTTCTTCTTGCGAAACCTTTTTTGATAGTTCCATGAGGGTTGCACTATCTCCAGAGCTTGATAGTTCTATAAGTTCCTGATGGTGTAGTGTTAAGTTGTCCTCTATCTCCATGATTTTTGACTCTAGTTTTTCTACTTTTTTCTTTAGTGGAGAAGTGAGTTTATTTCTCTCTCTAACTAACTCAGCACGGAGTTTTTTACTCTCTTTGTTGTTAGATTTTGGAGTAGTTTTAACTTTTTGAACTTCCTCTTCGTCCTCCCAACCGATTTTAGAAAGAAAGTCATCATATCCACCATCAAAATACTCAGCTCCATCCTTAGCAAAGATGATAAGTCTATCGCAAACACGACGAAGCATCTCCTCTGAGTGAGTAACAATAATAACACCACCCTCAAAGTTTGTTATAGCTTCTGTTAGTGCTTCAATAGATTCTATGTCTAGGTGATTCGTAGGCTCATCAAGAAAAAGTAAGTTCACATCTCTAGCTAAAATCTGCCCAAGCATAACGCGAGATTTTTCTCCACCTGATAGTAGAGATACCTTTTTATCGGCACTGTCCCCACTAAAC
>JALSUU010000139.1 GCA_027071075.1 Sulfurimonas sp. | reverse complement strand
TTTGAGTTATTGAGTGCTGCATCTTTTACAGTCTCTTTAGAATTTACTCTCACCCCATAAAGCTTTGCTCCAAGTTGCCTGTAAGCATCTGCAACAGCTGCTCTTTTTGCAAGTGCTACAGCTTGGGCAGGGGAAATAGTATTTCTAGGGGCTATGCCTTCACCGATAACTGAAAACTCTTTTATAGGGTTTGAATTTAAAAATGCTAACTCTTTTTTCTTTGTATTTATATTTTTTTCAACAGGACTTACCTGCTTTTTAGCATAAATAACTTTTTTCTTTTTTACAACTGGTACCTTGGCTGGCTGGGGATTGGTCGAGATAGTACATCCTGCAAACAATAAACCAATTACAACCATAAAATATAGTGACAAACTTTTCATCTTCATTTTTACACCTTTTATAAAATTTTAAAGTACTAAATTATGTACTTAATTTAAACTAAGCAATATTTATTCCAAACTCAGCAAACCATTTTCATCAAGCACTTCAACTTCACTTTCTTTTTTAGGGCATCTTGCGATACTTACAACAAAATCTTTCCCCTCTATATTTACTACTTTAACCCCACTTGTATTTCGTCCAGCTTTTCTTATACTCTTCATATCGACTCTTATCATTTTACCTTTACTTGTCAGTAGCATTAAATCTTTATCTTCATCAACTATAACAACACCGACTAAATCTTTCGTCTTAGGAGTTAATTTCATAGCAATCACTCCTTTGCCACCTCTTTTTTGGAGTCTATACTCTGTAGTCGTTGTTCTTTTGCCTATACCTTTTTGACTAATGCTTAAAAGCTCTTCTTCATCATCATATATAATAGTAGCTCCGGTAACAAAATCTGTATCTTCTTTAAATCTAATACCAGTAACTCCCTTAGCTACTCTTCCCATCTCTCTTATATCATCAATATTAAATTTTATACACATTCCTTTTCTTGTTATAACAAAGAGATATTTAGCTTTATCCATAACTATCTTTGCTGTTACCAAAGCATCATCTTCATTTAGCGTAATAGCTCTGACTCCAACACTTCTTACATTACTAAATTCACTTAAATTTGTCCTTTTTGTTAGACCGTTTTTAGTGAAAAAGGCTAAAGATTTGTTTTCATCAAAATCTGTTGTAGGAATAATCTCCATTATCTTTTCATCAGGCTGTAAACTTAAAAGATTGACAACAGCTTTACCTTTTGCAGTACGACTACCCTCTGGAATCCTATAAACTTTAAGCCAGTAAAGTTGTCCTCTATCTGTTATGAACATCAAAGTATCATGTGTGCTTGAAACAAAGAAACTTTCTATAAAGTCATCATCATAAGTTGTCAAAGCAGTTTTGCCTTTTCCACCTCTATTTTGTTTCTCATATTGTTTTAATGCCACTCTTTTGATATATCCTCTGTGTGTGATAGTAACCACCATAGGCTCATTTGGTATCAAATCTTCTATATCTATATCAGCATAATCTTCGATAATTTCAGTAAGCCTTTTTGAACTGAATTTTTCTTTTACTTCTATTAACTCATCTTTTATGAGCTTATTCAGTAAATCTTCACTTTTTAGTATCGCGCTTAGTCTCTCTATCTCTTTTAAAAGTGCCTGAAGTTCATTTTCTATTTTTTCTCTCTCAAGCCCGGTAAGCCTTTGAAGTTTCATATCTAAAATAGCTCCGGCTTGAATCTCACTAAGAGAAAAATTTTCCATCAAAGCTATTTTTGCAGTTTTTGCATCTTCACTTTTTTTGATAAGTGTTATTATCTCGTCTATATTATCAAGTGCTATTTTTAAGCCTTCGAGTATATGAGCTCTTGCTTTAGCCTTTTCAAGCTCATAAATAGTTCGTCTTATCAATACAGTTTTTCTGTGTTTTAAAAATAGTTGCAACAACTCAAGAAGATTGAAAACTTTCGGTTCTTTATTTTCAATCGCAAGTAAAATAATACCAAATGTAACTTCCAAACTGGAGGATTTGTAAAGATTATTTAGTATGATTTCACTCATAGCATCTCTTTTAAGCTCAATCACTACTCTTATGCCATCTCTATCACTCTCATCTCTTATCTCAGAAATTCCCTCTATCTGCTTATCTTTTACCAAGCCTACGACCTGCTCTATAAATCTTGATTTATTTACCTGATAAGGAAATTCATCTATAACTATGACATCTTTGTGTCCCTTTTTTTCTATATGAGTTTTTGCTCTTATCTTGACACGACCTCTTCCTGTGTTATAAGCATCGATGATACCTCTTTTGCCAAAAATAATACCGCCCGTTGGAAAATCAGGTCCTTTAACTATCTCCATAAGATCAGATATTTCACACTCTTTGTTATCTATAAGATACAATAAAGCATCTACAACTTCATCGAGTCTGTGAGGAGGAATATTTGTAGCCATTCCGACTGCAATTCCGCTTGAACCGTTTATCAAAAGATTTGGGACACGACTTGGTAATACATCAGGCTCGCTCATACTGTCATCATAGTTAGGTACAA
>JALSUU010000138.1 GCA_027071075.1 Sulfurimonas sp. | reverse complement strand
TTTTTGGACACTACTTACTTGATAACAATAAACTCTCTTCTGCGCAACTTACAGAAGCAGTTGAGTACCAATCTGCGAAAAATCTCTCTCTTGGTGAAATTGCAGTACGAGAAGAGTTTATCACACTTAAAGATGCAGAGAAGATAAATGATAAACAAAGAAGTTTAGATAAGCGTTTTGGAGAGGTTGCTATTGGCTTAGGACTTCTTAGTGAAAAACAGATAGATTTTCTTTTAGCTACACAAAAAAAAGAGAAAGTATTTTTTGGAGAAGTGCTTATTTTAAAAGAGTTCATCACAAAAGAGCTGTTAGAGAGTGAACTCAAACTCTTTGAAGAGCAGCAAAAGATAGAAGTAGTTGAACTCAATGATGCAATAGAAGCACTTGATAAAGAGAACATCATTAAAGATTCAATAGGAGTACTACAAACACTCTACTCAAGAATAGTACATGACTATATCAAACTTGTAGAGATTGACTCAAAGACTACACACTACAAAGGTCCTATAGCCCTACAAAAGATGCGTGGTGATATTCATTTAGATTTTGCACTTCAACCAGAAGACCCAGTAGCACTCGCTATCTCTGAGAAGTTTCTGAAAACTGAGTTTGATTCAGTTGATGAGATGGTTTTAGATATAATCAATGAGTTTGTAAATGTTGTACTTGGAAATATCGCGGTTAAATTGAGTAAAGATAGTGTAAAAGTTGATCTGACTCCACCACAAAGTCTTGAAAATAGTGAATTTCAAAAAGATGATTATATCAGTTTTGGATTTACAACAACACAGGGAAATTTAGCACTCTACTTGAAAATATAAATGAAGTTTTTACTTCATTTATTTTATATCTATCTGCTCTTTTTTCAACTCTTTCTTCGCATATTTCAAATAAAGTCCTTGCGAGTAGAAGAACTCTACCAAGTTTGGATCTAACTCTCCATCTTTTACCATAGAGTCAATTATTCTCATCGCATCACTAAGTGTTTTTCCCTCTTTATAAGGTCTATCTGATGCCGTAAGTGCTTCAAATATATCTGCTAAAGCTAATACTCGAGACTCTAGACTCAACTGTGATGCATTTAGACCTAGGGGATATCCTGTGCCGTTGAGTTTTTCATGATGTGCCCCTGCTATTTCAGGAATTCTTCGTAATTTTTTAGGGAAAGGGAGTTCATTAAGCATATCAAGACTCACTTGTGCATGGTTATTTATAATCTGACGCTCATCTTCAGTCAGAGTACCCTTTCTGATACTCAAGTTTAGTAATTCATTTTCATTAAGGAGTTTAGTTACTCTGTTATCTTGAATAAAGCTCTCTTGTGCGATTTTATTGAGTCTCTCTATCTTGTCATCCGACATAAACTCACTACCAATATTACTCTCTTGCAAAAACTTTATATCATCATCGTATTGTGCTATTTTTTCTTTGTACTCTTTCTCGGCTAAAGAGAGTAAATCTAAATCATCACTCTTTTGTAAATCAATTTTTCTCTCTAAAAGCGCAATTATAGAGTCCCTTTTTAAGACTTCATAACGCGTCTTAATAAGTTCTATCCTGTCAAAGATAGTCTCCAGTTTTGTAGATTTATCTACTACATACTCCGGTGTAGTAATTTTACCAATATCATGCATCAAAGCGGCTATGCGAAGTTCATTAAGTTGATCATCACTATAAAAAACATCTTTATATTTTCCCTTGAATGTATGGTTAATACTATTAACTATCAACATTGTAATCTCTGCAACTTTTCGTACATGACCACCAGTATAAGGAGACTTTGCATCAATGGCTGTTGCTATACTATTAATAAAAGATTCAAGTAGTAACCTTAAATCTCTAATTAATTGAGCATTTGTAATTGCTACTGCAGCTTGTGAAGATAAGGAGGAGAGTATCTCTACATCTTTTTGTGAAAAACTAATAACTGCATCACTCTCTTTATCTATCTTATTTATCAGTTGCGTGACACCAATTATCTCATTTTCATTGTTTTTCATAGGGATAACTAACATAGATTGTGAATGATAGCCTGTCCCTTTGTCAAACTTTTTTGTTCCCTCAAAGTTGAATTTTTCAGTTTTATACACATCATCAATCTTGACAATTTCACCCTCAAGAGCACATTTTACAGCTACCATCTCTAAATTTTTTGAACCATCTTCTTTATATAATGGAAGTGCTGGCCATACTATCTCACCCATTCCTGCACCCATATAAATCTCTAAAGATGTAGTTTCAACTACACTAAACTCTAAAGACTTCTCATCCTTAGACATCAAGTATATTGTTCCACCATCACTATTTGTGTACTCTTTTGCATGTGAAAGAATCATTGGAAGCAGTTTGTTTAAATTGTTTTCAGCAGAGAGCGCTCTCCCTATAAGGTTCAGCTCATGAATCTGTTTATCTTGTTTATGAACAAAATTTGAAACATCATTCAGTATGTGGTTAAGTAAAGTATCTATTTCTGCGTTATCTGATAAATGAAAATCCATATACTATTATTCCTTGAAGTAG
>JALSUU010000137.1 GCA_027071075.1 Sulfurimonas sp. | reverse complement strand
ATAGACTCTCCGAGTACTTCTCTACAACGATTTTACTCTTAGCCTTTGCCACATTTTTTGTATGGTGGTTTTGGCCACATAGTTTTGAAGAGTCTTTGATGGTCGGTATCTCGGTTATAGTTATTGCTTGTCCTTGTGCTCTTGGCTTGGCTACACCTGTTGCAACGCTTATAGGCTTAAACCAAGGTGCTAAAAAAGGAATACTCTTTAAAGAAGCCGCACAGATAGAGACAATGGCAAAGGTTGATACCCTTCTTGTAGATAAGACGGGAACTTTAACAGTTGGAAAGCCAAAGGTTGTCAAAGAAAAAATCTTAGATGACTTTGATGCATCATTGTTATTTTCTTTAGTGAAATTATCAAAACATCCAATTTCACAAGGGGTATATGAGCATATTTTTGATGAGCACATAGATGAAGTTATGTTTGATACATTTACACAAATTGCTTCAAAAGGTATTGTAGCTACAAAAGATGAGCATGTAATCCTTGGGGGAAATCAAAAACTTATGCGTGAAAATGGTATAGAAGTAGAGTATGTTAGTGAAAATGCACTCTTTTTCTTTGCGATAAATGGTAAAGTTGTGGCTATTTATGAGTTACATGACTTGGTCAAAGAGGGTGCATCAGAGTTAATTAGCATACTAAAATCTCAAAATATTGAGACTATTATGCTTACGGGTGATAATCAAAAAAGTGCCCAAGAGATTGCAAATGAAATAAATCTTAAAAATATTCATGCAGAACTCTCTCCTGAAGAGAAACTTGCCTTTGTTGAAAAACTTCAAAGTGAAGGAAGGGTTGTTGTTATGGTTGGAGATGGTGTGAATGATATCTTAGCACTCGCTCGTGCTGATATTGGGATTGTTATGGGGAGTGGAAGTGATATTGCGGTGGATGTAAGTGATGTTGTGCTTTTAAATGACTCCTTAGAGTCTCTACTTGCAGCCTTTAAAATCTCAAAAACAACTTTTTATCTTATCAAGCAAAATTTTGGAATTTCACTGCTTTATAATGCTATAACAATACCACTTGCAATGGCTGGATATGTGATACCACTCATAGCAGCACTCTCAATGAGTTTGAGCTCTCTACTTGTTGTAGGTAATTCTATACGCATAAAATACAGATGGAATAGGAGTTAGATATGGATAACTGGGTAGTGGCGATGATGCTAGGTGCATCACTCTTTTTAGGTGGGATTGCACTTATTGCATTTATGTGGGGTGTAAAAAATGGTCAGTTTGATGATGAGGAGAAGTATCTCAATGCTACAAAGTTTGATAATGTAGAAGATTTAAATGATGCTGTTGATAAAGAGAGAAAAAAAGAAGAACTTAGAAAAAAGAATTATAAACCAGAGTGAAAAATGGTAACACTACACCGCTAAAACGATGTAGTGTAAGTACAGATACTACTTATTATTTACCAATAGTTTGAGCAAATGCATCTAAGTCAGCATTAGAATATCTTCCAACTTGACCTTTCATAACACCTTTCATTGGTCCACCGTAAGTTCCAGCTTTGTACCCTTTAAGTGCTGCAGCGATATCTGCATGACTCATATCTTTAACTACTTTAGATTTCCCCATAGCATGTTTTTCAAAGCTAGCACCATGACATGCAGCACAAGCTTTACCATTTACAGCAGCTGAAGCTGCTGTTACTAGCGCTAAAGTAGCGATTGAAGCGATTACGATTTTTTTCATTTTATTTCCTTAAGATAAAGTTTCGACTACATTATAATGGTTCTACTCTTAAATACTAGTTAATGAATTAAAAGGTATCATAGTATTAAAATAAATTTACTACGGATGTGAAGATGAGATACATTGAAAATGATTTAAAAGACAAAATAATATTAATAACTGGTGGTGCTGGTTTTATAGGAAGTAATTTAGCATTTTATTTTCAGAAGAATCATCCCGATGCGAAAGTGGTTGTTCTTGATAGTTTTAGAAGTGGTGAGACACTCTCTAATGGTAATCTCAAAAGTTTTGGTCACTTTAAAAACCTTATAGGGTTTAAGGGTGAGATAATAAGTGGAGATATAAATGACAAAGAATTGCTTCTTGATTTAGAGATGAATTATAACTTTGATTATATTTTCCATGAAGCGGCTATCTCTGATACGACTGCTCAAGAGCAAGACCTGATGATAAAAACAAATGTGAATGCTTATAAAGATTTACTTGAATTAGCGCTAAAGCATAATGCAAATATGATATATGCCTCAAGTGCTGCTACCTATGGAAATGCTGAGTCCCCACAAAGAGTAGGCAGAGAAGCTCCAAATAATGTATATGGTTTTTCTAAACTCTCTATGGATCATTTGAGCCGTAGCTATATGAAAAGTAATAGTATTAAAATAGTAGGTTTGCGTTATTTTAATGTATATGGTGCAAATGAGTACTTTAAAAATAGTACTGCATCAATGGTTTTACAATTTGGACACCAACTCTTAGCAGGAAAAAATCCTCGTTTGTTTGAGGGAAGTGATAAAATACTTCGTGATTTTATCTATATAGAGGATATTATTCAAGCAAATGTAAAAGCTATGCATCCTAAAAAATGTGGTATCTATAATGTAGGAACAGGAAAAGCAAGAAGCTTTCAAGATATAGTAAACATTTTACAAAAAGAGCTCGGTACATCTCTGAAGTGTGAGTATATCCCTAACCCATTTATTGGCTCGTATCAGTTTCATACGGAAGCAAATATCGAAACAACGAAAGAGCTTTTAGGGTACACACCAAGATATGAGATGGAAGATGGTATAGCTGCATATGTTGATGAGATAAAAAGAGTCTATGAAGAAGAAGTAAAATAGATGCAAGTTTTTAAAAATGCCAAGCCCAATATCTTAGTGATAGGGGATTTAATGATTGACCACTACCTTTGGGGTTCTTGTGAGCGTATCTCTCCTGAAGCACCTGTTCAAGTAGTAGATATCGCAAAAGAGACAACCGTTCTAGGTGGGGCTGGAAATGTAATAAATAATCTTGTAACTCTTGGTTCTAAGGTAAGTGTTTGTAGTGTGATAGGTGATGATGCAAATGGTATAGAACTTCTTGAAATGTTAGAGAATATTGGTGTTGCAAGTCAAAATATCACTACACAAAAGAGTAGAAAAACATCTAAAAAAAGTCGTGTAATCGCGGTATCGCAACAAGTACTTCGTTATGATAAAGAGAGTAAAGAGGATATAAGTAAAGAGTCACAAGAGAGTATCCTTAAGGACTTAGAGAAGAGTATTAGTGATTTTGATATGCTTATTTTATCTGATTATGGTAAGGGTGTGCTTACAGACTTTTTATGTCAAGGTATAATCAAACTTGCAAAGAGTGAAAATGTGAAAGTTTTGGTAGATCCAAAAGGGAGTGACTTTAGTAAGTATAAAGGCGCACACCTTTTGACTCCAAACAAAAAAGAGGCAATACTTGCTACAGGTATAGATATAGAGAGTGATGAAACACTTACAAAAGCCTTGTTAGAACTCAAAAATGAGTGTGATTTAGATATTTCGCTAATTACTCTTTCTGAAGATGGAATTGCTACTTACGATAAGGCTTTAGAGAAGTTTCCTACTGTG
This sequence comes from Sulfurimonas sp., assembly GCA_027071075.1. Classification (GTDB taxonomy): domain Bacteria; phylum Campylobacterota; class Campylobacteria; order Campylobacterales; family Sulfurimonadaceae; genus Sulfurimonas. The sequence goes on along the minus strand of JALSUU010000137.1, from coordinate 25,711 downwards.
GCTAAAGAGGTATTTGATGTGACAGGTGCAGGAGATACTGTTATTGCTTCTATTGCTTTTGCATTAAGTATTGGTAAAAATTTACAAGAGAGTATGGCATTTGCAAATCTTGCAGCGGGTGTTGTAGTTGGAAAGATAGGAAGTGCTACTGTAAGTATAGATGAGATAGAAGAGTATGAAGCAAGTCTGCATAAGAGCACATCTGATGCACATATTAAGAGTTTTGAAGCCATTGATTCTGTAGTTCAAACAGCAAAAGAGCATGGAAAAAAGATAGTCTTTACAAATGGTTGTTTTGATATTTTACATGTTGGGCATGTGAAGTATCTGCAGATTGCGAAGAGTTTTGGAGATATACTGATAGTTGGACTTAACTCTGATGCATCAGTTTCTCGTCTCAAAGGACCTACTCGTCCTGTAAATATTGCAGAAGATAGAGCCTATCTTTTAGCTGCTTTAGAAGCGGTTGATTTTGTGGTGCCATTTAGTGAAGACACCCCTTACAATCTTATCAAAATGCTTTCTCCACATGTCTTAGTAAAAGGGGGAGATTATGAAGGAAAGAGTGTTGTCGGAACAGAATTTGCTAATGAGTTAAAACTTGTTGATTTTGTCGATGGCAAGAGTACAACAAAAACAATAGAAAAGATACAAGGAAGTACATGTTAAAAAAAATAACACTTATTACAGCTTCTACAATATCAGCTTTTGCAATGCATATGGCTGAAATTAATATAAATGACAAAGATTTAGAAGTTGCTGGAAGATTTGATATTGGACAGTTTAATGATAATGTAGAGCCAAATACCATGTTTTTTGGAGCGAAATTTTTTAATCCTGTTGTTGCACACGCTTCAAGCTCGATAAGAAGTATTAAGCCATATTATGAAGCAAATTTTTTAATTATGCGTGAAGTTGGAAATTATGGGCTCGCTTTAGGTATGGGAATTAAATTAAACTATACAAGAATGAATTCTATCAATTATTCAGCACTTCCTTTAGGTGCAGAGGTGGCTTATACTTTCCCTGCACCAAAAGTAATACCAATTACTCTTGGTGCTTCAATTTACTATGCACCAGAAGTTTTGAGTTTTGCAGATGCAACTGCTTACTTAGATTATAAAGTGCATTTAGATATTGAACTTATTAAAAATGCTGGGGTGACTATGGGGTATAGAAATATGAATATGAGTGCAGGTAACAATGGTTTAGGAAGTACTAATTATAACTCATCGGGTTATCTAGGTTTTCAGTTCAAGTTTTAAAGCTTTAATCGCTGCAACTACCTCTGGGGCATCAATGAGTTTCATACACTCATGATGTCCAAGTGGACACTCCCTCTTCATACAGGGGCTACACTCCATCTCTTTTCTTACAATAGCACCTTTTTCATTCATCCACTGAGAAGTCTCTTTATATCGTGTCGGTCCAAATATTGCTATAGTTGGCACTTGATAGGCAGCAGCGATATGCATAGGTCCGCTATCGTTTGTTACAAAGAAAGAACAGCCACCAATGTTAGCACATAACTCTTCTATATTTGTTTCTCCTGCAAGGTTTGTGTAGTTACTTACTCCAAGTTTGATGAGGTTCTCTTCTATCTCTTGTGACATCTCTACTTCACTTGGTCCACCAAAGATGATGATATCATACTGCTCACTATACTCTGCCGCTACTTGAGCGAACTTCTCAGGATACCATCGTTTTGCACTTCCGTAGGTCGCTCCTGCGTTGATGCCAAGTGTAGGTCTCTCAAAGGAGAGTGGTTTGATGTAGAGTTTTAAAGGTCCTATCTCTCCCCTATAATTATCGCTATTAATCATAGCAAGCTGTGCATACTGTTTTACAAGATGTTGATTCGTTTGAATAGTCGGTGTATGAGAGAGTAAGAGTTTTGAGTGCCATGAAGACCTTGCTATACAAATAACAGTTGAGGTAAGTCGAAGTAGTAGAGATGCATGAATCTGATTTCTAAAAGAGATTGCTAAATGAAATTCGCCAAGCTCTTTTGCAAGTTTATAAGTAGCTATCATGCGTGAGGAAGCTTTTTTTGTTTCATCGACTATGGCTTTTTCACAAAGAGGGTGGTGTTTGAGTGCTTCAATACTTACGAAACTCCCAACAAAGGTAAACCGTGCATTTGGATAATGCAGGGCTAACAGTTCTATGGCAGGTGTTGTCATCACTGCATCACCAAGCCAATTTGGAAGTATTATTAATATTTTCATTTTCTCTTCTTTATAAACAATTTACTTTTTTAGGTACTTCTTTGGTGATATAGATGTAAGTTGGGGAAGCCCCAATATCTAATATCTCTTGTCTAATACTCTCTCCCTCACGACTAAAGGCATCAAAAAAATCTTCATTTTTGAGTGTTGTAGGTGTGAGTGCCCAGTGAATTTGCAGGAGTTGTTCATTTACCCAACACTGCAGAATATAATACCCTCTTTTTATATCAAGGCGTAAAAATTGCGCATTTTGTAAGTTTTGAAACATATACTTATACGCCTCAAACGCAGCTCTTTTTTTCAAGCCATCTCTGCTATCAACAAGTCCATATCCAGTAGCTATAAGTTGGTGCCAAGAGACTGCATCAACCTGTTGTGATGCAAAGGCTAAAAAGTAGTATCGCACCATAAAGTTAGCATACTCCTCCTCTGATACACACTCATACTCACTTGTAGGTGCATAGGGAGCAGTGTTAGAAATAGGCCAGTTTGTTTCTGTAATGTAGAGCTTCTGTTTTGTTTTTCTACTCATCCACACCATAGTACTTAGTAGGGCGATTTTATCAGTGAGAGAGAACCCAAATTGTATATTTTCAGGGGCACCCCGTCTATCTACATAGAGTAGTGATGCGATGCCATCATACTTATACTTATAAAAATTAAAAAGGGTATGAGCCGTGAAGTGATACTCAAAGTCAATAACCCCACTCCCTATAAGTTGCATATCTGGATAGTGAGACTCTTTTAAATCATAGGCTACTTTATAAAACTTGTTATACTCATCTACGGAGAAAAACCCCCATTTTGCACGGTTAATAGTAGAACCTATCTCAAATAGAGTAACATTTTTGTGCAGTGATGCAAAGATGAGAGAGAGATTTTTTTCTAAAAGTTGTAAATTTTCAATGTTCTCTCTATCTTGCAGAATGGTAAGGGTTATCTTCTTATCGCTATTTTTTAAAACAAAATCTTTTAATCTCTCAAGATTTTCCATCTCCCAAAGTTTAAAACGGATGCGTATATTTTTCACACCAAGCTCTTTTAAAAGGCTAAGAGTCGATTCACTCTCTCTCTCAAAATCAACACCCATAGAAAAAAAGTCTGTAGAGTTTATCTCTTTTCTTTTGACAAAAGGAGTAGCTAAAAGCGAAAGAGGAAGCATGATGAGTGCCGTGAGTACTGTTTTTACAAGTGATGTACTCTCTTTTTTACGCATTGCTTTTTTATAATTTTTATCTTTAAGTTGCTCTGGTTGATCGGAGTAGTTATCCCATTTAAAAGGTGCTTTCATAAGTTCTTAATTTTTTTCTTAAATTTATCAACAAGTTTTCGATAAATATTTTTCTTTACTTTCCAACTCTTTTCCCAATGATGAATAGTATATGTATTTTCAGTGATATCCATATACATTAGAGTTTTAACTTGTAGAGTATTATCGTAAGGATTAAAGGGATAAAAATATTCTGTCGGGTATAAACGAATATCTGAACTAAATAAATTATCTTTTTTCATAGTTTTTGTAATAATCTTTGGAATTGTTTCAACTTCTTTTGTTTGATTGTAATTTTCCTCAATAGCACTCATTATGATAGTAAATAACTCAAAAAATTTCACTCCACCAACAATGGCAGCATTTATGTATTCCTTACTTTCATACCCTAAAAAACATTTTTGATTCAACAAATCATCAAAAGATTTTACAACTTCCATATCTGTATCTAAATAAATCCCACCTTCATTATAAAGAGCATAAAACCTAATATAATCCGCTACAAATGCGTATTTTTTCTCTGCTAACATTCTATTGACATATTCATTTTCTTTTGGAATATTATGCTCATTCCAAAGTTTTATTTCATAATCTGGGAGTTTTTCTTTCCATGTCAAAATACATTTTTCATTTAATGGGGATAAAGAATTTTCTCCAAACCAACAGTAGTGAATTATTTTGGGTATCATTTTATTTTTCCTTTTCAAACTTAAGTTATTTAACTTCCTTGATATGATTCTTTAAGTCTCCTCTGTCTGGTTGAGAAGAAGAACTGTTGGCACCCTTCTTGGGTTTTCAAAAAGAAAAAGTATATCCTATAATACCTTTACCAGTGCCAAAAAAAAAGAAGTTAAAAATGCAAATGGGTATGCACAACAGTTTAAAGATGAAAAAAAGAAGATATAATATCTCTACTTGTTTTAAAAAAGTATTTTAAAATTTCAAACTAGTTATAAATATAAAATTCATGATTGTATATATCTCTTGTATTGTAATTATCAAAAATACGCAGACAACTGTGGAGGAAACCCTTTTTGAGAAAATTATATGAAAAATAAAATAACAGTAACCATCTTAACAAAAAATTCTCAAAAATATATGCAAGAGTGCTTATCTCAATTAACTTCTTTTGATGAAGTGATTGTTTTAGATAATGGTTCTAGTGATGCAACTATGGAAATAGCTCAAGAGTTTTTAAATGTTACAATTTATAAACATGATTTTATTGGTTTTGGTCCATTGAAAAAGTTAGCTGTTTCCTATGCTAGAAATGAGTGGATTTTATCAGTAGATAGTGATGAGATTTTTAATGATGCCCTTGTAGAAGAGATTTCAAATCTCAAATTAAATAAAGATAATGTTTATTCTATTTTACGAGATAATTATTACAATAAGAAGTTAGTAAAATGTTGTGGATGGGATAATGATTATGTAGAGCGACTCTTTAATAAAAGTGTTGTAAACTTTAATGACAAGCAGGTGCATGAAAGTTTAGATATTACACCTTCCATGAAAACTAAAAAATTGAATAATAGCTTTAAACACTATAGCTTTGATAGTGCTGATCAGCTACTAAGCAAGATGAATAGTTATGCAAAACTGTATGCCAAAGAGCATAAAAACAAAAAGCACTCTTCTCCTTTTAAGGCATTTTTAAAAGGGAGTTTTGCTTTTTTTAAAAATTATATTTTGCAAAAAGGATTTTTATCTGGGAGTGAAGGGCTTTTAATAGCTATCTCAAATGCAAATGGTGTATTTTATAAGTATATTATGCTGTATGAAGAGAATAAAAAATGACTTGTGCACTTGTTATAACTACATATAATTGGAAAGAAGCATTACATCTTGTACTTTTAAGCACTCTTAATCAGAGTGTACTGCCAAATGAAATTATAATTGCTGATGATGGGAGTCGTGAAGATACAAAAGAGCTTATTAACGCTTTTAAGTTACAAACAGATATAAAGATTATTCATTCTTGGCAGAGAGATGAGGGGTTCCGTGCTGCACTCAGTCGAAATAGGGCAATTTCGCAAGTTAAAAGTGAATATGTAATTTTAATAGATGGCGATATGATACTGCATCGTGAGTTTATAAAAGAACATTTACAGTTTGCACGAGAGGGGTTTTTTATACAAGGGAGCAGAGTACTTCTTGGAAAGAGTATTAGTAAAACTCTATTAGATACAAAAAATATTAAGATATCTTTTTGGCAAAAAGATATTACAAATAGATTACATGCTCTGCATTCAAACTTTTTGGCAACACTATTTTTGCGTTCCTCTATGGAGCATAGAGGAATAAAGACTTGTAATCTCTCTTTTTTTAAAAAAGATTGCTATCTTGTGAATGGTTTTAATAATGATTTTATAGGCTGGGGACGAGAAGATAGTGAATTTGTGGCAAGATTGTATCATAATGGTATTCAAAGATTAAACTTAAAGTTTCATGCCATAGCGTATCATATTTGGCATAATGAAAATTCAAGAAAATCATTAGAAAAAAATGACTTACTCCTCCAAGAGACACTCAACTTTTCTTTGAAAAGCTGTGCAAATGGAATTTGCCAACTTGAAGTAGAGTAGGTTTTACTGCGTAAAAACTATTTTTACAGTAGTGATATTGTTCTCTTTATGTATGGAAGAGATTGTGTAATCTGTTATATTGTTTATGCCATCATCTTCTTGATGCGTTATTCCACGCTTAAGGTCAGAAAATCGTGCTTTATTCTTTTTATAAAGAGCTTGATTTTCTTGAAGAATTTTCTTTTGTGAAACATACTCTCCTCTCACATCTCTTTGTATTGAAGGTGGATGAGGGAGTGCTGTAAATTCTCCTTTGGTATCAAGAAGAGGAACAAAGCCTTTAATAAGATGCCTTAACAAGAAATCATCATCCTCTTTTCCCCACTGCGTGTAGTTGTTTGAAAAGCCATTGATGCTTAGAAATATCTCTTTAGGTACTAAGGTGGCACCACCAAATATAGTCTCACCAAACTTTTTGTTAATACCATTTTCTTCTATAAAACTAAAGGGTCGAGTGGTATAGTTTACATATCTATAATCAATATTTTTTGGCAATAAATCAACATCATGAAATAGATAATATGCACTACTCTGTGATGCATATAGAGTTGCTATATTCATAAGTTTTGCTCTATTGAAAGCACTTGCATCATCTTGTTGGGCAATGATGATTTCATACTCAATAGATTGTGCAATAAGTGCTTTCTCAATGGCAGGTAGAAATGCTTTTAAATGCTCCTCTCTATGGCGATAAGGAATAATCAAGGAGAGTTTTTTCATCTCTCTTTTTAGATGAATTTCGCTATTTTCTTCTCGTAATCGTAATAACTTTTTTTTCATTGGGTTTATCAAGGAGAGACCAAGCAGAGAGATCGGCTTAAGGGTACCACACTCTTCACATTTAAAAGTCACATCTGTTTTAAGTTTAGAAGAGGGGAGTAGAGTTTTTAGCAGATTTTTAAGCTTTTGTTTCTTCTGCTTTATCTCTTCAATTTCTTGTATCGATGCATAAAAAATTTGTGATACTCTCTCTCTTGGGAGTTTTGAAAGCTCACTATAGATGTCAATCATAAACTCTACATCATCTTTTTCTGCCCATAGTTTATTGAAATTTTGTGCGCCTTGATCTACACTAATCACTCCAAAACGCATTCGATTGATATCAACAAGGTTAAAGATATATTTTTTATCTGCTGTTTTTGTAATTAATATATTTCCGGGTGAATAGTCAATATGTGAGACACCCTTTCGTTGTATATAAAATGTAAATTGAACAAACTGTTTTATAATCTCTTTATAATCATCAACTTGATGAAAAAGAGCCTCTCTTATTGTAAAATCATAAGGTTCATATAGAGCAATAAAGTAACTATTTGAAAAAAGTGTATCTTTAAAAAATTCTATATAGCCTACAGGTTCAGGTGTATTGACTTGTAGCTCTTTAAGTTGCATTGCATTTGTGTAAGATTTTTTTGCTTTGGAATCTCTTAAAAAAGTGTATGCTACTTTATTGATGAAGTGGGGAACTTTAAAGGATTTTACAACATATTTTATACCGTTTATCTCAATAATTTTAAGTTCATTTCTTGCTTTATGAATGGTGTTGGACGCTTTGTGAAAAATAGCTTCCACATCTATTAAGCTCTCTAACATATTTTGATGCTGGGGGTTAATTAAATATTTATATTTCACTAGAGATATTCCAATTGTTGAGATTTTAGAAAATATTTTTCTAAGACTAAAAGAGAGATAATATCTTCATTTTCTTTATTTTTAAACTGTGCTACATATTCGTTTGCATTTTTTATAATTTGTAGCGATGCTTCAATATTATGAGCATAATAGTGAATCTTCTCTTCAAGATCAGAGTAGTCATCTTTTAAAAGCACATAATGAAAGTTTGCTATAAGTGTTCCTTCCATAAACCATGTTTCATAAGTTGGCTTTACCATAAAGGCTATAGAGTTTGAAGACATAATCCACTTGAGATTTGAAGCGACATCATTTCCTTCAATAGCTAAAATAAACTTATATTGTAGCTGCTCTTTGAGTTGCATCTTCTCTTTTTGCCAAGGGAGATTTGTATCTCCTTTTGTATTTGTTTGACCAATATTACACTGCTGATTTGAATAAAATTCACGAATAAATTTTTGTCTTGCTTGAGTATAACACTTTCCACGCCACACTAAGATATTTTTTTTATCTTGAAACTTTATGGTATCGGTAGTAAAAATAAAATGCCGTACTTTATTGAGTTTAAATAAAATAGAGTTTTTATTATCTGATTGTATTGGTCTACTTTTAAGAAGGTGTGGCTCTGTAGGAACATGTGTAATATCTCCAAAAAGATAAGAAAATTTGAGATGTTTATCGTAATAGCGTACATACTCTAATAAATCAAAATAGTATGTTTTCTTTTTTTCTTTTTTAGTAAATGTTTTCAGATTTACTGCATCTTGAGGCAGTTGAAAAACTACATCATGTTTATTATAATAGTCGACTCTTTTTTTTATATATTCAGGCTCTTTGATATTTTTGAGTAGATTCTTGCGTCTCTGTTTATAAAAAAAATAGGGAACAAAAGAGCGTAAAATATTTACAAAATAATAGGTGAATTTTGTGTTCTTACTAAGGTCAATTCGTAGTGGAATTATCATGCTAGATGCTCCTTTGTTTTGTGTCATATTTTTTATATAAAAATGCGCTTAAAAGTACAAAAAGGTAGGTTGTATTTGGGATGAGAAGATAACTTTCACTCAACATGATAACAAGATAGACTATAGGTAGGGTAATACCAAGGTATGAAATTAATTGTTCCTTTGCAACTAAGGCACTTTTTATTTGAAAATAGAATAGAGATAGAAGGCTTAAAAGACCAATAATTCCTACTTCAACAAGTTCAAATATATACATATTGTGTGGATTGATTGTCGCTGTAATATTTGGTGAGTTCTTTTCATTTTGAGTTAAATAGTGTGATCTAAAACCACCTGTTCCAACACCAAAAAAAAGATGTTTTTTAATAATCTCAATTGAGTTGAGTGAAAAGTTGAGTCTAAGTCCAACTGAACCCACTGTATCTGCGGGGGCTAATCTATTCTCTTTAAAGTGAGTAAGTTCCGTATATGCAAGATTTACACGGGACTCAAAAAGGTTACTATTGAGGTAGATAAGTGTAAAGAGAGTAGGTAATAATAGTAGTATTAAAATTGCTGATTTTATGAGACTCTTTTTAAAAAATTGGATGATAAAGATAATTATAATGACAAAAAATACAACCTGTCCTGCTCGACCACCTGTTATAAACATATTGGTACTCATAGTAAAAATAAAGAGTGTAGAGAGTAACTTTTTTTTGAAAGATATTTCTTGAGATAAAAATGTAAAATAGAGGAGTATGTATATTGCTATTGCTAACATTGGATTGTAGTTTACATGTCCCAAAAAAGGTGTTGGGTCATATTGTGTAGCATACTTGAAAGGTTCAATGAGGTGAAAGTATATTGCGTATGATGAGAGTTCAGCTATACTAATACCAAAAAGAAATCCACTAATATAGTAAGTAATATGCTCCTTTTTTATAAAAAGCATAAAGATTGGAATAAGTAAAAGTCGTGACTCTTTTTCAATAGTGTAGGAGAGACCAATTTGTATATTATCACTCCAAAGTAATGCTAGAAAATGAAGAAGAATAAAGAGTAAGATTGCTTGAATAAATCTATTTTTTTTAAGTTGTTCATAATCATTTTTAAAATTATTTAAAAGAAGCCAATTAACGAGAATAAGAACTGCGATTAGATTAGGAACAGCTATTGAAAGTGGAATGGAAACAGCGAGTAAAATTAAAAGGTATGAGTTGAAAGTAAGTATTTTTTGACTATTTGTATCAGAGAGTTTATACAATTTGAACCTTCCTCCCATTTTAGAAAATATTCTATCTATTTTTTTGTTATAGTTAGATTAAAATTCTATTTAATCTAACTTCCCTGCTAGCTTTTTGTATATACCAGAACTTTCTAAAAGTTCTGTGTGTGTTCCTGAAGCTACAATATTTCCTTTTTGTAGTACCAAAATTTTATCTGCATGTTTAATAGTACTTAATCTGTGTGCAATGGTAATAGTAATTTTATCTTCTGTGTATGCATCGAGTGCTTTTTGAATTCGTTTTTCACTCTCATTATCAAGTGCTGAGGTTGCTTCATCAAAAAGAAGTAAAGATGCATGTTTGTATATAGCACGGGCTATTGCAATTCGTTGGCGCTGTCCACCTGAAAGATTTGCTCCTGCTTCACTCATCATAGTGTGAATACCCTTTTCAAATTCCATCACAAAAGAGTATGCATCTGCTAATTTTAAAGTTTCTATAACTTTTTGCTCATCAATATACTCTTCCCCATAGGCTACATTTGCGGCTAATGTATCTTGAAATATATATATTCTTTGTGTTACAAGTGCTATATGGTGTTTGAGTGATTTTTGAGTAAACTCTTTAATGTCAGTACCGTTTATAGTCACATATCCACTATCTGGATCATAAAAGCGTAAGAGCATATTCATAAAAGTAGATTTTCCACCCCCACTATCTCCCACTAAGGCTATATTCTCACCTTGAGATATTGTAAGATTTACACCATCTAAAATATTATAGTTTTCATAGCTAAGTGTTACATCTTTATACTCAATAGAGAGGATATCTGTGTCAAGTTCTTTTGGTCCGTCTATTATTTTTGACTCTTTATCAAGTACATCAAAAACCCGTTCACTAGCTGCTAAGGCATCTTGGATTTTGGAGTATGTCCCACCGAGTTTGCGAATAGGTTCAAAAACAAGACCAACTGCTGTTATGAAAGCGGTAAATTCACCTACGGTCATAGTCCCATCAAAAACCTCTTTTCCTCCAACATATATTACTGCAGCAAGACCCATAACTCCTAATATCTCCATGATAGGAGATACTATAGCACCTACATAAATAGACTTCATATTTATCTTAAAAAATTGCCAATTATCAACACTAAAACGCTTTACTTCAAACTTTTCAGTTGCATTTGCTTTAATGATTTCGCTATTGTTAAAAACCTCCGTAAGACGGGTTACAACATCTGCATTTTTAGCTTGTGAACGGTGTGAATACTTTTTGAGTCGTTTTGCAATATACATAAGTGGAACGATAGCTAAAGGAACAACTATAAGTGTATAAAATGAGAGCATAGGATTTAAGTATATGATGTAACCTACTAAAGCGAGAACAGCCAAGATATCACGAAACATATCAGGCAGCATATTAGATACAAAAAATTGAATACGCCCAATATCATTTGTTACTCGAGAGATAAGTTCACCACTTCTGTTAAGATATAAAAATCCCATATCAAGAGATATGATTTTTTCTAAAAGTATCTCACGAAAACGGGTGACAATACTCTGCCCAATATACTCCATTGAAACTGTTTGTATATATTTTCCTAATGCTTTTGTTACATAAATAGCGATTAAGCCAAGCGGTATATAATAGAGCATCTCTTTATCTTTGGCTATGAACATATCATCCATTAAAGGTTTCATAATATGCGCTGTAGCAGCTGTAGAGATTACTATAAGTATTCCCCCAAATATAACAAACATATAATAAAACTTATACTCTTTTATGTAAGGCCAAAACCTTTTTACAATCTCTTTCAAATGGATACTCTCCTAGAATTAAAACAACATTTTACATAAATTATCTTCATAATAGCAAATTTGGTATAATTACAGAAAAATAAGGGCTTTTATGAAAACACCATTGCATGTAATCTTAAGACGAAAAAGTAGGAATCTACTCAATAGTTTTTTATCTTTTGTTTTGGGTGGCAAAAAAACATCTCAAGAGAGTATAGATATAAGTAAAGTCCAAAGAGTCGCAATAGTAAGACCAAACTATAGAATAGGTAATTTAATATTTTTAACCCCTCTGATAAATGAGATAGGTCTGCATAACCCCAATATAAAAATAGACCTAATAGTTGGTATGAAGTCAGCAGATAAAATATTTTCTAATATGCCAAATATAGATAAAATTATAGATATACCAAGAAAATTACTTGCATCACCAATCGCACTCTATAAGTTTATAAAAGAAGCAAGAAAGAGACGATATGATGTGACTATAAATGTAATCTCTGGTTCAGTGAGTTCACAAATTGTCACTTTACTTATAAATTCTAAGTATAAATTAGGCTACAAAAATGAAAAAAGCTGGATGCCTTTATCGCATGTTGTAGAGTCTAAAGGAATCTATCAACACTCTGGATTAAATACACTTGAGCTCTTGAGAGCTTTTGACATAGATAGATATCTTCATAAAAAAGAGTTAGATATAAAACTGACTCAAGAGGAAATAGAAAAAGCTTCTCTTGCTTTAGAGAGTCTTTTAGAAAAAGAAAATATAAAGAGAGAAGAGCGGTATATAATAGCCCTTTTTAGAAATGCAAGATATGAAAAAAAGCTATCAGACAAATGGTGGAATACTTTTTTACAAACATTAATGGCACAACATAAAGATATAACGGTTATAGATATTTTATCTCCAGATATACCTAATAAACTTAATGATACAGTTTTAGAGTACTCTAACAAAAACTTACGGGATTTAGCTGCCTTTTTTAGGGCATGTGATTTATATATAAGTGCAGACACAGGACCCTTGCATTTAGCTTTAGCTTCACAAACACGAGTGATAGCACTCTTTAATAAAACAAATCCAAAAACATATGGAACACTTGGTGAAAAAAATAAAACAATTGATTTTAATAATTTAACGCCATCTGAAGTTGCAGAGCAAATAGGTGAGAATTTATAGCACTTTATCCATATGTTAGTAAAATTTAGAGATAATCGCGAAGATTTTTACCATATTTTGGTAATGCAACTAGGAGCAATCAATGAATTTAGACTTCAAAAAATTTTTAAAATACTCAAAACCAGGACCAAGATATACTTCATATCCAACTGCTTTGGAGTTTAGTGAAGCGTATGCGTATGATGCATATATTAAAAAACTAGAGTCTCAAGATAGCGCTCGTCCTTTAAGTCTTTACTTTCATCTTCCTTTTTGTAAAAATGCTTGTTATTTCTGCGGGTGTAATGTTGTTTTTACTTCTAAAGAGGATAAGATGCTTCGTTATATGAAGTATCTTAAACGAGAGTTAGGGATACTTTCAAAACACCTTGATTGCAGTCGTGAAGTGATTCAGATGCACTTTGGTGGTGGAACGCCTACCTTTTTCTCAGCAGAACAACTCAAAGAGATAATCACTGAAATAAAGTCATATTTTCCAAACTTTATAGAGGGTGCTGAGATAAGTTGTGAGATTGATCCGCGTCATATTAACGAAGACCAAATGAAGGTAATGAGTGAGGCTGGCTTTAATCGTGTAAGTTTTGGGATTCAAGATTTCAATGAAAAAGTACAAGTAGCTGTGCATCGTGTGCAACCCTATAATATTACAAAAGATGCTATGGATTTAGCAAGAAAGTACAATATGCTCTCTGTAAATGTGGATCTTATCTATGGACTCCCTTTTCAAACACTTGAGACTTTTAAAGAGACACTTGCATTAGCACTTACTCTTAATCCAGATAGATTTGCAGTCTTTAACTATGCACATGTACCTTGGTTGAAAAAAACTATGCGAAAAATAGATGAAACAACACTCCCTCTTCCTGATGAAAAGCTACAAATTATGCAATATACTATAGACTTTTTAACAAGTAATGGCTACAGAATGATAGGTATGGATCACTTTGCAAAACCTGAAGATGAACTCTTTCAAGCGATAGAAAAGGGAGAGTTACATAGAAACTTCCAAGGTTATACAACAAAAGGTGGAGCAGACTTAATCGGCGTTGGACTTACTTCCATAGGTGAGGGCGTAGATAGTTATAACCAAAACTTTAAAGATATGCCATCTTATGAAGAGGCCATTGATGCAGGGAAACTTCCTTTTGAAAGAGGGGTTGTACTCAACAGAGATGATCAAATTCGCCAATATGTAATAATGGAGTTGATGAGTAACTTTAAGATTGATATAGAACGATTTAATAAACTTTTTGATGTAGAGTTTACTGCTTATTTTGCAGATGCAATTTCTGAGTTGAAACCATTTGCTGATGATGATCTTTTAACTATGGATGATAAACATATAGTTTGTTCTCAAACAGGGACACTGCTTATTAGAAATATTGCTATGCCTTTTGATGCCTATATGCATCAACATAGTGGCTCTAAAAAAACATTTTCAAAAACGGTATAGTGAATGGATAAAAATATAGAAGATATATTTAGTTTTGATCAGATTCAAGATGATTGTGTAAAGTGTGGAAAGTGTATTCCAGTCTGTACTATTCACAATGTAAACGCTGATGAGGTAACAAGTCCTCGTGGTTTTATAGACCTTTTAGGCGCATATAAAAGAGGGAATCTTGAGTTAGATAAAACTGCAAAAGATATTTTTGAGTCCTGTTTTTTATGTACAAACTGTGTAGATGTCTGTCCAAAGTCACTTCCAACCGATATGATAATAGAACAAGTTCGCTCAGATATAGCACAAAAGTTTGGAATCGCTTGGTATAAAAAAGCATTCTTTTTACTCCTTCGCCATCGTTGGCTTAATGACTTAGCCTTTAAACTCGGTTGGGCATTTCAAACCTGTGGTTTTAAGATAAAAGCGGACATAGATTCGATGCATTCTCGTTTTAATCTTCCAATGATAAAAACAGATAGACTGCTTCCAAGTCTGAGAAAGAAGTCATTTTTAAACTCCCATCCTGAGAACATAGAGAATGGTGGAAAAAGAAAAGTTGCTATATTTATAGGGTGTTTAGGAAACTATAACTTTAAAGATGTTGGAGATTCTCTTTTAGAGATTTTGGAAACTTTAGAGATTGATGCCTTTTTAGCAAAATCTCAGAAGTGTTGTTCGGCACCTGCCTACTTTACGGGGGATTTTGATACAGTTGATTCTAATGCAAAGTTTAACATTGAGTACTTTGAGAGTTTTTCAAAAGATGTTGAGGCTATCATTGTTCCAGAGGCGACTTGTTCTGCAATGCTGAAGATTGATTATGAACACTACTTCCATAACCAACCAGAGTGGCAAGCAAGGGCAAAAGCTGTGATGTCTAAGGTGTTTATGGCGACTGAGTGGTTACAACATCATACAGATTTAGAGAAAATCCTTGCATCAAAACAGCAGGTTCCTCAAATAGTAACATATCACGACCCATGTCACGCAAGAAAGATGCAAGGCATTTATGAAGAGCCTAGAAATCTTGTCCGCCAAAACTATAAAATAGTAGAGATGAGTGATCCAAATGCTTGTTGTGGATTTGGTGGGATTACTATGCAGAGTGAGAAGTATCACTTTGCAAAAGCTGCTGGAATCCCAAAAGCGGCTATGATTAAAAATACAGGTGCAGAGATAGTAAGTGCTGAATGTAGTGCTTGTCGTATGCAGATAAACAACTCAATGGGTGTAGAGAGTAATACTATCTTTAAAAACCCTATTGAACTAATCGCTGAAGCACTAAAGGCATAATATGGAACATTTTATTTGGAATATGAATCCTGTTGCATTCTCTTTTGGGAGTGTGCGGGTTTTTTGGTATGGGATTTTATTTGCCTCTGCTATTTTAGCTGGCTTAGAATTTATGAAGTGGGTTTATAGGACAGAGGGAAAAAATGAAGAAGATTTAGAGAGTATGTTTCTCTATATCACTATAGGTATAGTAGTTGGAGCGAGATTGGGTCACTGTATCTTTTATGATCCATCCTATTATCTTGCAAACCCTATGAAAATATTTGCAGTATGGGAGGGTGGACTCGCTTCTCATGGTGGGGGAAGTGGTGTAATATTAGCACTCTACCTTTTTGCGAAAAAATATAAGCTTAACTATCTTTGGTTACTTGACCGTGTAGCGATTCCTACTGCTCTTTTTGGTTTTTTTGTTCGTATGGGGAACTTTATGAACTCTGAAATTGTTGGTAAACCTGCTGAAGTTCCTTGGGCTATAGTGTTTGAGCGAGTAGATATGCTCCCCCGCCATCCTGCACAACTCTATGAGGCAGTCTCCTATTTAGGTATATTTTTACTCCTTACTTTTATCTATAAAACAAAGCGTACAGTATTAAAAAATGGATTTATTTTTGGTCTTTTTTTGACACTGATATTCACAGCAAGATTTTTGATAGAGTTTGTAAAAGTAAAACAAGCAGATTATGATACGAGCTTCTTGATGATGTCCACAGGGCAAGCTCTGAGCATTCCATTTTTAATCATTGGTATTATTATAATGTTTTGGAGCCTGAAAAAATAGTGCAAAAAGCCATTGTAATATATTTTGTTTTTGTAAATATAGCAGCTTTTATAGTCTATGCTTTTGATAAGTATCGCTCTATAAAAGGTGGGCAGAGGGTAAGTGAAAAAGAGTTACATACTTTCTCTCTAATAGGGGGCTTTTTAGGAGCAACTTTAAGTATGGCTCTTTTTAGACACAAGGTCGCTAAGGTCCCTTTTTTGATAAAGCATATTGTGATTATTCTTATTTGGATTTTAGGGAGTGTATACTACTTTACCGAGATAAATGCTCTGAATTTTATTCGTTAATTTCTGACTTATCTATCTCTGATGCCTATGCTTCTTTCTATCTTTATGTACAGAACCTTTCCAAAAATGGTTTACAGCCCAGTATGCTGTTAATGAGCCAAAAATAGAGTAAAGAGCTGTCCCAAAATAGAGGGGTATGAAAATATCATCAATATTTGCACTGAACCAATCAAGAGTCATCTCTACTGGAGCGACTTGTGTCCCTAAGATGAAAGAACCTGTAAGATACTCCATATAGTACATAGGTGGCATAGTAAAGGGGTTTGAGAGCCAACACATAGCAAGTGCTATAGGAACATTAAATCGTGTAAAAGGCATCACAGCGAGGACGAGAGCCATCTGCATAGGCATAGGAATAAAAGCGATAAATATACCTATGAAAACTCCCTTAGATATCATTTTTCGATTTGGAAAGAGATATTCTGGTGGAACTTTTGATTTTTTTATAAAGGCTTTAAGCTTTTCACTTTTTGTTGTATTTTTAAGGGTTTTTCGTATCATTTTAATCGAGACTCTCAAGTGGTTTGTTAAAATAGTAGCCTTGAGATTTATTGACACCAAGAGAAATAAGTTTATCATTAATCTCTTTTGTCTCAACAAACTCTCCAATAGTCTCTATACCCATCTCTTTAGCAAAGGCTACAATTACGGAAGTAATAAGTGCTGAGCGTTTATCATGAACGATCTCTTTAATGATACTTCCATCGATTTTAATAAAATCAGCTTGAAGTCTCATTAGATGTTCAAAGTTTGAGTAGCCAGTTCCAAAGTCATCAATGGAGATGCGACAACCATAGGATTTTACTTGGATTATAAAGTTCTCTATTTCATTAAAATTCTCAATACTTTCACTCTCAACGAGTTCAAAAATAACTCTATTTGAGATATCATACTTTTTAATTGTCTTGATAATATAAGCGCGAATATCAGTATCTAAAATATCATCAATAGTGAGATTAACAGAAAAGTCATAATCATTATCTTTAAATGCTGTAAAACTTTTATCAAGAACTATTTTAGTGAGTTGCTTATAAAGTTTTGCTTTTTTTGCTATCTCTAAAAAGTAGTTTGGGGTAATAACCTCTCCATTTTTATTTATGATTCTTATGAGTGTTTCATACTTTTTGTGCGATTTATCTTGGTTGTCAACTATGGGTTGATAGAACATTCTAATTCTATTTTCTTTAATAGCAGCTTTTATCTCTCTGATCCATTTGATATTGTTTTCATACTCACTATATAAAGAGAGTTCATCGTTGTAAACTTTTAAACTTTTAAACTCTTTTCTTGCAGCAGTTACAGCCATCTCTGCCGTTGTAAGTAGATTAGAACTCTCCTCGGATGAGATACCTAGTGTAATATTGAGTAAAATGTCTTGATCATCAACAAGAAAACAGGTATTTAGATTAATCTCTAAGAGCTCATTTGCTTTTTTTCTCACATCATTTACTGCATCATGTGGCATTGTGAAGATAAACTCATCGCCACTTAAGCGGTAGAGATGTATGTCTGATTTTTTGGAGATAAACTCTACTAATAAGTTACTAAATTCTATAAGCACATTATCGCCAAATGCTTCGCCATAGAGATTGTTTATATGGCTAAAATTATCAATATTTATCAAAATACATGAGAGTTGATCTGCCCGCTTTATATCTCTTAAAAGGGCATTTCTATTTGGTAAATCTGTTAAAGTATCCCTATAAAGAAGTTTTGTAAGTTCATCTTGGTGTTGCATAAGTTTTGTAATATTGTGTCGTATTGCGATAAATTCAACAATCTCATTATCTTTATTGAGTATTGGTGATATAGTTGCATCAACCCAATAAGTACTCTTGTCTTTTCGCCTATTTTTGAGTGTACCATGCCACACTTTTTTACTCAAAAGAGTGTTCCATAGATTTTCGTAAAGCTCTTTTGGATTGTCAGGATGTCTAATAATATTGTGAGAATGTCCAATCACTTCATCTCTTTCAAAACCTGTAATAGTATAGAAATTATTGTTAGCGAAGGTAATGAAACCATCTACATCTGTTCTTGTTACTATAAGGTTGTTATCTATGTTGTTTTTATAACTCTCAAGATAAGAGATGTTATCATAAAGCTCTTTAGTCTTTTCTAGGAGTGCATCATGTTTTTTTCTGAGTTGTTCATCAGTATTTTTATCTTTTTCATCTATAAAGTAGTGAATTAAAAAATAGATTCCAGAGAGGGCAACGGAGATATTTAAAATATAAAAAAGTTCAGATGCACTTGCAGACATCTTCAAATCAATTAGTGTATCAAGTCTCTGATCGATAATAGCAGAGAGTACGACAAGTGCGATAAAGTTGTAGAGCCAACTCAGTGACTTTTTACTTTTATCATGAATGATAGCTATAACAGGTGCAAAAAATGCCCAAATAAAGATATAACTACTTTGTGCAAAACCACCAAGAGACCACATAAGTATAAATGGAAGTAAAAGTATAAGAGAGATTTGAGCTTCTAAAATAAAGACTATGTTCTTTGTTCTAGAAAAATGAATCAGTGTTAAAATGGAAGCAACAGTGTAAAACATAGGAATAGAAGCAGAAAGATTATGCCCTAAAATATAGTAAATAATAGACCAAGTAAACCCTACAGGACCTATTATAAGAGGTACCATAGTAATAGAAATTTTTTTAAGTTGCAGTGCTTCTGAGTCTGTTGGAGCGATACCAATGCGAAGTAGTTTATGAATAGTGTTTTTAATATAATTGAGAATAACTACTTCCTTTATCTGTTTTTTAACTTATTTTTGAGTGGAATTATATCACAAAATCATCAAATTCTTATTTGTCTCTAAAAAATATGCTAAAATTAGATAAATTAATACTAGGGATGTGTAATGTCATTTGAAAAAATCGGAGTTTTTAGTCCACTTCTTGATGCGATAAAAGATTTAGGGTATGAAAATCCAACAACTATTCAAACAAGGGCTATCCCTTTAGTCTTAGCGAAAAAAGATATCTTTGCAACCGCACAAACAGGAACAGGAAAAACTGCGGCTTTTGCTCTGCCAATACTGCAACGACTTCGTAAACCGATAGAGGGGAAGGGTGTTCGCGCTGTTATTCTCTCTCCTACGCGTGAGCTGAGTATTCAAATCTATGAAGA
Source organism: Sulfurimonas sp. (assembly GCA_027071075.1). GTDB lineage: Bacteria > Campylobacterota > Campylobacteria > Campylobacterales > Sulfurimonadaceae > Sulfurimonas. The sequence goes on along the minus strand of JALSUU010000137.1, from coordinate 5,904 downwards.
TATACAAAACTATGCGAAAAATATGAAAATCAAAACTATGATTTTGGTAGGTGGAAAAGATTTAGAGAAGCAAAGACAGAAGTTAAAAGAGGGGATTGAAATCATCATTGCAACTCCTGGTCGCTTGATGGAGCATACTCAAAAAGGTCTTTCACTTAAAGATGTAGAAGTTTTTGTTCTTGATGAAGCAGATAGAATGTTAGATATGGGATTTACGAAAGATATTAGAACGATTCATCCTCTTTTACCGAAAAAACATCAAACGCTTCTTTTTTCGGCTACTTTTAGTGAGAAGGTACGAAAACTTTCAAAACTCATCCTTACAAAGCCTGCTTTTATTGAGACTGCGAAAAAGAACACAACGGTTGATACTATTAACCAAAGAGCATATCTTGTAGATACTGCGAGAAAAGCAGAACTTTTAGCCTATCTCATCGGTTCAAGAAACTTTCCTCAGGTGCTTGTGTTTACAAGAACAAAAGCGAGTGCTGATGAGTTGGTAGAGGAGCTAAAAAAAGATGGTTTGAAGTGTGGCATCATTCATGGTGATAAGACAAAAGCAAATCGTTTAAAAACATTGACACAGTTTAAAGAGGGTGTTTTTAGAGTTTTAGTGGCTACCGACATCGCATCAAGAGGTTTAGATATAGAAGAACTTCCTTATGTAATCAACTATGAACTCCCTTCTATTCCTGAAGATTATGTGCATCGTGTTGGTCGTACAGGTCGTGCTGGTCGTGAGGGTGAGGCTATTAGTCTTATAGATATTTATGAGAAGTATGATATTAAAGAGATTGAAAAACTTATAGGCGAGAAGATTCCTCAAGAGACAGTTGAGGGTTTTGAACCTGACCCTACTATCAGAAGAAAAGATGTGGATGAAGTGAAACTCAAAGCGGAACATAAAAAGTCTAGTGGGAAAAAAGAGCGTCAGTACAACAAAAACAGTTCTGGGCGACCAGTTACAAAAAAACAAGCTATAGCTACAAAAAAGAAGAGAAAAACTACAAAAAGAGATGGTTAGTAGTAAATAGCTAACCAAATAGTTTTTTCACTTTTAGAAGTGTAAGAGACTTTGTGTTTTAAGTGTGCAGAAATATGAAAAAAGTCACCCACTTGGAGCTTTTTATCTGCATCATCATTAAAGGAGAGTATCGCTTCTCCTTGAAGAACAAGCACCCACTCATCTAACTCCGAATCATACCATCCCTCTTTGGGTGAAGTATGCCCATCTGAGACAATTCTCTCTATCTTTACATTTTGACTCACTATTATATCTTCAAAGAGTTCTTCTTTGAGACTCCTTGGAATATCTTTAAAAATATTTTTCATAAGAGAATTATATGCTATTATTCCTTTATGTTTAAAGATTATAAATTAGAGATACTTTATGAAGATGCGTATTTAGTAGCTATAAATAAACCCTCTGGACTCCTTGTTCATAAGTCTATGATAGATAGGCATGAGATTTACTATGCTATGAAGATCTTGCGTGATCAGTTGGAGGGGAAGTGGGTTTATCCTATTCATAGGCTAGATAAACCTACAAGTGGGGTACTTCTTTTTGCACTTGATTCACATACTGCGAAACTTATGAGTGAGCAGTTTAAAGCCCATACTATAGAAAAAACTTACATCGCAGTTGCTCGTGGGTATGTAGCTGAGTCGGGCAGCATAGATCATGCACTTAAAGAGAAGCTTGATAAGATAAGCGATAAACAAGCAAACAAAGACAAAGAGGCACAAGAGGCTGTGACACATTATCGCTGTTTAGAAAGTGTTGAGATTGATGCAGCTGTTGGGAAGTATGAGAAAACACGCTACTCCTTAGTAGAACTCAAACCAAAAACGGGTAGAAAACACCAACTGCGTAGACATATGAAACATATAAATCACCATCTATTAGGCGATACAAAGTATGGAAGAGGGGAGCATAATAAGTTTGTGCGAAAAGCATATAATATGAATAGACTATTACTTCATGCAATTAGTTTAGAGCTTATTCATCCATATACACAAGAGAAGCTTTTTCTAAAAGCACCTCTTGATGCTGTGTTTTGTTCTGTTTTAGAAGAGTTTTCTTGGAATAAAACTTGATTATTTGTAGTTAAACTGAAATAAAGTCTTATTTAAATATATACAAGAGAAAAACAGCTATGATTTTAATAGTGAACAGATTAGGATATAAATTTTAATGAAATATATACGATTACTCTTTTTAAGCCTCTCTATTTTTGTGACAACACTCTATGGGAGTGAACTGCACCTAAAAAATAAATTTACTACTCAAGAGAAAGCTTATTTACGAAATAAAAAAGTCATTACAATGTGTATAGATCCTAATTGGATGCCTTTTGAGAGTTTCGATAAACATGGTAATTATATTGGGATGACTGCTGATTATTTTAAGATTTTTCAAAAAGAGATGGGTATTTTGATTGAGCCTCTTTATACAAAGAGTTGGACAGAGTCTTTAGCAGCTGCAAAGAGTAGAAAGTGTGATATTTTTTCTTTAGCGATGGCGACGGAAGATAGAAAAAAGTATATGAATTTTACTTCTGCATACTTGAGTATTCCTTTAGTAATTGCTACAAAAACAGATGTTGCATTTATGGATGATATCAAGTACTTAAAAAATGAGAAGATAGGAATAACAAAAGGGTATGCTTTTGATGAAATCATACGAAAAAAGTATCCAAATATAGAAGTTGTTGATGTCGAAAATCTGAATGATGGTTTACAAAAAGTTGCAAATGGAGAGTTATTTGGTTTTGTAGGTACCCTTGCGAGTGTTGGCTATGCTTTTCAGAGAAACTTTGTTGGAGAGTTAAAAATAGCAGGAAAATTTTCTGAAAAATGGGAACTTGGTATCGGTGTGAGAAATGATGCACCCCTTCTTCTGAGTATATTTGAAAAAGAGATTCAAGGAGTTTCTACTGAGAGGAAACAGCGTATTTTAAATAAATATCTAGCAATCAAATATGAGAAAGGAACAGACTATACTCTTCTTATAAAAGTAATGATAGGAGTTTTTATCATTGGGCTTTTTGGTCTCTATCACAATAGAAAACTATCAAAAATCAATAAAGAGTTACATATATTGAAAAATGCACTAGAGGAACAAGCAAACCATGATCCTATGACTAACTTATATAATAGAAGATACTTTCACAATATAGCAACCTATTTACTCAACTTAGCCCATAGAGAAAAACATAATCTTAGTGTGATTATGATTGATATCGATTTTTTTAAGAAAGTAAACGATACCTATGGACATACTATAGGGGATGAGGTTATTAAAAAACTTGCACTTATAATGCTAGAGAACACTAGAAAGAGTGATATAGTCGCAAGATTTGGTGGAGAGGAGTTTGTGATACTCTTGCCAAAAACAGATTTGGAAGGTGCTTTAAATATAGCAAACAAGTTAAAGGTGATTGTAGAAAATGAGATTATTGTTGTAGATAAAAGAAGATCATTCTCTTTTACGATTAGTTTAGGAATTTCTAAAGTTTTAAGCAGTGATGCTGAAATTGATGATGCATTAAACAGAGCAGATAAAGCACTCTACAGAGCTAAGGAGAGTGGGCGAAATAGAGTTGTACTTTATGAAGAGTAATACTAGACTAAGTTTATTTCTATATCATTACTAAAAAAGAGTAATGATGAGCGAAATGAAAGAGATATTTTTAAAAGAGTATACAAAACCAGAGTTTGAGATAAAGAGTGTAAACTTACTCTTTGAACTAGATGAAGAGAGTACACTTGTTACAAATGTAATGGAGTTTGAGAAGTTAGAGAGTGACACAAAAAATTTGATACTTGATAGTGTTGACTTAGAACTTGTAGAGTTGTGGATAAATGATTTACAAGTCGATGTAACGCGTTATGACTACAAAGATGAAAAACTTACTATCTTCAACATCCCTGCATCATTTAAGATAAAAATAATCAATAGAATCTATCCGCAAAACAACACAGAACTAGAGGGACTCTACAAATCAGGAGATATCTTCTGTACCCAAAATGAACCAGAGGGCTTTCGCAGAATTACACCCTATCTTGATAGACCAGATGTAATGAGTGTTTTTACAACTACTGTTGTTGGAGATAAGGATAAGTATCCTGTTCTACTAAGTAATGGAAATAAGATACAGTGTCACGATAGTTTTGATACAAGACATGGAGTGACTTGGTTGGATCCGCATAAAAAACCCTCTTATCTTTTTGCACTTGTAGCGGGAGATTTAGGTTCGATAGCTGATGAGTATACAACTGCATCAGGAGAACGAGTAGAGCTAAATATCTACTGTGACAAAGGGAATGAGTCTAAATGTTACCATGCAATGAAGTCACTCAAAGAGGCAATGCTTTGGGATGAGCAGAAGTATGGGCGAGAGTATGATTTAGAGATTTATAATATTGTAGCGGTGGATAGTTTTAATATGGGTGCCATGGAGAACAAAGGTTTAAACATCTTTAACTCTGCTTATGTTTTAGCGGATGCAGATACGGCAAGTGATGCGAACTTTATGGGGATTCAGTCGGTTATTGCCCATGAGTATTTTCACAACTGGACAGGAAATCGTATCACTTGTAGAGATTGGTTTCAACTTACACTTAAAGAGGGACTCACAGTTTTTCGTGATCAAAGCTTCTCAGCAGACTTAAACTCAAAAGATGTGCAACGCATAGATGATGTAAAAGCACTCAGAGAGAGACAGTTTGTAGAAGATGCATCACCAACAAGACACCCAATTCAGCCAAAGTCTTATATATCTATGAATAACTTCTACACTGCCACAGTGTATGAGAAAGGTGCAGAGGTCATTCGTATGATGCATACCCTTTTAGGGGAAGAGAACTATAGAAAAGCAACTGATTTGTACTTTGAGAGTTTTGATGGTCAAGCTGTTACTACAGATGACTTTGTATGGGCTATGAGTACAGCGAGTGGCATAAACCTTGATGCTTTTAAACTTTGGTACGATCAGAGTGGAACTCCTAAACTGGAGGTAGAAGAGAATTTTAGTGAGGGAGTTTACTCACTTACGCTGACTCAGGAGATTCCTGATGCAGTAGATGGCTCAAAACAAGAGGCATATTTTTATCCTCTTAAGATGGCACTCCTTGATGCAGATGGAGAGGAGATAGTAGCAGAGACACTCACTATCTCTCAAATGAGTGAAACTTTCTCTTTTGAAGGTTTGAGTGTAAAACCAACCCTCTCAATAAACAGAGATTTCTCAGCACCTATTATCGTAGAGCAAGAAAATGTAGATTTTGCCTTTTTAATGAAGCATGATAAAAATAGTTTTGTGCAGTATGAGGCTGCTCAAGATTATGCTACTGAGACTTTAGAGAAGATGATGCAAGGCGAAGAGATAGATGCAGAGTTTGTTGCCTCTTATGGACATCTGCTTGATTTAGATATGGATCTCTCTTATAAGGCACTGCTTTTGGAACTTCCAACACACTCTAGTTTGATGCAGAGACAAGATGAGGTGGATTTTGATCCTATTTATGAAGCGAAAGAGAAGTTATGTAAGCATTTAGCGACTACTTTTGAAGAGAAACTTTTAGCGCTCTATAGAGTAAATCACTTTCCAAATGAAGAGAGTATTGATAGTCTCAATATGGGAAGAAGAGCCATCAAAAATAGAGTCTTAAAAATATTGACTGCTTTAGAGAGTGATGCAGTGATAGAGTTGAGTAAAAGTCAGTACTATAACTCTGTAAGTATGAGTGATAGAGTTGTAGCACTTGATATCTTAGAGAGTATAAGTGCTGATGAGGCTGCAGTTGCTTTTGAAGATTTTTACGAAAAGTATAAAAATCAGACACTTGTTATGAACAAATACTTTGGACTTCTTGCATCATCTTCAAGAGAGGGAGCATTAG